>JANNSR010000135.1:0-29948 GCA_031402935.1 Hyphomicrobium sp. | reverse complement strand
GCGGGTCAGACATTCGGCTTCGGCATGGAACCGCCCGCGAGACGGCACCGCGCTCGCAGCATAAGACGCAGGCGCGCGTTCGCCGGGCTTCAGGCCTTCACCATAGCCGCCGTTTTGCATCAGCACTTTGAGTTGAATGGCCATCTGAGGGGCTGGACACGCGCTTTCTGTTCGGGCCGCATTTGACTTCGCCCGCCGCAGTCCTATCTTCTAGGGATCAAATCAGAAAGCCGATAATCCCATGCCCGAGCTCAAAACAGACACCGTTTCCGTCACCGACCGCGCCTTTACCCGCATCGCCGAGATTGTGGCGGGCGACCCGGGAACCCCGAATTTGCGCGTTTCCGTCGAGGGCGGCGGCTGCTCGGGCTTCCAGTACAAGTTCGATCTTGTCGCTGACCGCGCCAGTGACGACCTCGTGCTCGAAAAGTCCGGCACCGCCGTGCTGATCGACCCGGTCTCGCTGCAATACATGGAAGGCGCCGAAATCGATTTTGTCGACGACTTGATGGGGGCTGCCTTCAAGATCAAGAACCCGGTCGCGACGGCTTCGTGCGGCTGCGGCACGAGTTTCACAATCTAGAATTAGGACGTTTCAATTTCCCGGAGCCTGCCGATGCCGCGGGTCACGTTCGCGACAGCCCTGCAACGGCATGTGCAATCCCCGCCCCTCGATGTTGCGGGCGGTACGGTTCGCGACACCCTCGACGCCGCCTTCGCGATCAACCCGCGTATCCGCTCCTACATCCTCGACGACCAAGGCCACGTCCGCAAACACATGACGATTTTCATCGACGGCCGCATGATCCGCGACCGCACCAGCTTGTCAGAAGCCGTGAAGCCAGAGAGTCAAATCTACGTTGTCCAGGCACTTTCGGGCGGCTAGTCTCATCCCCTCTCCCCATCCGTCCCGTGGACGGAATGGGGAGAGGGTTAGGGTGAGGGGCGGCCGCCTGTTCGAACGTGTTGCGGCCCCTCACCCCAACCCTCTCCCCGTTAAGTGCAGAAACGGGGAGAGGGAGCTGACAACATGGCGCTGAAAATTCTTGCTGCAACCCGCAAAGGATTGTTCACGCTGGCGCGGACGGGGGCTAAGCGCGCGCCCTGGGAAATCGAAAAAATCGATTTCCTCGCCGACAACGTCTCGGTCGTATTGGCCGATCCCCGCAGCGGTCACATCTACGCCGCCCTCGACCACGGCCACTTTGGCGTCAAGATGCATCGCGCCGGCGCGCTCGGCGCTGACTTCATCGAAATGCCAACGCCCGCCTATCCCTTGAAGCCCGACGACGCACCCGACAAAGACATGTGGGACAAGCCGATCCCGTGGACCACGATCCGCGTCTGGGGACTTGAAACCGGCAGCCCAAAAGAACCCGGCGTGCTGTGGTGCGGCACGATTCCGGGCGCGCTGTTCCGCTCAAGCGACCACGGCGCAACGTGGGACATTGTCGATAGCCTGTGGCGGCACCCCAAACGTCTTGAGTGGATGGGCGGCGGCGCCGATCTTCCTGGCCTGCACTCGATCTGCGTCGATCCGCGCGACAGCAAAACCGTCCGCGTTGGGGTTTCGACGGGTGGCGTGTGGATGACGCGCGACGGCGGAAAATCCTGGGACAACATCGGCACCGGCATGTGGCAGGACCACGCGCCGGAAGAACACAAGTTCAATCCAAACGGCCAGGACGCCCATCGCCTGGTGCAATCGCCGTCTAATCCCGACCGGCTCTATATTCAGCATCACAATGGGATTTTTGTTTCCTCCGACGGTGCCAAGACGTGGGTTGAGTGCAAAAAAGTCAAACCGTCGTCGTTCGGCTTCGCCGTCGGCGTGCATCCGAAAGACCCCGATACGGCCTGGTTCGTACCCGGCATCAAGGACGAGCGGCGCATCCCGGTCGATGGCAAGTTCGTCGTCACGCGCACGCGCGATGGCGGCAAAACGTTCAAGTCGTTGCGCAAGGGATTGCCGAAAGAGCCGTCCTACGATCTCGTCTACCGCCACGGCCTCGACGTCAGCGCTTCGGGTGACGATGTCGTCATCGGATCGACAACGGGCGGGCTTTGGGTCACCAGTGATCAGGGCGATAGCTGGTCCGCTGCAAACGCGCGCCTGCCGCCGGTTTATGCGGTGCGGTTTGTGGAGGCGTGAGCCCATGAAAATCACCACCTGGAACATCAACGGCGTCAAGGCGCGGCTTGAGGCAGCCGTGGCTTACTTGAAGCAGGAATCTCCCGACGTCATCTGTCTGCAGGAAATCAAATCGGTCGATGAAGGGTTCCCGCGCGCAGCCTTTGAAGACCTCGGTTACAACGTCGAAACGCATGGGCAAAAGGGCTTCAACGGCGTCGCCATTTTATCGAAAGCGCGGCTTGAGGATGTGACGCGCGGCCTGCCCGGCGACGACAGCGATCCGCAAGCGCGATGGATCGAGGCCCTGGTGCCGTGTGGCGCCCGCATGATCCGCGTCTGCTGCCTTTATCTGCCAAACGGCAATCCGCTTGGCACGGAAAAGTTCACCTACAAGCTGGCGTGGATGGCGCGGCTGAAATCGCATAGCGAACACTTGCTTGCTGACGAGACGCCGCTCGTGCTCGCCGGCGATTTCAACGTCATTCCCGAACCTGCTGACGCCAAGCGCCCGGAAGCCTGGACCGGCGACGCGCTGTTCCAGCCCGAAAGCCGCAGCGCCTATCGCACGCTCGTCAATCTCGGTCTCACGGACGCCGTGCGCGCCTGCCACCCAGGCCCCGGCGTCTACACGTTTTGGGATTATCAGGCCGGCGCCTTCCAGAAGGACGACGGCATCCGCATCGACCACCTGCTGTTGTCAGCAGAAGCCGCCGACATGCTGACAGCCAGCGGCATCGACAAATTCACCCGCGCGACCGAGAAACCCTCCGATCATGTGCCGGTGTGGGTGGAATTAGGGTAGCCCTAGGGCGCAAATCCGGTGCCGGCATCGCGCATGCCGTCAGCCGGCACAAGCACGCGCGGTGACGCCAGCGGCTCAACGCCGGGCGGCGATGGCGCCGTCGTCGCGGCCGGCGCGGTTGCCTGCAAGCCCATCGGCTTGACGAGTTCGCCGTTGGCACACGTGCGCACCGGCTCGGCGGCAAGCGTGTCGAGCCCGCTCTTGTCTGCCAGCGCTACCTGGCTGCGGCCATAGCGGTCGTGCCACTCGGCGACGCGGCCCGTTGCCTGCGTGCGCACGCCCTCGCCGGCGTTGCAGAAGATGTTCTGATAGATGTCCTCGATCCAGACACGCTCCTGCGACGGCGCGTTGGCGACCGCGACATCGATGAGGTTCAAGGCGCTCGCTTGATCCTTGTCGACGAACTTTCCGCGCCACAGCAAGTCCGCGAGGAATGCCTGCGCGCCCGAATGGCCCGATCGCGACAGTCGCGACAACCAGTGCCGCCCGTTCTCGATCTTGCTTGAGGGATCATCCGTGCCGCCGAGCGTGATGTCGGGGCCTTCGCCGCGCAGCAGCACCTTAGCGAGTTCGAACTGCGCGTCTTCGTTATTGAATGTCAGCGCCGCGCGCTGAAGAGCGCGATCGGCGGCGGCAGCGTCCGGCTTAACGTCGATGTCGGTAACGCCTGCGCGCAGATACGTTGAAACGGCAGTCAGCGACTTGGCGGCAATCGGCGCCAGTTCGTCATCATCGGGATCGACGTCCTGAAGGCTGTCGGCGAGTTGCTTGTAGAGGCCATAGGCCTTGGCGTGATCGGTATAGGCGCCTTCGTTGTCGGCGTAGATGCGCGCCATGTAGAAATTGCCGACGGCCGGCTTGGTCTCGAGCAGCGCTTCAAGCGCCGGCAAAGCGATCTCGTAGTATCCGCCGTTGAAGGCCGATACGCCCTGGTTCATGGCGTCGTCCGGAGACCGGAACGTGACGCCGCCCGCCAGCACCTGTCCCGCGGCGGCCACGCTCGCGAGAAGTGCTGCTACCCCTAGCTTAAATGTCCGCATAACAGTGTACTTCCGCCTTTCCACCGGCATGAGTCACGGCGCCGTAGCGCGCGGGGCCCACCTGGTCCGCAAATTTCCTGAGCGCGCCCGACTGGTACATGTTGGGCGGCACTTTCCAAGTCTTCCGTCGCTGCTCGAGTTCAGACGCCTCGACCTCGAGTTCGATTGTTCCTGCGACCGCATCGAGCGCGATGATGTCGCCGTCCTTCACAAGACCAATCGGCCCGCCAATGGCTGCTTCGGGTCCGACGTGGCCGACGCAGAAGCCACGCGTCGCGCCCGAAAAGCGCCCGTCGGTGATGAGCGCAACCTTATCGCCGGCGCCCTGACCGTAGAGCGCCGCCGTGGTCGACAGCATCTCGCGCATGCCGGGCCCGCCCTTCGGGCCTTCGTAGCGGATGACGAACACATCGCCGTCTTTGTAGGCGCGCGTCTCGACGGCGCGGAAGGCATCTTCCTCGCAATCAAAGCAGCGCGCCGGGCCGCGGAAGCGCAAATTTTTCATGCCTGCGACTTTGACGATGGCGCCGTCGGGCGCCAGCGAGCCCTTGAGGCCGACAACGCCGCCGGTCGGCGTGATCGGGTTCGACACCGGATAGATGACTTTCTGATCGGTATTGAATTTTACCGGCGCCAAGTTCTCGGCCATGGTCTTGCCGGTCACCGTCATGCAGTCGCCATGCAGGACGCCGCCTTCAAGCAGCGCCTTCAAAATCTGCGGCACGCCGCCGATATCGAACACGTCCTTGGCGATAAATTGCCCGCCCGGTTTCAGGTCGGCGATGTAGGGTGTCTTCTTGAAAATCTCGGCGACGTCGAACAGATCGAAGTCGATGCCGCACTCGTGCGCCATGGCAGGCAAATGCAGCGCGCCGTTGGTCGAGCCGCCGGTCGCGGCGACAATGACTGCGGCATTTTCAAAGGCTTTGCGCGTGCAGACGTCGCGCGGGCGGATGCCGAGCGCGATCAGTTTCATCACCGCCTCGCCGCTTTGGACCGCGTATTCGTCGCGGCTTTCATAGGGTGCAGGCGCACCTGCCGAACCCGGCAACGCCAAGCCGATGGCTTCGGAAACGCAGGCCATCGTATTCGCCGTGAACTGTCCGCCGCAAGACCCCGC
Source organism: Hyphomicrobium sp. (assembly GCA_031402935.1). Classification (GTDB taxonomy): domain Bacteria; phylum Pseudomonadota; class Alphaproteobacteria; order Rhizobiales; family Hyphomicrobiaceae; genus Hyphomicrobium_B. The sequence goes on along the minus strand of JANNSR010000135.1, from coordinate 24,852 downwards.
CGAAGGACACGCGACGCACTCGAGTTCGTGCAATTCGGCGTCCGTCATCTTGCCGGCCGAATGCATGCCGACGCCTTCGAACATGTCCTGCACGGTGACGTCGCGGCCCTTGTATCTGCCGGGCAGGATCGAGCCGCCATACATGAACACGCTCGGCACGTTGAGGCGCAGCATGGCCATCATGATGCCAGGCAGGCTCTTGTCGCAGCCAGCGATGCCGACGAGCCCGTCGTAGCAGTGGCCGCGCATCGTCAGCTCGATCGAATCGGCAATAACTTCGCGCGACACGAGGCTCGACTTCATACCCTGGTGACCCATGGCGATGCCGTCGGTCACAGTGATGGTGCAAAATTCACGCGGCGTGCCGCCCGATCGTTTGACGCCTGCCTTCGCCGACTGCGCCTGCCGCATCAGCGAAATATTGCAGGGTGCGGCTTCATTCCAGCACGACGCCACGCCAATGAACGGGCGGTGGATTTCTTCTTCCGTCAGACCCATGGCGTAATAGTACGAGCGATGCGGCGCGCGCGACGGCCCTTCCGTCACGTGGCGGCTCGGCAGCTTCGATTTGTCGAACGTCTTGGCGTCCATGTCGGTCCTCATCAGCTCTTCGCATAGCAAGCCACGGCGTCGTTCGACGCGCGCCGCCTGTTTCGAAAAGCTCCGCTTATGCTCCGTGCCAATGCGCGCTTTGCGCATGGCGATGGAGCGTCGCGGTTGCTCAAGTCGGGTCCAGGAGGTGCGCGGGATTTGTGGCTCGAAAGTGGCGTCCGGGCCGCAAAGAGTTGCCCATCGGCAACATTCGCGATGCGAGTAGGTCGAACGCCAAACTTAGTCAACACGCGTGCACTCCGCGCGGCACTCGCAATCAAGATTACCGGCCATGATTTGAGGCCAAGATGTCCGGATCGCCGCGCTTTGGGCCAGACGTACCCAGGACGAGCAACTGCCTGACTGAGTACCCCATCACCCTAGGCTCCGACTTCGGCGTCACAAGGGCTTCTATGGGGCAGAGAAGGGGCATCTGCCGCTTGAGTTCGCGCACCGCTTGGGCGACAACCGCGCGCGCTTGGTAAACGTTTGGCCGTCCCTGCGCATCAAGGTTACCTGTGGCTCGCACCGTGATCGGCAACAATGGCGGCTGACGTGACATCCTCTGCATCGGCGCATTACGCCCGCTTCAGCGTTACAGGCGCGGCGGTGGCCCGCGACGGCACCGTCACGTTCGGCATCAGTGGTCTCGAGATCGCGTTGAAGGATCCGTATCAGCGCCTTGTTTGGCCCTACGCCAGTCTCAGATCCGGCGAGCCAATCCGCAGCCATTCGATCGACATCCTGCTGCGCTCGGCGACGACGCCCGACGCCACATTGTTCGTGCCGGGCACAGCATTCGCAAACGCGCTGAAAGGGCACGCGCCGCATCTCTCCGCCAAAGCCCAGCGCTGGCGCAGCGCCCGGCCGTGGCTGTTCGCGCTCGCATTGATTGCTGCATTTCTGGGCCTCCTTGCGGCGTCGGGATGGAGCCCGGTCAAATCGATCGCCGGCGTCCTGCCGGAAAGTTGGCGCACGCGCCTCGGCGACCACGCCGTTTCGTCGATGACCGAAGGCCACAAGCTCTGCGCCGGCGCTGGCGGCCTCGAAGCGCTCGCAAAAATCACCGAGCGTCTATCCAAAGCCGCCGGCGTGACCAGGCCGTTTAAAGTCACGGTCTACGACTGGTCGCTGATGAATGCTTTCGCCGTGCCGGGCGGGCAGATCGTTTTGACCAAAGGCATCCTCGAAAAGGCCCGAGGGCCCGATGAAGTCGCCGGCGTGCTGGCGCACGAGATGGGCCACGGTCTCGAGATGCACCCCGAAACCGACATCATTCGCGCCATCGGTCTCGCCGCCGCCGTTGAGTTGATGATGGGCGGCGCCGGCGGGGCCATTGGCAACGTGGGTTTCATGCTGGCGCAGCTTGGCTACACGCGCGCCGCCGAGCGCGAAGCCGATGTCCAGGGTCTCCGTTTGATGAAAGACGCAGGTGTCGCGGCACAGGGCTTGGGCGATTTCTTCAAGCGCGTGCAGGAGGCCGAAGACGCGCGCGAAGTTGGCACGGCGAAAACCTTGAAGCCGTTCGACCTGCTGCGCTCGCATCCGCCGACCGCCGAGCGCGCCGCCCTCGTCCGCCGTCAGGGTACATACCCGTCAACGCCGGCGCTCGACGAGACCAGCTGGCAGGCGCTGAAAAACGTCTGCTCGGTGACGATCGAGCCTGAGAAAAAGGAAAAGCCTGAGCCTGAAAAAGAGATCTGAGAAAACCCCTGCGGCGCGGCGCTTCATGGCCAGGGCGGCCGCATCGCCTAAAGTCTGTGTCTAGACTGCCCTATTTTCGCGCCACTCAGGGGCCATGCGCCTCGTGCAACCGAATTCCATCCGAAAGTGATCGATGTCCGCGCTCGCCCAGAGACTAGCTGCCGCTGCGGCACTTGCCGTGATGATCCTGGCCCTCGCAAGCGGCGCCCGCGCCGGCGATGCGGCACCGGCAGCCCAACCTGCAGCAGCCCAACCTGCAGCAGCGCAACCTGCAACGGTCTCGGCCGTTCTGCCGCCCGATGTCAGCGACACGATCGGCAAAGTCGTCGGCACCATGGAGGGCGCGGAAAAAACGCTGACCGCCATCAAAAGCGTCGATACCGATCTCGGACGCCTGCGCGACGATATCGACGGCGTCATCGCTAAGACCACACAAACCGCTGACAGCCTGCGCCCGCGCCTTGCCGACATTCAGAGCCAGATCGACCGCCTCGGCCCGGCGCCTGAAAAAGACGCTGGCCCCGAAGCCCCCTCCGCCGCCTCCGAACGCGCGCGGCTTACGTCCGAAGCGTCCGAACTTGGCGGCGCCATAAAGACACTCGAAGTGACGTGGTGGCGGGCGCGCCAAGCCATCGACAAAATCACCGATCTCAGGCTGCAACTGTTTGTGCAAAGCCTGACCGAGCGCATGTCGAGCCCGCTGTTCCCGTCGCTATGGACAAACCTTGTGCGCGACGCGCCGTCGGTGTCATGGCGATTGAACTATAACGCCACCGATTGGGCCGCCGCCGTTGGCCGTCAATATCAGAGCGTTGCTCTGCTGCTGGCCGCGGCCCTCGCGCTGTACTTCATTCTCAAAGCGGCGATCTACAGTCTCACGCGATACCGCCCTCATCCCGGCGGGCTGATCCCGGCATTCTTCGAACGCGCCGCGTCTGCCGCCTGGATCGCGCCGGCGCGCGCCATCCCAGGGGTCGCGACCGCGTTCCTGGTCTACGGCGGTCTCGATTACCTCGGCCTGCTGTACTATCCAACGGCGGCGCCGGCCGGTGTCGCCATGCTGCGCGCCGCCCTCATCTTCATTGCCGTCTCGGCGTTGCTGAACGCGGTCTTCGCGCCCGGCCAGCCCGAGCGCCGCATGGTGCCATTGTCGGACCGCGCCAGCCGCCGCATCTGCCGCCTGTTGAAAATTCTCAGTGCCATTTACGCCGCCGATTTGTTCTTCTCGGCCGTCGGGCAGATCCTCTACTTCCCGCTGTCGATCAGTGTCGTGCAGTCACTTATCGCCAGCCTCGGCTTTGCCGGCGTGCTTGCAGGGCTGCTGCTGACGCCGTTCGAACCGATGATCCCGGCCGGGCCGGTCATGCGCATTACCCCGCGCTGGCTCAAGGTGCCACTATGGATCGCAGCCGGCACCATACTCGTCGCCTGCCTGCTCGGCTACGTCGCGCTCGGCCGCTTCATGGCACAACAGCTCGTCATGACCGGCGTGGTCGCGCTTGTTGCAACCCTGCTGTTCCTCGCCATCCGCGCCTTCACGCGCGAAACCGACGGCAGCCGCAACGCCGTCAGCGTTTTACTGGAAGAACAACTTGGGCTTGATGCCCCGCGCCGCCAGCAATTGGCGTGGCTCACCGAAAGCGCACTATCCATCGTCGTCGCGTTGATCGCGCTTCCGCTCCTGCTGTTACAGTGGGGCTTTTCCAGCGCCGACATCCGCGATTGGACCAAATCGCTGCTGTTCGGCTTCGAGATCGGCAGCTTCAAGATCTCGCTGGTCCGCATCGTGCTCGGCATCGCCTTGTTCACGGCGATCCTGTTCGCGACCCGCATGATCCAGCGGCGCTTGCGCGCAAGCGTCCTGGTGCAGCCGCGCATGGATGCCGGTATTGCTCATTCGATCGACACCGCCGTCGGCTACGCCGGCGCCATCCTCGCCGCCATGGTCGCCATTTCCTATGCCGGCTTCGACATCACCAACCTCGCGATTGTCGCCGGTGCGCTCTCCGTCGGTATCGGTTTCGGCCTGCAATCGATCGTCAACAACTTCGTCTCCGGCCTGATCCTGTTGATCGAACGCCCGATCAAGGTCGGCGACTGGGTCGTCGTCGGCAACGAGCAGGGCAACGTCAAACGCATTTCCGTGCGCTCGACCGAGATCGAGACCTTCGACCGCGCCAGCTTGATCGTCCCAAACTCCGAGCTGATCACGGGCCGCGTTTTGAACTGGACGCACCGCAACGCCCAGGGGCGCGTCGTGCTCAAATTCAATGCCGGGCCGGACGCCGATCCGCGCCGCGTCATCGACGTCTTGATGGCCTGCGCCAACCGCCACCCCGACATTCTGCGCGACCCAGCCCCGCTGGCCGTATTCGAGGGCTACACGTCGTCTGCGACCGAATTCTCGCTGCGTGTGCTGCTGCCCGACATCCATCGCGGCCTCAAGGTGCAGTCCGATTTGCGCATTGCCGTGTTCGAGGCGCTACGTGCCGCCAGCATCGACCTGCCACAGGCGCAGCCCGCAATCGCGCAGGCCTCATAATTCACCGTCTTGGCTCGTACTGAAACCGCCCCATTGACGTGGCGCGCCTGCAATGGGTAGGCAAGGTCATGGACCAGCGCGCGCCCCGCAAAATTCTCACCAGTCTGCCGAACATTCTGACCTATGGCCGCATTGCCGCCGTGCCGGTTCTCGCCGGCGTGCTGTTCTTTGGTGCCGGCAATGGCGCCCGCTGGCTTGCCTTCGCGATTTTTGTGCTTGCCTGCATCACCGACTGGCTCGACGGCTATCTGGCGCGCATCTGGGAGCAGCAATCCAACCTCGGCCGCATGCTCGACCCGATCGCCGATAAGCTGCTCGTCGGTGCCACGCTGCTGCTGCTGGTTTACACACAAGACATCAGCGGCTGGTCGATCTGGGCGGCCATCATCATCCTGTCGCGAGAGATTCTTGTTTCTGGCTTGCGCGAATTCCTGGCCGAGCTGAATGTCAAAATTCACGTGACGCAACTGGCCAAGTCGAAGACGACGGCGCAGTTCATCGCGCTTGCCATGCTTCTCGTCGGCCCGGCGGCCGATGATATCGTGCCAGGCATCACGGAGGCCGGTCTCGTGATCCTATGGATGGCAGCCCTGCTGACACTGTGGACCGGCTACGACTATCTCAAAGCCGGCGTCCGCCACGCCATCGAGCGGTGAAAAGCGATGCAAGCAACACCAACAGAAGCCCGCACCGTCACACTGCGCTATTTTGCCTGGGTCCGCGAAAAAGCCGGATTGAGCGAAGAACGCGTCACGCTGCCGGCAGACATCGTCACCGCCGCCGATCTCGTCGCCTGGATGCAAACGCGCGGCGGCACCTTCGAAGCCGCATTCGCAAAACCGGACGCGATCCGGCTCGCCTTCGATCATGTCTATGTCAAGCGCGACGCACACATCGGCGCGGCGCGCGAGATCGCCTTTTTCCCGCCGGTTACCGGAGGCTGAGCGCAGATGAGCGTCCGCATCCAGGAAGCTGACTTCGACATCTCGGCCGAGATCGCCAAGCTGACGGCGGGCGACACCGGCATCGGCGCGGTCGCAACCTTCGTCGGCAAGGTGCGTGGGCTAGCCGATGGCGTCGCGCTGTCTTCGATGACGCTCGAGCATTACCCCGGCATGACGGAGACCGAGCTTGGCCAAATCGAGTCTGAGGCCAAAGATCGTTTCAAGCTTTCTGGCAGCCTGATCGTGCACCGCGTCGGCACGCTGCGCCCTGGCGAAAACATCGTCATGGTGATGACCTGCGCACCCCATCGCGGCGACGCCATCGGGGCTTGCGAATTCCTCATGGATTATCTCAAAACCCGGGCGCCGTTCTGGAAAAAGCAAGCAGACGCCCGCGGCGAAGGCCAATGGGTTGACGCCCGCGATACCGATGGCGACGCAGCAAAGCGCTGGCAGACCAATAAATTATAACGTTTGGCTGATCCCGAAAGCGACGCCGTGCGCAGCCCATCTTAACCCGCGCTTAACCCTGACCCCGCGATAACCCTAAGGAAGCCTGGAGGATTCCGTTAAAACGCCATCTTCTCCGGGCACTCCAAGTGTTGTCCCGCACACGCCCAATACGTGTTGCGATGACGGGGGTTTGTTGGGAATGCGTCTTAGGGGTTCGCGGGGTTTTTCCCGCGGTTGCTATATCCTTTTGGGTTGCGCGCTGGCCGCGCCGGTGTTCGGCGACGAGCAACTGGCCGGCGCGACCCCGCGGCAAGACCAGCTCGCTGCCGCTGAGTTGAAACCGGAACCCGCTGCACCAACGCTGCGCACCCGTTTCGTCGTCGGTCTCGACCGCAAGGTCGAGTATCAGGTATTCTCTCTCGCCAGCCCGAACCGCGTCATCGTCGAATTTCCCGACGTCAATCTGCAGTTACCCGACGCGACAACCACGGCATCGGTCGGCCTCGTCAAATCGTTCCGCGGCGGCTTGGCGGCGCCTGGCAAGATGCGCGTCGTCATCGACGTGACGGAGCCCGTCATCGTCGAAAGCGCGAAAATCGAGAAAGACGCCAAGGGCCAATTCCGCCTCGCCCTCGACATTCTCCCCGTCGATGCCGCCGTCAAAGGTGCCAACCGCAAGGGCTTGGCCCAGCAGCCATCGGGCCTTGGCGCATCGGGCGTGCAGCCGCCGTTACCCAAACGCGCCGAAAGCCCGAAAGCGCGCGCCGCCAAAGCCTCCAAACCCATCATCGTGCTCGACCCCGGACACGGCGGAATGGATTCGGGCGCCATGAAATACGGCACGGTCGAAAAGGACGTCGTTCTTGCGTTCAGCCACACACTGCGAGAACAGCTTGAAAAATCCGGCCGCTACAAAGTGATGATGACGCGCGACAAGGACGTTTTCATCGAACTCGAAGACCGCGTCCGCTTTGGCGAGCGCAATAACGCCAGTCTGTTCATCGCCATCCATGCCGACTATGCCGGCTCGCGCGCCCGCGGCGCCACGATCTTCTCTCTGCGCGATGGTGTCGCCAAGGGCCTCGAACGCTCGGCGATCAACAATTCGTCGCAAAAAGTTTTGTCCGCCTCCGACGCCGAAAAAGTCAAACAGTCGAGTGGCGATGTCGACGCGGTGCGCGATATTCTCTCCGACCTCGCCGAACGCGACGTGGCGATGACGCACGAGCGCACCAGCGTATTCGCCAAGACCGTCATCGAGACCATGGGCGAAAGCACGCCGATGCGCGACAACCCCGACCAGCAGGCAGCCTTCAAGGTTTTGAAAACCGCGCAGTTCCCATCGGTCCTGATCGAACTCGGATACGTCACCAACAAAGAGGACGCCGAAAACCTGAAGTCGGACTCCTGGCGCAGCCATGTCGCCGGATCGATCGTCGAGGCCATCGACAACTACTTCGGCAACCAGCTCGCCCACATGCCGATGTAAGGTGATGCCGGCGGCCGGCTTCGCGTCAGCGGAGTCGCCGGCACCAACGAAAAAGCGCAAATAAAAAAGGCCGGCTGCTTGAGCCGGCCTTTTTATTTCGGCGTGGCCGGCAAGCGCTTATCAGTCAGCGCCGCCGGCTAAGGCCCAGTCATGTTCTACATGGGGGATATTTGTGGTGTTGTCGCCAGAGCAGAACCAGCCAGCGTGACATGCGCCTTGGCTCGTGTCCGTGAGCGGAGCCCATGGGGTTTTTGGTTTCCGTTGGCCGGTGACAGCGCTTCTGCATGAGGCACTCCATCTTCCAATTGTCCGCAGCCCGGCGAAATTACGCTGGGTGTTCCAAGCAAAGCCAACACGCGCGGGCGATCTGCACACGGGCTCGCAGACCGGCGCACGGACGAATTCCGCTTGGCTTGGAATGTGCGGGGAGGTTTGGACGGAACCGTGAAGTCGCTTCGCCTGGGCTCACACCGCGCTCCCTCGGGCAGCTCTGTCCTTTGCTGCCACGCGCCGCGTGAAACCATCTGCCGGTCCAATCGGACACGGTTCAGAGAAGAAAAGGGCATAGACCCCGAACTCTCGCTCTGACGCTCGCACAGTGTTGTAGAGCCATGTTTCCCTTGCGAAAAACAGCGACTCGACAACGCTTCACCTGTTTCACAGTACGTGATTCGTGTGACGGTTCGTGAGACCTGCAACATAAGCCGCCGGCACGATCAGATGGACAACAGGTCCGTGCGCCGAAACGTCGGCTGGCGAAAGGCCCGCGTCATCGCCATCGACCTCGATGTGCGTTGCTACCCGATGGCCGATGAGCACGCGGTTTGCAGGCAGAACTTTGACATAGCTTGGCCGCGTCTCGGGGTCGGCAAGCCGCCCCAGCGCCAGCGCCAGCGATGTTGCCAGCAGTTGGCGGCGGGTGCGGGCTTCGACGATGGTCGCGATCATCCGCGCCGCGCCGAGCTGCGTCGCGCGCGTCAGCGTGAACGATCCGCCGTAGCGGCTGGCGTTCGAGACAATCACCCAGCTCGCCTCAAATGGCTTGCCGTCGATATCGGCGTCGAACGCTTCAGCGCCCGCGGCGAGCGCTTTCGTCACCGGACAGCTGTAAGCCGCACGCCCGAGCATACGTTTGGCGCGATAGTTCAAATCGCCGACAATGCGGCCGTCGAAACCGGCCCCGCACATCAAGAAAAATGCTGCCCCATTGACCATCCCGCCCATCACCGGAATGACCGGATCGTCACGAAGACCGCGCGCAAGACCGGCCGCACGCCGTGTCAGTCCGATCTCATAGGCCAAAACATTTCCCGTTCCGAGCGGCACGAACCCGACCGGCAGCATCCGCCCGGCAGCACCCGCAGCAACCGCGCGGAACGTGCCGTCGCCGCCGGCCGCAATCACAGCGTCGGCGCCGTCTGTTGCGGCTAACGTTGCCACTTGGGCGGTTGCGTCTCCGGCACTTCGGGCGCCAAGTTGAAACACCTCGGCGCCGCCGTCACGCAACGCGGCCAGCACGCCATCGAGCAGGCGCGGCACGGCAATACCGGCACGGGCGTTGTAGACCAGGGCGAAGCGGCGGCGCATGACAGCTCATTTCAGCCAAGCAAATTGGGCATGCAAAATGGCGGCACTGCTGGGCGCCGCCATTCGACTATAACCAATACGCTTCGGGTTACGAGGCGGCCGCTCAGGCGTCAAGAAAACTTCTATCGGCCAATCTGGCGCCCAATTTGCGCGGCAGGCGCCTCGGCGGTTTTCGCCGACGCGGTGACCGCTTTCTGCACTTTCTCGAACGCGCGGACTTCGATCTGACGGATGCGTTCGCGGCTGACGCCGAACTCCTCCGACAAATCTTCCAGCGTCGCCGGGTCTTCGGCGAGACGGCGGGCTTCGAACACGCGGCGCTCGCGGTCGTTCAAAACCGCCATCGCCGAAGTCAGGTAGGATCTCCGTCGCGACAGCTCCTCGTCCTCGACGAAACGCTCTTCCTGCGACGGCGTTTCATCAACCAGCCAGTCCTGCCATTCGCCCGACTCCGAGTCGGCGCGCAGCGGCGCGTTCAGCGATGCGTCTCCGCCTAAGCGGCGGTTCATGCTGATGACGTCGGCCTCCGAGACGCCAAGCTTGGTCGCGATCTTCTTGACGTTTTCCGGCTTCAGGTCACCCTCTTCGAGCGCCTGCAGCTGGCTCTTAGTGCGGCGCAGATTGAAGAACAGCTTTTTCTGCGCCGCCGTGGTGCCCATTTTGACAAGGCTCCACGAGCGCAGAATATATTCCTGGATCGAGGCGCGGATCCACCACATCGCATACGTCGCAAGGCGGAAACCCTTGTCCGGCTCAAAGCGTTTGACGGCCTGCATCAGACCGACGTTGCCTTCCGACACGACTTCGCCGATCGGCAAACCGTAGCCGCGATAGCCCATGGCTATTTTCGCGACCAGACGCAGATGCGACGTCACCAGCTTTTCAGCGGCATCGGCGTCGCCGTGCTGCTGCCAGCGTTTCGCCAGCATGAATTCTTCGCCCGGCTCGAGCATCGGAAATTTGCGGATCTCTTCAAGATACCGCGAAAGACCAAGCGATCCGCCGGCGAGCGTCGGAAGCGCTCTCGTCGTCATGCGCGATGCCATGTTTCCCTTCCGCTGCCCTTGACCCGTTTCCGGTTCGGACCAGCGCTCCATTGCAAAACGATAGTGGCATGGGAGTGTAATACCGTTGAAGCCCCCGCGCCCGTTACATAGGTGTTAGACGCCGGATTTCACCCTTTGGTTCCCTGACGCCGTTTCAAGGCCGCGTGACCGGTGGCGCAAAGCTACAGCTCGCAACATCAACGTTTGTAGCGGCGGCGATCCGTCGGCTTCGTGGCGCGCTTTAGCTCCGGCCGTTGACCAGCCGGGCCGCCAAGCAGCTCCAAAATATGAGCAATATCAGCCGGTAGTGGGCTCTCAAAGGCGAGCGCCTTGCCCGTTCTCGGGTGCTCGAACCCAAGCGCTGCCGCATGCAGTGCCTGCCGCCTAAGGCGCTCGACCGCCGCCCGCACGTCGTCTTTCAGCGCCGCAATGCGGGTTTTGAACCCTGCGCCATAAACCGGATCCCCCAAAACCGGATGGCCGATATGCGCCAGATGCACACGGATCTGATGCGTCCGCCCGGTCTCCAGTTCAAGGCGCAAAAGCGAAACCGCCGCCGCAGCCGTGGCGCCTGGAAAAACCTTCACGACTTCGTAGTGCGTCACGGCATGGCGCGCGATGACGCTCTTGGAAACTGAGATCCGGGTGCGGTTGGTGATGCTGCGGGCGAGGGCAGCATCGATTCTATCCTTCGGTCGCGGCAGCACGCCCCACACGAGCGCCATATAGCGGCGGTGCAACCGTCCATCCAGGCCATGACTCTTGAACTGTTCGCTGAGGCTTTGATGCGCGGCGTCGTTCTTCGCGACGACCAGTAATCCCGACGTGTCCTTATCAAGCCGATGGACGATGCCAGGCCGCCTGACGCCGCCGACGCCGGAGAGGCTTTCGCCGCAATGCGCGATCAAGGCGTTGACCAGCGTGCCCGTCGCGTGTCCGGCAGCCGGATGCACAACGAGGCCGGCCGGTTTGTCGATGACAATGACGTCGCGATCCTCGTAAACAACCGAGAGCGCGATGGCCTCGCCTGCAACCGCGCTCGGCGCCGGCTCGGGCAACGTGACGTCGTACGCTTCGCCCGGTTTGATCCGCCGGTTGGCCGCGCGCACGGTCTCGGCCCCAACAGTGACAAACCCATCGCGCATCACCTGCTGCAGCCGCGCCCGGCTCACATCCGGGATCTGACGGGCCAGCCAGGCGTCAAGCCTCGCGCCGGCGTCATCAGTGCCGACCAGATACGTCGCTCGGCTGCCGTGTCGCAGGGCGGATGCTGGCGTCGTTGACACAATAAGCCTTGCTCACGCGGCGCATTTTCTTTTAGGACCAGCCGCATGACCGGCATTGCCCCCAACGCTTCGCCCGCCGCATCGGCTCAAAGCGCCGACGATCTCTTGCGCGAACAGCGCACCCAGCGCAACCTCAAGATCGTCATTGCGGTCATGACGGGACTGCTGCTGCTCGGCCTCGGCGCCGTCATTGTGCGCATGGCTGGTTTTGCGTCTGGCGCCAAAGCGCCTGCACCAACCGCCATCGCCACGCCCGGCGGCGAGATCGCGCTCGAATTGCCGAAGGGCGCCAAAGTCGTCTCGGTGTCGCTGAACGGCAGCCGCCTCGCCGTGCACCACGAAAGCCCGGCCGGCACCGGCATTGCCATCATCGATGTCGAAACCGGCCGCCGCATCGCCGACGTCAAAACACTCGAAGCCGTACCAAGAAATTAGGGGTTAGGTTTTAGGTTTTAGGAATTGCGCGCTGTTCGAGCGCTTTCTCACTTCTGACTTTTCCCTAGTCCCTAATCCCTATAACCTAAAACCTCGAGAGCAGCCCCGTTCGTCTAGTGGCCTAGGACGTCCGCCTCTCACGTGGATAACAGGGGTTCGACTCCCCTACGGGGCGCCATTTTCCATTGCGGGTTGCCGCCCGCCAACCCAACCCGCCGGGCGCTGTTCGACGTTTCACGTCTCAGGCGCGCCATAGACGAAGCAGCCGTCCTTCAATGAACCTCGCCGGCGCACATCACATCCGCCGCTTCCTGACGCTGTCGAGTTCATCGGCGAAGGCGCGCCGGAACGCATCCAGTTCAGACCGGCCGGGCCCATCCTCGCCGTCGCCCTCGCCGCGCACCTTGATGTGCAGCGTCCGCCCGCGCAGCGGACCGATTGTCACTTTGAGTTTTGTGCCGCCGGCCGAAAGCTCGCGGACCTTCGGGATTTTGGACATCCGCGAGACCTCACATGCTCGGTGGTTGCGCCGAACACGCAACGTCTCAATTTTCTAGCAGCGCGAACTCCGCGACACATCCCGCGCAATCTCACATGAGTTTTTCGCAAACGAAGGGGCCCGCAAGGCGCGGGCAGCCCTATCCGATATGGCCGCAGCGCCAGCAATCGCCATAGCCGAGCGGATAATGCATCGCCGCACAGTTCGGACACGGCGCGGCCTCTCCCATCGGCACGTACGGCGCAAAGCCCTGCCGCAAGTTGTGGATGGCGCCTGCCTCTTCGCCGGTCTCTGCGACGAATTCATAGAGCAGTTTGGCGGTCTCGCGCAGCAGGCCCTGATCGCGGTGTTGCTGCACATCCTGAAACCACAGCAGCGACAGCGACGCCTCCGTTTCGTCAAACCAACACTGATACAGCTTCGCCGTGCCATCGCCCGCATCGCGTTTCGCGGCAAACTGATCGCGCAGCATTTTCAGATACCAAAGGTCGTTGCCGAAATCGCCGGCCGCATCCTCGCCGCTGTCTTCGCCGGTGTACCGCGCCTCTTCGGCCGCGATCCGCTGCTCCATCGCCTGCACAATAAGCCAGAGGTCTTTGCGACTGAGAATGATTGCATGTGCCATGTCGTTGTCCTTGCGCGGGGTTCAACGTAGGCCGCAATAGCTTCGCGCACTGCCCTTGCGCGAAGCGTATCGCGCCGCATGGAAGCTTGCACCGGCGCAAGAACACGGTGCAATACACCCCGAGTGTAGTGCCGTGGTTAGCCGCGCACTTCATGTGGTTGCTCTGATGCAGGCAACGCGTGCTGGGGAATACATATTATTAGATCGGATCGTAACAACCCCGCCCAGGCCAACGTATCCGATCTTAGACGTCAAAACGCTTGTAAACACGACGCATTAGTCGTTCGCTACAAACATTGCGGCACAGTAAGTAGACCTGAATTCTCGAGTGTGAGCGCTCGACACCCGAATGCTATCAAGCCGGATCAGATGAATTTGCATCGCACCATATTTGCTTTTCTGCTGTCGCTGATAATGGCTTTTGCGCCGGTTGCCAGCGTCGCCATGGCCAAATCGTGTGCGATGACCACGCAAATGACCGCTAGTAACGCAGCCGATTGTCCGTGCCACAACTCCATGCCGGATTGCGGTTCAATGCCGCAATGCCAGACGGCATCCGGCTGCACCAGCCAGTGCTTCGCCTCGTGCGGCGTGCTTCCGGCCGTGACCGGACAGACATCTATTGACCTAGTGATGTTGAAGCTCGCCGGCAACGACCTCTTCTCATCGCGGTCCCTCACACCGCCTGCACCCCCTCCCCGAGTCTAACGGCCCACGCGCCGCTTCATGCGGCGCAACGCAAGACACTGCGGCCATTTTCGGTTGCGTGATTGCGAGCGCGTACCACGCGCGCCCTGAAATTCATCATCCATGAACGGCTTGCGATCTGGGTTGCCGTAACCCGCGCCACTGAGCGCCACTGGCACCTCAAGAACCCTCGCAAGACCGTTGAAAACTGAACTCTCGATTGAGAAGGACGATGTCCATGAAAACGATCATCAAGACCGCAATCTTCGCACTCACCCTTGTTGCTGGTGCCGGCGCCGGTCAGGCCCAGCCGGGATTCCCAAAGTGGCACTTCCCATACAAGGGTGCGCCGTACGCCACACAGGCTGAACCGGCACAACAGGCAGCCGCTGCTCAAGTGTTGCGGCATGCGAAGCATTCCGCCGTTTACGGTAGAACGGCGGGCAAATCCAAAGTGATCCGCTGAACGACCGCGGCGCGCATCGGTCGGACCTCCTGGGTCTGGCCGGTGCGTGACGGCCTGTCTCTTCTCAGCGGTTCAGATGCACTGAATACTCAAAATAAAATTCCCCTTCCCGCGCCCCGTCGTCATCCCCGGCGCGTTGCGCTTAAGCAACCGGCATACTCGGCAATCGTACCGTCATTCCCGCGCGACAACTTGCGGCTCCTTTGAAGTCCCCCTGGGGGAGAAGTTCCCTTGCGAAGCCGTCGGCCACCCACGACAAGCATCCACGTGACGATCTCTCGGCTTCGTCATCCCCGCGCCCGCGACAAGCGTCGCGGGAAATGCGGCGGGGATCCATCCAAGCTTCTGACAGAACACAAACGGAAGCCGGGACGTATCCCCGCCCGCAATGCGCTCCGCGCGCCACTCGCTCAGCTTCGTCATCCCCGCGCCGCGCATCGTCGATGCGCGGAACTGCGGCGGGGATCCAGGCAAGCCAGCAATTCGCAAAGAACCTTTGGCTCGAAACGCAGCGGTGTTTTCGTGCCCCATTGATGTTTGACTGGCTCCCCGCCGGTGTTCCGCACACGTCTCGTGTGCGGCGCGGGCATGACGTTCGTTTTCTTCGCTTGCCAATTGCCGATTGCCGGCCGCCGATTGCCCGAATTCTCCCCGCCCTTAACGTTACCAAAAAAAATCCGCCAAAAAAACTTAGCGCCGCTCTCTCCGGCGGCCGCACACTCCAGGCATCCGCTTCACAAAGGGTGGCATCCGGGGCGCCGGGTGCTGCAGGACGCGGAGGTTTCAACCGCACGGGCTGCAACGTACAGTCTGTGCTTAGAGCAACCGCCGTCCGCATGGGGTGAGACTCCCATGTGCGG
Source organism: Hyphomicrobium sp. (assembly GCA_031402935.1). Taxonomy (GTDB): domain Bacteria; phylum Pseudomonadota; class Alphaproteobacteria; order Rhizobiales; family Hyphomicrobiaceae; genus Hyphomicrobium_B. The sequence goes on along the minus strand of JANNSR010000135.1, from coordinate 9,638 downwards.
AGCATCCCGCTGGCGAAAGTGGCGGCGTCAGGGACTCGAAACGTGAAACCACGGACCGGTTCCAAGGTTCGCTTTCTTGAAGACACGACCAAGCGCGGCCTCGCGGCCGGTCCGTTCTTTTTACTTTTCCGGAGCCCCGGCAAATCCTAGTCCGCTCAATTGAGATGTAGCTACATGACAACAAGCAAGACAGCGAAACATCGCACACCCAAGCCCTGGCGCTCGCGCAAGGACTACCGCCAAATCATGCGCTATCACATCCGTGGCATGGCAACTCTGCGCCAGCACGTCGTCATGGATCGCATTGACCAGTACCGGCGCGATCACATCCTTGCCGTCAAAGGCCGGCCGCGGCGCATGGCCTCGCGCGAACTCTGGGAAGCCAGCGAAAACTATCGGGCGCACCTGCGCCGCCGCGCCCGCCAACGCCGTGCCCTCCTCAAGGCCGAACGCGAGGTCATGCGGTGACGGCAAAATTGCAAAGTCTCACCCGGTGCCTGCCGCTGATGTGCAGCGTTTCAGTCAGGCTCGACGTCCATGCGCGTGGGGTTGGTGTGGCGGTCACGTGCCCGTAGAAAGCCAGGCGCAAGCGCAAAAAAGACACCAGCGCCAGTGTCAGGTGCGAAGGCTCATCACGTCTTATCCGCCGAACCGCTGATGCGCTCGAGCAGGCGCGGGCGGCGCGGCGCTGGCTCGGTACCGCCGGCCGGCTTGTCGCTCGCGTCCACGCTCGCAGCTTCGCCGCCGCCGTTCAGCGCTTTCAGAAACCCGCCGCCGCGGGTTTCGCGCTGGCCGTCCGTGCCGTTCGCGTCCGGCATCGCCGCAACCGACGTCAACGGCGGCGGGCGCGGCGCTGCAATGCGCTCGGCGAGCGTCGGCCGTTTGACGTCGGCCTCACTCCGGCGCGCGGCACCATCCATCGGCGCGGCGCTGCCGAGACGGCGAAGTTCGTCGCGGAAGTGCTGCGACTGGCGCGCCAGTTTTTCGTTGCTGCCGGCGATCTCGGCGCGCAACGCCTGGATGACGCGGCGCTGTTCGTCGACCTCGGCTTGCAGCGCGCTGATTTCCGCCTTGGACGATATCCAGCGGTTTTCCCCGCCAACGAGCGTACCCTTCTCGCCGTCTTCGAAGATCTTCAGCGCCGCTTTCAGTTTCGCGACCTCGGCGCCGTGGTCGGCGTCTGCCGCCTCATACGCGCGCAGCCGGGCCTCAATCGCGGCGCGGCCGCTCTCGGCGGTGCCTTCGCTGCTCTTCAAGCTCAGAAGCTGTGCTTCGGCCTTGCTAAGCTCGGCTGTCAGGCGTGCGATCTCTTCTGTCTGCAGCGACGCCCCGCCCGGCTCGCCGGAGCTGGCGTTGACACCGCCGCCCTTGGTCCAGTGAAAGCGTTCGATTTGCGCCGCCAGGTCGCGGGTTTTGGCGCGCAGCATTTCGATCTCAGTCCGCAGCGCCACTTCGCCATCGAAGCGCGGATCGCCAAGCGTTTCGCGGTTTCGCGCCGCCCGCGTTTCAAGTGCGGCACGCACCCGGTACAGCTCATCGGTCTGTTGCACGTTGATCTGCGTCGCCTCTTCCAGCGCCGACGTCTGCGCCGTACTGGTCTCTGTCAGCAGCGCGATTTCCTTGTCGCGCTGGTTCAGAAGTTTGCGCGTGTCGGCAAGCCGCTGCTCGACCTTCGGCAGCCGGTCGAGGATCGCCTGTTCGAGGACGCGGCGCGCATTCTCGTGCTCTTCGACGCTCATCTGCTGCGCCGACATGGCTTGTTCAAGATCGTGGACCTTGGCGTCGCGGCGGTTGATCTCAACGCTCTGGCGGGCGGCGGAATGGGCCGCATCCTCGAGCTTCATTTCGAGGCGATGGACGTTCAACGCGTACTCGGCGCGGAGCCGGTCCTTGTCGGCGCGGATTTCGGCTTCGGTGAGCGGCAGAGCGCGCCTGACGGAGTCGGTGGCGAAACGCTCGATCCGGCGGCGGTAGGCCGGCAGCAGGATAAGCAGCAGCAGCACCGCCAAGAGGAAGCCGAGAAGCACCAGCATTGCGGTGTAGAGGCTGATCAAACGGCAGGTCCTGGCCTATGAAACGAAACGCTGAGACGGCGCGCCCAACCTTTTGGACAGGTGCGGGCGCGCGTCAACCGTTAAGACGCGTGCGCACCCCGCAGCGCCTCAGAACGGGTTCCAAGTCGGGTTCCGCGTGTACTTCAAATAGCCGACATTGGCGCCCAGGCGAAGCCCGACGCCGGCCCGGATCGGCGCCATCGTGACGTCGCCGGCCTTTTGCAGTTGTACGCCCACCCCACCGACAACATAGGCCGCGCCCTGCACGCCCGCGAAGCGGGCGTAGATGTCGGAGGGGTCGCGCATGTTGTAGACGAGCACCATAACTTTCGAGCCCTCGCCGCCGAAGTCATAGCCGACGCTTGGGCCCTGCCAGAAAACCTTGTGCTCGCCGGCGTCCTTGGTGTGCAAGCGGCCCTCGCCATATCTGAGACCGGCAACGATAGCGCCGCCTGCGTCCTGACCGAGAATGTATCCGTTCGGCCGCCCGCTATTTTGGAACGCCCACTCGATCGCACCCGCAAGCCCGCTACTGACATTGCCGAAAAAGCCATGCCCGGCGCGGACAATTTCGTTTTGTGTGTAGTAGCCGCGGCCCGGCTCTTCCGGCGGGCCACCCTGATCGGCGGGCGCGACCGGCTCATAGCGCTCTTCGCGGCTGGCGTTGCCGGCGGGCGGTTGGTCCGGATACGGCGCGCCGTAATCACCGCCGCCATTGCCGCCACCGGAATTACGCTTCGTGCCGTCGAGCGGGCGATAAGGCTCATAGCTATCGGGTGCTGGCGGCGGCGCGTTGGCATCGCTGCCGCCTTGACCGTAAACGTCGTCGGCGGGCGGGCGGTAAGCGTCGTCGTTGGCCGCCATGGCTCCAAGTGTCACGAAAGCGATAAAAACGAGTGTGATGGCGGCTAGAACCGCAAAGCGCCCGAGCTGAGCGGCCAACATGCTCTTGCCTGTTCGCATCGTTTGAACCCCGTTCCCAACTGCAGCGGCGGCCGGGCGGCTACCGCGCGATTCGCTGTGCAAAGAATCGCGCTTCACTGTTGCTAAAGTGTGTCCAATTCGCGTTGCTTATGAGCCTCTTTTGGGATCGGGCGAGATTAGCAGCGGTGCCGCCGCACCCCAGGCAATGAAATGCGGATTGAGATAGCGGCGCTGTTTGTGACCATAGGTCAGAGGCAAGCCATCAACCGTCGTGACGCAACCGCCTGCGGCGTCGAGGATGGCTTGGCCCGCCGCCGTGTCCCACTCGTGGGTATCGCCAAAGCGGGCGTAGAGATCGCCCTCGGCGGCGGCGATCAAACCGAACTTCATCGATGACCCAAGGGGGCGGGCTTCGCGCACATCGAGGCTCTCGAGAAACGCTGCCGCGGCGCCGCCCGCCGCACGGCTGTTAAATGCAACGAGGTTCGCCCGGTCAGGCGCACGAACCGCAAGTTGCGTGTACTTCAGTCCTGCGATTTGCGCGACGCTGGCGTCCGCAGCGATGCGTGCCGTAAACGATTGCCCGCCGCCGCGCGTTACGTACAGCGCCCCCGTTGGCGGCACGTAGATGACGCCGAACACGGGCTTGCCAGTGCGGACAAGCGCGATATTGACGGAAAACTCCGGCTTGCCGCGAATGAACAGGTGCGTGCCGTCCAGCGCATCGACCAGGAAAAACGTGTCGCCGTGTTCGGGGATGTTGCCAGCTGATACCTGCTCTTCAGCGATGACGGGTATGCGCGGCGTGATGCTTGCCAGCGCGCTCAGCAGCACGGCTTCGGCCTCGCGATCGGCAATCGTAACCGGCGATTTATCGGCTTTTTTCTCGATTTCGACGCCGGCCGTGAAATAGCCAAGCTCAAGCCGCCCAGCGGCCAATACTGCCGGAAGAAGCAAATCTCCGAGGCGATCAAGATCGAGTGGGCGCATGGTGCGAGACAGTTCCCGAGGCCGTTTCTTTGTATAACCAGGGCACGGAGACGGTGTTGTGATCAACGCGGCACCGTGTCTTGGAAGACTCAGCTCGGCCCGGATCGTCCGCCTACCGGCCCGCTGGGCATCGCGGCACTTGGCAAGAGCGGTGCGGCGCAGATATCACCGCAGAGCTATCGTATGGAGAGCGGCCTCTGTTCGCTTGCGTCGCGCTGTCGCGCACTAAGCTGCCGCACGACCCGGGAATCGCCGGGAAAATCGATAAAAGGGGCGATTTTGATGAGCCAGCGCGTGCCGCCGTCCGACCTCGAACTGGCTGCCTTGATTTCAAGCAAGATCTGCCACGACGTCATCAATCCCGTCGGCGCGATCTACAATGGCCTCGAGATCCTCGACGAAGACGACGATGTGCAGGCCAAATCCTATGCGCTGAACGTCATTCGCAACGTCACCGAGCAGGCCTCAGCCCGGTTGCAGTTCGCGCGCTTTGCCTTCGGCGCCGCGGGTTCTGCCGGTTCAATGATCGACCTCGGCACAGCGGAACAAATCTCGCGCGGCTTCATCGGCATCACGCAGGGCAAGCACAAATTGAATTGGCGCGGCGCGCCGGGCTATGTTGCCAAGGACAAGGTCAAGCTGCTGCTCAACCTTGTTGCCTGCTCGGTTACGGCACTGCCGCGCGGCGGCGAGATCGAAGTTGCGATCGGTGGATCGTTCGAGACCCCGAGTTTCCTAATCAAATGCTCTGGCACAGGCGCACGCCCGCCGCAGTACCTGACCGACTTTGTCGCTGGAGCCCCGATTGCGCTCGATGCCATGAGCATCCAGGCCTACTACACATGGCGCATCGCGCAGACGGCGCAAATGCGGCTTGAGATTCTTAAAGATGGCGCCGATATCCTGCTCGTCGCCAAGCCGGATGCATAGCGGCGCCAAATAGTTTAACGGCGCATTAGCTTTTTAACGGCACAGTCCAAAACGTATTTTGTGCGGTGGCTTACCGGCGCTTGATTGAACGCATCCTCTACGAGACGCTTGACCATGCAGCACTGCTTCGTCATCGATGACTCCGACATTGTCCGTAAATACGCCCGCCTCATTTTCGAGAGCCTCAACTTTCGCGTCAGCGACGCTGAAACGCCTGCCGGTGTCGCGGAACGCCTTTCTGCCGACGCAGCCGACATTCTCGTTGTCGATTGGCGCGTGCCGGGCCACAACATGACCGAGGTCATCGCCTCGATCAGAACGCTGACGCTCGATCGCCGTCCCTACATCATCTACCTCGCGACCGAGAACGACGCCGGCGATATCCGGCGTGCATTGCGCGCCGGAGCCGACGACTACATGATGAAGCCCTTCAATCGCGAGATCATCGAGATGAAGCTTCACGAAATCCGCGTCGCGGCCTGAGACTTTACACCACCCCAACAACCCGCACCTCACCTAGCCGCCGCGGTGGCGCCTTGCTAAGCCTTCGCGCATCCGGGATGGTGCGAGAAAGGATTTTAGCGGGGTGTTGCGCGTCGATCGCCTCAAGGCCGAACCGCTGCCGCCGCTATCTTTCACGGTGGCCGATGGCGAGTGCCTTGCCGTCGAAGGCCCCTCGGGATCGGGCAAGACGCGCCTCCTCCGCGCCATCGCCGATCTCGATCCCTCCGTCGGCTACGTCTTCGTCGATGGCGCCGAAAGGTCAGAGATGCGTGCACCGAAGTGGCGCCGCCGCGTCCGCTATGCCTCGTCCGAACCGGCCTGGTGGACGGAAACCGCACGTGAAGCGTTTCCGCTCGGTCCCCCCGGAGCGCTCGAGCGATTGGAGCGCTTGCTCGGATCAATCGCACTCGCACCCAAAGTGCTCGATCAGCCATTGAGCGAGCTATCGACCGGCGAGCGCCACCGCTTGGCGCTGGCACGGGCTCTCATCGACGACCCCCGCGTGATCCTGCTTGATGAGCCGACATCCGGTCTCGATCCGCAAACCGCCATACTTGTCGAGGAACTGATCCGTTTTCAAATCCTCGCCGGCAAGAGCATCGTGCTGGCCAGCCACGACCAAGCTCAGATCTCACGTCTGGCCCACGTCCGCCTGCAACTCGCCAAACCGCTTGCCATTCGCGGAGGCGCCACACCGTGACGTCGTATGTCCCGCTCTCAATGGCCGACTTGGTTATCGCGGCAACGCTGGTCTTGCTCAACGGCGCTATTTCATTTGCGTATGGACTCAGGCTCGAGAAAAGCCTGGCGGTCGCGTCGCTGCGCATGATCGTGCAGCTGGCCGTCGTGGCGCTGGTTCTCAAATTCGTCTTCGCGCAAACCTCGGCAGTTTGGACGCTGCTGTTTGCGGCTGTGATGGCGATTGGTGCCGGCGCCGAAATCGTCATGCGGCAAGAGCGGCGCTTCAAGGACTGGCGGGCGCTGCTGCTCAGCAGCAGTCCGGCGTTTCTGGCAGGTCTAGTGACGACGATCATCGCCCTCGCTGTGATCCAGCCTTCGCCGTGGTATGCGCCGCGCTTCCTGCTGCCGATCCTTGGCATGCTGGTCGGCAACGCACTCTCGGGCGTTGCGCTCGTGCTCGACGCGATGACGCAAGCGGCCAGCCGCGATCGCCGCGAGATCGAGGCCCGATTGGCGCTCGGCGCGACGAAATTCGTCGCCTTCAAAGATATCTTGCGGCGCAGCCTCAAGACCGGTTTGATGCCGATCCTGAACGCCATGGCGGCAGCCGGTATCGTGTCGCTGCCGGGCATGATGACGGGGCAAATACTCGCCGGTATCGATCCCGTCGAAGCGGCCAAGTATCAGGTTATGATCATGTTCCTGATCGCCGGCGCGACGGCCATCGCGGTGCTGGCGGGCGGCATAGCCGCCGTTCACCTCCTAACCGACGAGCGCCACCGCTTGCGGCTCGACCGTCTCACGGCGCCGCAAAAAAACTGAAGCCCGCGGCTCACACCGCAGGCTTCCACCATATCACTAGGCGTTATCCGTGGACGCGGCGTTGGCTCCGCGCGGCTAACGGCGCAGTTTCTAATTCTGACCCGGGGCTGGTGGTTGCGGGACTGGATACCCGGCGGCTGCCGCAGGCTTCGCGGCTTTGTTCGGCGTTTCCGGCGCCGCGGCCGCATCCTTGGCGACAGGCGCGACGTCGTTGATCGTGCCCGTTGTCACCGGCGACGTGGCCGCCGGCTTCGCATCCGTTGCCTTCTCGTCCGTTGGCTTGATGACTGCCGGTCTGGCGTCAGTCGCCTTGGTTTCGGTGGAAGGTGTCTCCGCCGGTTTAGCGTCCGTCGACTTTGTTTCGGGCTTTGCTTCGCTTGCCTTCGACTCCGGCTTTGCGTCGGTTGCCGTCGTCTCGGCCGGCTTAGAGTCAGCCTTTGATTCTGACTTTGCAGCCTCGGTCTTAGTGGCGGGTTCCGAACTTGCAGGTGTCGCTTCGGTCTCGGATTTCGCCGCCTCCGGCTTTGCAGTGCCGTCAGCCTTGGCGTCAATCTGCTGGCTCTTCGGCAACGCCGAGCCATCCCAGCATACTGTCGCTTCAGCCGTGCAGGTGTGCTCATCGAAGACGATGAAGTTCAGGAACAACTCGCACTTCACGGCTTTCTTGCCGGTCGTGTATGTCTTGATGCCCTGCTCCGCCATCTTCTTGGCGATGTGCTTGTCGAGCAGCGCCTTGGCGTCCTTCGTCGGGCCATCCTTGCCGTAATCGTTGACGGAAAAACCCATCCGCTTGCAGGCCGCATCAGCCGGACCCGGTGACAGCATCGCACCGCCAGCGAGTGCCAAACCAACAGCTGCTACAATCTTCGAGGGGCGCATCGGCACGTCTCCGAATCTGGAATTGGTTCACGTCTTCAGGGCTTTATAGCCAGCGTAAAATGGCATGACCAGGGCCGGACCCCGGTTGTCCTTAAGTCTTGCGCGTTCGATCACATCACACCTGAGGCCGAGCGGCATCAGTGCATGTAGGGCGACTCGCCGCCATGACCGCCACCGCCAACGCCCGAATCGAAGAAAAAGCCGTGGTCGAATGGACCGGAGTTCGTTTGCCGGTCGAGTGAACTGTCGCGGTACACCGAAGCGCCGCCGTAGATGCTGCGGCTATCGCCGTAGGTGTTGATCGAATCGGCATAGCTGTAGGAATAGCCGCCGCGTCGCTCGACATAGCCTTTGACTTGTGGGCCGTTGCGGTATCCCTTCTTGTGGCCAGCCTCAACCGGGGCCACGAGCGACAGCACAAGTCCACTGACGAGCAATGCACAAGCGAAAATCGATTTCATATCGGGAACCTCGTTTCAATTGGATTGTCGCAGTTGGCGGCCTATCACACGCCTGCATGACCGAACCATACCTAACTTTCCTGCATGTTCCTTCAGTAAACGCTGATCACGCGATGCTTTTCGGCAAAATTGTCACCCAGCGATCACTGTAGACGTCCAAGACAAGGCGCTCGATCGAGCCTTTCGGGGCCGATTGCTGGCAAATGTGATATGATTCCCACGGGTGGCGCCTGGACACAGGCAGCGAGGCTCTCAACGGCGGAAAACCGCCAAGCCACGTTTTGCGACCCGAAATAGCTCGTGGAGGACGGCAATGGATATCGTTACACTTCTCATTCAGCTCATCAGTGGTGCACTCGGCGGCAATGTCGCCGGCGGGCTGTTCAAAAACCTTAGCCTCGGCACCGTCGGCAATTCGCTCGCCGGTATCGTCGGCGGAGGTCTCGGCGGCCAAGTGCTCGGTTCACTTCTCAACCTGCCAGCCGTTGGCGGCGGAGCACTCGACCCGATCGCCATCCTGACGCAAGTCGCGTCCGGCGGCGTCGGTGGCGGCGTTATGATGGCCGTCATCGGCCTGATCCGCAGCATGCTGGGCAAATAGCATTTCCCATGCGCTGGCGTCGTTGCGCATGCGAACATTCGTTTCCTTGAAAGCAGAAAGGCTCGCCGGTCGAAAGACGGGCGAGCCTTTTTCTTACAATCAGCCGCAAGCCTTTTGCTTGGCGACGCAATGGGGAAGTCCGGCCTCGGTATCGCATTTAATCTTGACGGCGCCATGCGGCTTCCAACCATGGGCTGCCATCGAATTCTTGAGTGCGGCACCTGCCATGAATTTGGCGAGGTCCTGCGTCACCATGGTCGCCTGACCGCCGGCCATGACGCATTTCCCGCCCGAGTGCGTCGCGGTCGCCGGAATGGCCGTCGCGGCCATAGCCGCCATTGAAACCGTCAACCAAAATGCGCGCTTCATATCCGTCTCTCCCTCAAAGTCTGGCTATAAGTTGATCGAATTAGCCCCGTAACGTTCGCTTCAAATTTTGCAAATACTTGCACGGCCGCGGCACGTCACACCAAGCCCCGTACCCTTGGTGCAGCGATACGTAAGCGCTTTTAGCTTATAACCGGGAGTCGTGCCGTTGGCCATCCACGCGGCCCAGGCGCTCATATCGGTCGCTTGCAAAAACGCTTAGTAGACTTGGAATTTTGCATTCGCTTGCGTGTTGCCGGTGCCGTCCGCCACTCTTGCGGTACATGCGCTTTTTGCAACCGCTGGTGCAGCCAAGGTAACACATGCGACGAGCACAAACGCAATGACGGCAAGACGCTCTCTACACGCCGAACATTTCAAGGGCTTCACTCCGCATGGATTGCTGACGCCAACAGGAGAAGCGGC
>JANNSR010000134.1:0-21263 GCA_031402935.1 Hyphomicrobium sp. | reverse complement strand
GACGCCGAACTCGCGGACGTGCCCCTCTTCGACTCAGTCTCAGAAGCCGTCGCCAAAACCGGCGCCACCGCCACCTCGATCTACGTGCCCCCGCCCTTCGCCGCCGACGCCATTCTCGAAGCCATCGACTCTGACATCCCGCTGATCGTCTGCATCACCGAAGGCATCCCGGTACTCGATATGGTCCGCGTCAAACGCGCACTCGAAGGCTCGCGTTCGCGCCTCGTCGGCCCCAATTGCCCCGGCCTGCTGACGCCCAACCAATGCAAAATCGGCATCATGCCGGGCAACATCTTCAAAGCCGGCTCGGTCGGGATTGTTTCCCGGTCAGGTACACTCACATACGAAGCCGTCAAACAAACAACCGACGTCGGCCTCGGCCAGACGACCGCCGTCGGCATTGGCGGTGATCCGGTCAAGGGCACCGAGTTCATCGACATCCTCGACATGTTCCTGTCCGACAACGCCACACAGTCGATCATTATGATCGGCGAGATCGGCGGCTCGGCCGAAGAAGATGCGAGCGACTTCCTGCGCCGCGAAGCGTCCAAAGGCCGCAAGAAGCCGATGGCCGGCTTTATCGCCGGCGTTACCGCCCCGCCCGGCCGCCGCATGGGTCACGCCGGTGCCATCATTTCAGGTGGCAAGGGTAAGGCCGAAGACAAGCTGGCGGCCATGAAAGCCGCCGGTATCGCCATTTCGCCGAGCCCTGCCGAACTCGGCCGCACGCTTGCTGGCGTCTTGCGCGGCTAGGGCCGAGTCACGAAGTAGTGTTGTGCGGCCTGTCACCACCGCTTTGCGCCGTTCGTAACTAGTGACACCGGCGTCCGCAACTTGAAAAGGACACGTCTATGACGCGCCAGGCGCTGAACGAAGCTTTCCTGCGCACCTCGTTTTTGAGCGCTGCCAACGCGCCCTACATCGAAGAGATGCAGGCCGAGTACGAGCGCAACCCTGGCGCCGTTAGCGACGAATGGCGGCGCTTTTTCGAAAGTATGAAGGAGCCGACCCCTGCCGGGTCGAACGGCAATGGCGGCGCCTCGTGGGCCGCGCCGCTGTCGATGCTATTGAATGACAATGCAGTGGATCGCGACCTCGTCGGCGCATTGACGGGCGATTACGGCGAGGCCGAGCGCAGCATTCGCGGCAAAATCGAATCCCGCGCCCAATCCGCCGGCTTCGACATGTCGCCCGCCGCGTCCTTGCGCGCAACGCAGGATTCGATCCGCGCCCTGATGCTGATTCGCGCTTATCGCGTCATGGGCCACTTAGCGGCCGATCTCGATCCGCTCGGGCTTTCAGATCGCAAGATCCACCGCGAACTTCTGCCAGAGACCTACGGCTTCACCGAAGCCGATCTCGACCGCCAAATTTTCATCGACCGCGTGCTCGGCCTCGACACTGCTACGATGCGCCAGATCCTGGCCATCCTGCGCCGCACCTACTGCCGCCAGATCGGCGTGCAGTTCACACACATCACGGACCCGGCGCAAAAGGGCTGGATACAAGAGCGCATCGAAGGCGCCGAAAAAGACATCCGCTTCACGGCCGAAGGCCGCAAGGCCATCCTGCGCAAACTGATCGAAGCCGAGACGTTCGAGAAGTTCTGCGATCTCAAATACACCGGCACCAAGCGCTTCGGCCTCGACGGCGGCGAAGCCATGATCCCGGCGCTGGAACAAATCATCAAACGCGGCGGCCATCTCGGCGTCAAAGAAATCATCATGGGCATGGCGCATCGCGGGCGGCTGAACGTTCTTGCCAATGTTTTGGCAAAGCCGCTGCGCGCGATTTTCAAGGAATTCAAGGGCGGCTCGTTCAAGCCTGACGACGTCGAAGGATCGGGTGACGTCAAATATCACCTTGGTGCGTCGTCAGATCGCGCGTTCGATGGCAATACAGTCCATCTCTCGCTGACTGCCAACCCCTCGCATCTCGAAATCGTCGATCCGGTCGTGCTAGGCAAGGTCCGCGCCAAGCAGGATCAGCACGGCTGCGCGCCGGGCGAGCGCACGCCGGTCATGCCGCTTTTGATCCATGGCGATGCGGCGTTCGCGGGCCAGGGCGTCGTCGCGGAATGCTTCGGCCTTTCGGGCCTGCGCGGCCATCGCACCGGAGGCTCGATCCACTTCGTCATAAACAACCAGATTGGCTTCACGACCAGCCCGCATCACTCCCGCTCGTCGCCCTACTGTTCTGATGTCGCCTTGATGATCGAAGCACCGATTTTCCATGTTAATGGCGACTATCCCGAAGCCGTCGTCCACGTCGCGAAAATCGCGACAGAATTTCGCCAGCGATTCCAGAAGCCCGTCGTCATCGACATGTTCTGCTACCGCCGCTTCGGTCACAACGAAACAGATGAACCGCTGTTCACACAGCCGACGATGTACAAAGCCATCAAGGCACATCCCGGAGTCGTCGAAAAGTATTCGAACTTCCTCGTCGAGGAAGGCGTGCTGACGGCGACCGATGTCGATGCGATGAAGGCCGATGTCCGCGCCACACTCGACGGCGAGTTCGCCCAATCCGACGGCTACAAGCCGAACAAGGCCGACTGGCTGGATGGCCGCTGGTCCGGCATCGCGCGCGCCGACAGCGATGACTGGCGCGGCGAAACCGGTGTAGCGCTTGATCAGCTGAAGGATGTCGGTCGCCGGTGCACGGCAATTCCGAAAGACCTCAACGTCCACAAGACGATTGCCAAACTGCTCGAACGCCGCCGCGAAATGATGGACAGCGGACAGGGCATCGACTGGTCGATGGCTGAACACCTAGCGCTCGGCACGCTTTTGATGGACGGTTACCCGGTGCGGTTTTCAGGCCAGGATTCCGAGCGCGGCACGTTCTCGCAGCGTCACGCCGTCTTGCTGGATCAAGACAGCGAACGCCGCTTCGCACCCCTCAAACATTTGTCGCCTAGCCAAGCCCGCTTCGAAATTGTCAACTCTATGCTGTCCGAAGAAGCGATCCTCGGCTTCGAGTACGGCTACTCGCTGGCCGAGCCGAACGCGCTGACCATGTGGGAAGCTCAGTTCGGCGATTTCGCCAACGGCGCCCAGGTCATCTTCGACCAGTTCTTATCGTCCGGAGAACGCAAGTGGCTGCGTATGTCCGGCCTCGTCTGCCTGCTGCCCCACGGCTACGAAGGTCAAGGCCCCGAGCATTCATCCGCTCGCCTTGAGCGCTTCCTGCAATTGTCGGCGGAAGACAACTGGCAGGTCGCAAACTGCACGACGCCGGCCAACTACTTCCACATTCTGCGCCGGCAGTTGCATCGTCAGTTCCGCAAGCCGCTGATCCTGATGACGCCGAAATCGCTTTTACGCCACAAGCGCGTCGTGTCGCGAATCGAGGAAATGGGCCCAAAAACCGGCTTCCATCGGCTTCTCTGGGATGATGCACAGTTTGGTTCGTCCGCGGTCAAGCTGCGACCCGACAATGAAATCCGCCGCGTCGTCATCTGTTCGGGTAAGGTCTACTACGACCTGCTCGATGCCCGCGACGCGAGTGGCCGTGACGACGTTTATCTGCTGCGGGTCGAGCAAATGTATCCGTTCCCAGCCCGCGCGCTGATCCAGGAGCTGGGCCGCTTCAAGTTCGCCGAAATCGTGTGGTGCCAGGAGGAGCCGAAGAACATGGGTGCCTGGTATTTCATGGACTCCAATATCGAGTGGGTATTGAATCACTTGGGCTATATCCACCGCCGTCCGCGCTACGCCGGGCGCGCTGCGTCGGCATCGACCGCGACAGGCCTGCTGTCGCAGCATATCAAAGAACAGACGGCGCTCGTCGCCGAGGCGCTCGGCACATGATGATGGAACGAGCACTCGAACAAGGAACTGAGGCCGCATATGTCGATTGAAATCCGCGTCCCGGCACTTGGCGAAAGCATCACCGAGGCAACCGTCGGCAAGTGGTTCAAGAAAGCCGGCGATCCGGTCAAGGCCGACGAGCCGCTGGTCGAGCTGGAAACCGACAAGGTCACGGTCGAAGTTCCGGCACCTGCGTCCGGTGTCATGGGCGAGATCCTCGTTGCGCAAGGCACAACCGTTGCCGTCGGTTCCATTCTCGCTGCACTCAAAGACGGCGCAGCCGCAGCTTCAATAGCTCCGGCACCAAAGCCCGCCGCACCCGCGCAAGCCCCTTCCGCGGCAAAACCTGTCCCGCCGTCAGTCGCCGCAGCACCGGCCATGCCGCCAAGCCCTGCTGCGCGCAAGGCTATCGTAGAGGCCGGACTGGATGACAGCGACGTCGCGGGCACCGGCAAGCGCGGACAAATTCTCAAGGGCGATGTCATCGCTGCTCAAGGCAATGGTGTCACGTCGCCGTCGAAACCCGCGCCCGCGCAACCGGCCGTTCAGCCCCTGGCACAGGCCATCGCCGTGCAGGCCCAGCTGCCGATTGCTTTGAAAGAAATCCGGCTGCCGTCTGCCGCTAACGATGCCTCGCGCGAAGAGCGCGTAAAAATGACCCGCCTGCGCCAGACCATCGCTCGCCGCTTAAAGGATGCGCAAAACGCCGCCGCCATGCTGACGACCTTCAACGACGTCGACATGAGCGCGGTCATGGCGCTGCGCACGCAGTACAAAGACATTTTCGAGAAGCGCCACGGCGTCAAGCTCGGCTTCATGGGCTTGTTCGTGAAGGCCTGCATACAGGCACTGCGAGACATCCCCGCCGTCAACGCCGAGATCGACGGCGATGAGATCGTCTACAAGAATTATTATCACGTCGGTGTCGCTGTCGGCACCGAGAAGGGTCTGGTCGTGCCCGTCGTGCGCGAAGCCGACCGGCTCAGCCTCGCCGAAATCGAGCAGAAGATTTCAGATTTGGGCCGTCGCGCGCGCGATGGCAAACTGTCGATCGAGGACATGCAGGGCGGGACGTTCACAATCTCGAACGGCGGCGTCTACGGCTCGATGATGTCGACGCCGATCTTGAACGCGCCGCAGTCCGGCATTCTCGGCATGCACCGCATCGAGGAGCGCGCCGTCGTCCGCGCCGGCCAGGTCGTCGTGCGGCCGATGATGTATCTGGCGCTCTCGTATGACCACCGGATCGTCGATGGCAAGGAAGCCGTCACCTTCCTGGTCCGCGTCAAGGAATGCCTCGAAGACCCGCAGCGCTTCATCTTAGAACTTTAACCGTGGCGGTTATCGATGGCCGACGAGCAGAACGATAGTAAACAACCTGATTGGGACCATGCACGCGCCAAATGGCTCATTGGAAAACATGTTATCATTGACATTACAAGATTGGCACCGGATGAGACGGTCCTTTCACAAGAACCGTACAACGGGCTCATTGACGTTGCGGATCAGCGTCAAGGGATAAAGATAAACTGTCTCGGTGACTTGAGTGGCCAAGTGCAGTGGCTACCGCCTCACTTGGTTTCCTTCAAAGATGCGAAAACTGGTGAATACCTGCTTCGTAGTGGCGGCGAAGTCGTTATCGATCCCGGCGTGACGTCATCCTGGACGATTTCTCCCCCTGCAAACTGAACCTTGTTAGCGTTTTGAGCACGAGAGAGCCAATGACCACACCCTACGACCTCATTGTCATTGGTACCGGCCCGGGCGGCTATGTCTGCGCCATTCGCGCGGCCCAGCTCGGCATGAAGGTCGCCGTCGTCGAGAAGCGCGCCAGCCATGGCGGCACCTGCCTCAACGTCGGCTGCATTCCGTCGAAAGCCCTGCTGCACGCCTCCCACGCCTATGACGAAGCCAATCATGGCTTTGAGGCCATGGGCATATCGGTTTCGCCGAAACTCGACCTCGCCAAAATGCAGGCCTTTAAGGCGGAAGGCGTCAAAGGCAACGTCGACGGCGTCGCCTATCTTCTGAAGAAGAACAAGATCGACAGCTTTCACGGCATCGGCAAAATCGCCGGGCCCGGTAAGGTGCAGATCACCTTCATCAATGGCGAAACACAGCCCCTCGACGCCAAACATATCGTCATTGCCACCGGCTCCGACATCATCCGCCTGCCCGGCATCGACATAGACGAGAAACAAGTCGTCTCCTCGACCGGCGCACTCGAACTTGCCAAAGTCCCGGGCAAGCTCCTCATCATCGGCGCCGGTGTCATCGGCCTCGAACTCGGCTCGGTATGGCGCAGGCTTGGCGCGGAAGTCCTAGTTGTCGAATATCTCGACCGCATCCTGCCCGGCATGGACGCCGACGTCGCCAAATCATTCCAGCGCATTCTGGCAAAACAGGGCATCGCCTTCCGCTTGTCCAGCAAAGTCACTGGCGTTGACAAAAACGCGACCGGCCTTACGGCGAAAGTCGAACCCTCCGCAGGCGGCGCCACCGAGACCATCGCCGCCGACTTCGTCCTCGTCGCCGTCGGCCGCACCCCATTCACCGAAGGCCTCGGCCTCGCCGAAGCTGGCGTCGCGCTCGATGCCAAAAAGCGCATTCTGGTCGATGGCCACTACCAGACCAACGTCACCGGCGTTTACGCCATCGGCGACGTTATCGCCGGGCCCATGCTGGCCCACAAGGCCGAGGACGAGGGCATCGCCGTCGCCGAGCTGATCGCCGGTCAGGCCGGTCATGTGAACTATGACGTCATCCCGAATGTGATCTACACCCACCCCGAAGTCGCAAGCGTCGGTAAAACGGAAGAAGAGCTCAAAGCCGCCGGCATTGCCTATAAGTCCGGCAAATTCCCCTTCACGGCCAATGGCCGCGCCAAGGTCAACCGTACGACGGACGGCTTCGTCAAAGTCCTCGCCGACGCTAGTTCCGACCGCATCCTCGGCGTGCATATCATCGGCGCCAACGCCGGCGACATCATTGCCGAAGCCTCAGTCCTGATGGAGTTCGGTGGTTCGGCGGAAGATCTCGCCCGCACCTGTCACGCCCACCCGACGTTGACCGAAGCCGTCAAGGAAGCCGCCATGGCCGCCGCCAAGCGCGCCATCCACATGTAGCGAACCAAAGTCGCGGTGCTTGCGTTAATTAAGTGACGCTGCCACCTCTGCGGCAGTCCAATCGCGATCCGGAGCTGCCCGTCCATGAAACTCGCTATCACCTATATCGCCATGCTCGCCGTGTTCCTGGTCGTCGATCTGACGTGGCTCGGCCTGATCGCCAAGGATTTCTACCGGTCGTCCATTGGCCACCTGATGGGCGACGGCTTCAATATCCCGGCAGCCATCGTGTTCTATCTGATCTACATCGCCGGCATCATGATGTTCGCGGTCAACCCGGCGGTTGAATCGGGCGATTGGACGAGAGCGGCCTTTCTCGGCGCCGCATTCGGCTTTTTCTGCTACGCCACCTACGACCTGACCAACATGGCGACCTTGAAGGACTGGCCGCTCGGCATCACAATTGCCGACATTGCCTGGGGCACGGTGCTGACTGGTATCGTCGCCACCGCCGGCTACGCCGCGGCTACGAGGTTCTAGTCCTTCATTCCGCCGCCGTCACCGTATAGCCCTTGTCGCGCAGCAGCCTCACCAGTCCCGTGTCGCCCGGCAAGTGCATGGCGCCAACTGCGATGAAAGCTCCACCCTTGTCGAGTATCGGCACCGCCTTGTCGCGCATCTTGATGTTGCGATCAACGAGCAGAATTTTCAGGAAGCCGTCGTAAGCCGACGCCGGCGTGCCGTGCTTGGCAGCCAGCGCAATGTTGAACGGCATCGCCGCGCCGATCTGGCGCTTCAGGTACATCTGCACCAGCGTTTCAAGCATGTCCTGCGTGCGGTCGGCATACTTCAGTCCGGCTTTCAGCATTTGAACCTGCTGATCGTCGGGAATGCGCGTCATGGCGTCGAGTTGCTCTTCCGGTGTCTCTAACCCGGCGAGCGCCTGCCCCTTGGCCGCTGCGTCGCTTTCGATCTTTGAGTCGAGCGCCGCGGCACCCGCTTCCATCTGCTTTTTCTCGCAGTCCGAAATCGCCAGCAAAAGATTGATCAGCCACGGGCGCATCACCATGGCGACGTCGGCCGGCATGCCATCTTTGGCAACCAGCGCCTGAACCTGCTTGAATTCTTCCGTCGTCAACTGTGCCTCAAGCGTGCGCCCATCGGTATAGATCAGCTTCTCGCCGGCATTCGCCATCATCGTCGCCATGGCGCTATCCGATCCGCCGACAAACTCAAGCACAACCGTTTTGGCGTCAGTGCGTGCCTTGTTGACCTTGTCCGTCATCGCCGTCACGCGCGCATCACTGATGTGGATTGTGCCGAACAAATGCGACGGCGCGACGCCGGCTTTTTCGATTTTCCAAAGGATCGCTTCACCATTCTCAAGCTTCTTCGCTTGCTCGGTTACACTTTTGAAAAGCTCGGGGTCCTTGGTTTCAGCTTCCGCCAGCATATCGACGCCGGTGCACACGAGTGGCGCTTTAGCTGGCGCCTCGGCGTGCGACGCTGGCATCGCTAAAAGCGCGGCAGCAAGGGATGCGCCAATTCCAAGAACATAGCGGCGAATGTGCATGAGGCTGTTTCCTATAGCGGGCCGCTGCGGGCGCGCGGGTGTGCTTTGTCATAAACCGCCAAAAGCCGGCTGGCATCCACCTCGGTATAGATCTGCGTTGTCGAGAGCGAGGCGTGACCGAGCAGTTCTTGAATCTGTCGTAAATCCGCCCCAGCTGACAGCAAGTGCGTTGCAAACGAGTGACGCAGTGCGTGCGGTGTGGCGGTATCAGGCAGGCCCAGATCCTCGCGTAGTTGTTCCATCGCCAGCTGGATAAGCCGCGGCGACAGCGGCCCCCCGCGCGCACCCCGGAACAGCGGCTCATCAAAGTCGAGCACATGCGGGCACAATTCGGCATAACGCGCGATCGCATCGCTGACGATCTGCAATGCCGGCACCATACGTTCCTTACCGCCCTTGCCGGTGATCATCATCACGTCGCGGCCATTGAGCGGTGCGGTTCGCGGCGTCAGGCTCAGCGCCTCGCTAATGCGCAGTCCGCAGCCGTAAAGCAGCATCATGACGGCCGTATCGCGCGCCGCGATCCAGTCGCCGCCGTCAACCGCTCCAACAACGGTTGCCGCCGCCTCGACGTTCAGCGCCTTTGGCACTGAATGCGGAATTTTCGGCAGCGCGATCTGCAGCACGGCGCGGTTTTTGAGCGTGTCCTCGCGCTCCATCCAGCGGAAAAACATGCGCAGCGCCGACAAGGTGCGTGCCAGCGAGCGCGACACCGCACCCTCTTTGCGCCGCTTGGCGAGAAACGCGCGGATTGTCTTGGCGTCCAACCGCGCCAAATCGCCAAGGCATGGAGGGTGCCCGAGATGGCCTTTGAGAAAGCTCAAAAACTGACGCACGTCGCGTTCATAGGCGTTCAGCGTCGCCGGGCTCTGGCCTCGTTCGGCCGTCAAATGCACAAGCCATCCCGCAACCGCCTCGCGCAAATCATTGCCGAGCGGTAGTTCCGCGTCACCTGCCAGGATCTCGTCGAGTGTTTCGGTCAGTTGAACTTCTCTCCATTTGCGATCGCGACAGTCTCGCGGAACGCGTTAACGCTTCGTTAACTCGGCACTCCATCGCAACTACAACACCTTTCCTGGGTTCAAAATGCCTTTCGGGTCCAGCGCCCGCTTGATCGCCCGCATCATGTCGAGTTCGACCGGCGATTTATGCCGCATCAATGCCGCGCGCTTCATCTGGCCGATGCCATGTTCCGCCGAAATCGACCCATCCATCTCGGCCACAAGCGCGTGCACCGCCTCCGACATATCCTCCCAAAGCGCCAAGTACGCTGCCCGCTCCATGCCAATGGGCTGCGTCACGTTGTAATGCAGGTTGCCATCACCGAAATGCCCGAACGGCACCGGCCGCGCGCCCGGGCACACGCGTTGGACGACCGGCGCCGCGCGTTCAATGAATTCCGGAATCCGCGCAACCGGCACAGAAATATCGTGCTTGATGCTGCCGCCGGCTGGCTTTTGTGCTTCCGAAAGGCTCTCGCGCAAGCGCCACAAATCGCGGGACTGCGCCAACGAACCCGCGATCACCGCGTCGCGCACCAATCCGGCCTCGCTCGCGTTCGTCAGTAGCGCCTCAAGCTGGCTTGCTGCCCGCCCACCTGTCTCGCCGCTCGAAATTTCGATCAGCGCGTACCACGGATGCGTGGCGCTAAACGGGTCGCGCGTGTTCGGAATATGGGCGAGTGCGAAGTTCATCGCCTCGCGCACCCAGAATTCAAACGTGGTCAGTGTGCTGCCCGCTTTCGCCTCCGCCAACTTGAAGAGCTTCAGGGTCGCCGCCGGGCTATCGAGCGCAACAAGCGCCGTCGCCTGCTCGAGCGGCTTGGGCAGCATTTTCAGCGCCGCCGCCGTGATGACGCCGAGCGTGCCTTCAGAGCCGATCAGCAGGTCGCGTAGATCGTACCCTGTGTTATCTTTTTTCAACGTCCGCAAGCCGTTCCAAACTTGCCCATCGGCCAGCACGGCCTCAAGGCCGAGCGTTAGGTTGCGCGCATTGCCGTACGCGAGCACCGCCGTACCGCCCGCGTTCGCGCCAAGCACGCCGCCAATTTGCGCGCTACCCTCGGACGCCAGCGATAGCGGGAACAACCGCCCAGCCTTCTCCGCAACGCCTTGCGCATCGCTAAGCGTCACGCCGGCCTCTAAAATCATCGTGCCGCCGTCGGCATCGACGTTGCGAACTTTTTTCAGCCGAGCGACCGACAGCACGATCTCGTCGCCGCGCGTTGACGGAATCTGCCCGCCGACAAGGCCTGTGTTCCCCGCTTGCGGCACGACGCCGATGCCGTGCTCGTTGGCTAGCGCCAGAATGCGCGAAACCTGCTCCGTCGTTCCGGGCCGCAAAACGGCCAGCGCCTTGCCCACGTACAAGTCGCGCCACTCGCGCAAATACGCGGCTTGGTCCTCTGGCCGCGACAGCACATTCGCCTCGCCGGCGATCTCGGCAAAGCGAACAAGCAGTCCTGTTGTTAGCGTCTTCAGTGTCACGAGCCGCCCATGTCCTTAACCATGAAAGGCCCGAAATGAGCCCTTACCGCCAGTGTGCCATGCGCTCAGAACGCGGGGATAACTTTCACGAAAAAAATGTTGGGTTAATCGTCGAAAATTCGTGCGCCTCCAAAAATTGACAAAGTTTGCCAAAACCTGTCATCATGCTGTGAGGAGAAAATTATGGCTACAATGAACGTCTCTCTGCCAGATCCGATGCGCGATTGGATTGAAGCCCAGATCAAGACCGGCCGTTACGCCAACGCCAGCGACTACATGCGCGATTTGATCCGCCGCGATCAAGAACTCAAAGAAGTACTGATCGAGGCGCTCGAAATTGGCGCTGCAAGTGGCGTCAGCCGCCGCACGCTCGACGATGCCTGGAAATCAGCTAAAGCCCGCGCCAAGAAGCATGGCTAAGTTTCGCCTCTCCGAACAGGCGATCGACGATCTCGAGGATATTTTCGTCTACACGATCGAGTCATTCGGCTTATCGCAAGCGCAGAAATATAAGGCCGAACTCGAAGCTGGATTGCAGCGCGTTACGGACGATCCGCGTCTCGGCCGCGCGTGGGTTGGCCGCACGCGAACGTTCCATCAGTACAGTTGCGGACAGCACGCAATTTTCTTCGCTAAGGATAGCACCGGTATACTTGTCGTTCGTATCCTGCATCTTGCAAGAGACTTCGCGCGGCATTTGCCGAAGTAGAGGTGCGCTCACCCAATCTTCTGCCCCGTCTTTTTCCAGTCCGCGACGAATGTCGCGAGCCCTGAGTCCGTCAGCGGGTGCTTCACCAGCTGCTTCAAAATCGACGGTGGCATCGTCGCCACATCAGCGCCGATCAATGCTGCTTCCTTGACGTGATTGACGGTGCGGATCGACGCCGCGAGGATATCGGTCGATAGCCCCGGGTAGTTGTCGTAAATGGCGCGAATTTCGCGGATCACGTCCATGCCATTGAAACCGATGTCATCCAATCGGCCGATGAACGGCGACACGAACGTCGCGCCCGCCTTTGCCGCCAACAACGCCTGATTGGCTGAAAAGCACAGAGTCACGTTGACCATCGTGCCGTCGCCAGTCAGCGCCTTGCATGCCTTCAAGCCGTCCATCGTCAGCGGCACTTTGATCGTGACGTTCTTGGCGATTTTGCGCAGCACTTCGGCTTCAAGCATCATGCCGGCGTAGTCGGTCGCCGCCACCTCTGCTGAAACGGGACCAGGCGTAATTGCGCAAATCTCGGCCACGATCTCCTTGAAATCGCGGCCTGCCTTCGCAACCAGCGTCGGGTTCGTCGTCACGCCGTCGAGCAGACCCGTCGCCGCCAACTCCTTGATCTCGGCCACGTCTGCGGTATCGACGAAAAATTTCATATCCGGCTCCTCGAAAGTCCCCAACGTCCGGGTAGATTTGCCCTTAGCTCGCCGCATCCGGCAGCCTAGGCTAGAACCCGGTGATTCTGATCAGAAGCTTCTAGCCTCGCGGCGCGCCCTTTGGATAGTCTGTTCGCACCTTTGGATAAGGACCTGCCAGACGGCCAGCAGGCGGCCGGGCCAACTGTGCCCGTGCTGATGCCGGTCGCGCTCGACCAGACTTACGATTACCTCGTGCCCGAGGGTATCGACGTCGCCCCGGGGCAATTCGTGCTGGTACCGTTCGGCCCGCAATCGCGTATCGGCATTGTCTGGGACGAGCCGCGCGGCGCGCAAAAGCCGGTCGATCCCAAAAAGCTGAAACCACTAACCTCGCGCCTCGACGTGCCGCCGCTGCCGGTCATATCGCTGCGCTTCGCCGAGTGGATCGCAAAATACACGCTTGCCCCCCTTGGTATGGTCGCGCGCATGATGATGAGCGCCGAGCAGGCGTTTGAAGCTCCCAAGCCGCGCTTCGGCGTGTCGCTTGTTGATGGCGCACCACCACCCGCCAAAATGACGGCTGCCCGCACCCGCGCGCTAGACATCGCGCAGGATGGTTTGATCCGCGCCAAATCAGAACTCGCACAGCTCGCCGGATGCTCGACCGGCGTCATCGACGGCCTTGTGCTCGCAGGCTCACTCGTCGAAGTCGCGATTCCTGAGCGCAGCTTCCCGCGCCCCAATCCAAATCACGACGCAACGCAGTTCTCCGACGATCAAGCCCGCGCCGTCGCAACGCTGCAATCGGCGGTCGATGCCGAGACCTATTCCGTCACCTTGCTCGATGGCGTCACGGGCTCGGGCAAAACCGAGGTTTATTTCGAAGCTGTCGCCCGCACGATTGAGGCTGGCCAGCAGGCCCTCGTCATGCTGCCCGAAATCGCGCTGACCAGCCAATTCCTCGACCGCTTTCAGCGCCGCTTCGGCGTCAAACCGGTTGAGTGGCATTCAGCCCTGGCTGCCGCCGAACGCGGCCGCATCTGGAAAGGCGTCGCACGCGGCGAAGTCCGCTGTGTCGTCGGCGCCCGCTCAGCGCTGTTCCTCCCCTTCCCCGAGCTTGGCCTGATCGTTGTCGATGAAGAGCACGACCAGGGTTTCAAGCAGGATGATCGGGTTCATTACCAAGGCCGTGATATGTGCGTCGTACGCGGCAATCTCGGAAAATTCCCGGTTGTGCTGTCGTCGGCCACGCCGTCGATCGAAAGCCACGTCAACACGATGACGGGCCGCTATCGTCACGTCGTCCTGCCGGGCCGCTTTTCTGGACTAGAGCTTCCCGAGGTTTCCGCAATCGACCTTCGCCGCGAACAACCCGACAAGGGCAAATGGATCGCGCCGCGTTTGATCGAAGCGATGACGGAAACGCTCGGCAAGGGCCAGCAGTCGCTGCTGTTCCTGAACCGTCGCGGTTACGCGCCGCTGACGCTGTGCAGAAGCTGCGGTCATCGCATCGAATGTCCACAGTGTTCGGCGTGGCTTGTCGAGCATCGCTTCAAGAAGCGGCTCAACTGCCACCACTGCGGCTTCACACTCTCGCTTCCCGAAAAATGCCCGAAGTGTGCCGCGCCCGACAGTCTCGTCGCCTGCGGGCCTGGCGTCGAGCGCGTCGCGGAAGAAGTCGCCGAGCGCTTTCTCGACGCTCGCGTCGCGCTGCTATCGTCCGATCTGATCCCGAGCCTCGTCGAAATGCGCGAGATGATCCACCGCATCGAACGCGGCGAGGTCGACATCATCATCGGCACGCAAATCGTCGCCAAGGGTCACAACTTCCCCGGCCTCGCCCTCGTCGGAGTTGTCGATGGCGATCTCGGCCTCGCCCACGGCGCCGACCCGCGCGCGGCAGAACGCACATTCCAATTGCTGCATCAGGTGACGGGCCGCGCCGGGCGCACGCACATGGTCGGCAAGGGTCTCGTGCAAACGCATCTGCCCGAGCATCCTGTCATGCAGGCCATCGTCGCGGGCGATCGCGAAGCGTTTTTAAATTACGAGATCAGAACCCGGCAATCAGGCATGCTTCCGCCCTATGGCCGTCTCGCCGCCGTCATTGTCTCGGCGCGGGATAAGGAACTGGCCGAGCGCACCGCGCGTGACGTTGCCCGCCGCGCCCCGCAATCGGAAAAAATTTCCGTCCTCGGTCCCGCCGAAGCGCCGATCGCCATTGTGCGCGGCCGCTATCGCTGGCGCCTGCTCGTCAAAGCCCCGCGCGACGCCGATATGCAAGGATACCTGCGCGCCTGGTCGGCCGCGATCCCGAAACTCAAAGGCGACATCCGCATCACGCTTGATGTCGACCCGTATAGTTTTTTGTGAGTAGCAGTAAAACGTCATCCTCGGCTGAGCGCGCTTTGCACTTGCGCGTCGATAGCCGGGGATCCAGCGCAAGAACTTCCATTTCAAAGTACGACATTGTGCCTTCGGCACGCCTTGCGCTGGATCCTCGAACGGTCTCGCAGGCTCATCCGTTCGAGGATGACGAACTAACCAAACTTCGCCATCGCCTCCAGCCGGTTCGACGTGAACATCACGCCGACGTTGACGCCGGTCTGGTGGCGCACCTCGCACTCGGCCTCGAACATTTCAGCGTCGACGATCAGCTTGAACGCCGGCGGCAAACCCATCACGACGTTGAGCTGCAGCAGCGCCCCCATCGCGGAGACGTTGATGACCTTGCACGGGATCGGCGCTTCGCCGGCAATTTTGATCTGCGCCGCAAACGAACAATCGCGGCGCTGGCTCGTGCGCCGGTCGGTCAAAGTTGCGGGGCGCGGAGATGATGCAAGACTTGTCATGGCAGCAACCTGGGTTTTTGAAATGAATGCATCTGTCATATCGCGTTCGTGGTAAAAATCAGTGCGCGCGAGCGCTCAAACTTAATGCGCAATTGCGAGGTTTTTTTGCAAGTCATCGGGCGTACCCGTGTTCTACTCTTGAAGCCTGAAACCTGTGACGGCGCGTCAACTGTGCTATAGGCTATAGGACTTACCCGCCCCGCAACTCCGGACTCTCATGCCCCTTCGCATCGCCTGCCAGATGGACCCCGTCGAGAAAATCGACATTCGTGGCGATAGTACGTTCGCTATTTTGCTCGAGGCGCAAAAGCGCGGCCATGACATTTTCTACTACACGCCGCAGAATCTGGCGCTCTCCGGAAAGAAGCTGCTGGCGCGTGGCGCGGCCTTGCGCGTCTCCGACAAGTTCGGGGATCACTATGAGCTCTCGAATGCACGCATCGAAGACCTGTCGCAGCGCGATTGCGTGTTGCTGCGCCAGGACCCGCCATTCGACATGGCTTACATCACGACGACGCATCTGCTGGAGCGCATTCACCCGCACACGCTTGTCGTCAACGACCCCGCGCACGTCCGCAACGCGCCGGAAAAGCTGTTCGTGCTCGACTTCCTCGATCTGATACCGCCGACGCTGGTCACGCGCCAGCTCGACGACGTCATCGCGTTTCGCGCCGAGTACAAGGACATCATCGTCAAGCCGCTGTACGGCAATGGCGGCGCCGCCGTGTTCCGCATCCGGCCCGAGGACGGCAACCTGTCGTCGCTTGTCGAACTGTTCCAAACCGTGTTCCGCGAACCGTTCATGGTTCAGGAGTACCGGCCAGAGGTCAAAGACGGCGACAAGCGCATTATCCTCGTCGATGGCGAGATCGCTGGCGCGATCAATCGCGTGCCGCAAGCCGGCGAAACACGCTCGAACCTGCACGTCGGCGGCACGGCAACGGCGGTTGAACTGACCAAACGCGACCACGAGATCTGCGAACGCCTGAAGCCCGAACTCAAGGCGCGCGGCCTGCTGTTCACCGGCATCGACGTCATCGGCCCCTATCTGACCGAGATCAACGTCACCTCGCCGACCGGCATCCGCCAAGTCAAAGCCTTTGGTGGCAACGACATCGCCGCCATGATCTGGGACGCGATTGAGGCTAAGGTCGCTGGCTCCAGCCAGAGCCGCCGCTGACGCGAAAAGAACCCGGTTGAATGTTCCACATTTGTTCTTGACAGCCCTCCGCACGCGGACTAGCGTTCGAGGTGTTGGAGGGGCGTCATGTACGGGCAAATCGCAACGCTGGCGTTCATCGGTGTCGAAGCCCGGCCCGTCGAGGTCCAAGTCCGCATCACGCCTGGCGCGCCGGCCTTCCACGTCGTCGGCCTCCCCTACAAGCACATCACCGTCAATCTCGCGCCCGCCGATTTGCCAAAAGAGGGCAGCCATTTCGACCTCGCCATCGCGCTGGCCATGATGTCGGCCATGGAAGCCATCGCACCCGACGCCATCGAGGGTTTTGCGGCCATCGGCGAACTGGCGCTCGATGGCGCCATCCGTGCCGTGCCGGGCGCTCTGCCCGCCGCCATCGGCGCCAATGCCATTGGTAAGGGCCTGATCTGCCCGGCCGCCTGCGGCCCTGAAGCCGCCTGGGCGGGCGAAGGCGTCGATATTCTTGCCGCGCCTCACCTGCTGTCGCTCGTCAATCACTTCAAAGGCCTGCAAACGCTGTCGCGCCCCAAACCGAATATCGTACCGGCGCAGGGCGTTCTGCCTGATCTCCGCGACATCAAGGGTCAGGAAACGGCGAAGCGCGTGCTCGAGGTCGCGGCTGCAGGCGGCCACAACCTTCTGATGATTGGCCCGCCAGGATCGGGCAAATCAATGCTGGCAGCCCGCCTGCCGTCGATCCTGCCGCCCTTGGCGCCGGAAGAAATCCTCGGCATTGCGTAGCAAACGCACCAAGCCTTTGGGCTGAATAGCGTTCAGCTATGGCGTGCCGAGAAAGGAATTCTCGGTGACTACTAGTAGTGGAGAGAGCGTCAGCTATCATGATCTGATGCAAGAGGGTAAGCCGTTTGTTGAGCTTCGCATCTGCCTCAAGGACCCTGCGGAGCTAGTTGCTCTCGTCGGCTCGTTTGCCGCTGTCGCCAATCAATTCGATCTATATCTGAGACGAGAACACCCGAACTTGAAAGGGGCGGCACGCCTATTCGTACAAGACATCCGAAAGGGCTCGATAATTATCGAGCTGTTGCCAGTTATTCAGCCTCTGATAGCTAATATGGACAACGCCCTGATCGTTGACGGATTTGTCCGGCGATTTGGCGGCAAGATTAAACAATACATTGAAGGTGTGCGGGACGAGACGGCTTCGAAAACAGACATTAAAGACTTGATGGGTGCTGTGGAGCTTATCGCAAATGACCCGGATGGGAAGTCTGCGATTTCATCGCTTGAATATCACAAGACGAAGACCACTACCCGCCTGACAATGGAATTTGATACTGTTCAAGCAAAAAAAGCGCGCGAGACGCTTCAACTGCAAAAGGCGGCGATTGATCTTCCGGCATACGAGATGTTCGAAAACAAGATGATGGTTTTCATACAAACGACTGTCACCGCATCAGACGTAGGCAGAAAAACAAAACTACAGGCTATTATAGAGGCCGTACACCCGAAGCCACTGGGAATAACCTTCGAAACCGATATGGCAAGGGAGCGAATTGAGACAGAGATCCGAGAAGACGAAAAAAACGTCTACAAAAAGGGCTTCTTTGTTGATTGCTATACTGAGCGCCTAAACGGGAAGCCTGTCGCGTACCGCATTACGGCAGTGCGGGACATCATCCCCCTACCAGACGATGACACCTAGTCGTTAGCGAGCCGCAGCGACTGGCAACCGATCACGTCAAGGCATTGCACCATAAATGCCGCCGTGAACTTCCCGCGCGCCAGCTTATTGCGGATGTTGGGTTCTGTTTCGTGCACTCCGACTGCTGCCAGTTTTTCAACGAGCTGGGCATAGGTCACTCCGCGCTTTTTAAGCTCGGATTTCAGCAACCCTTGAACCTTGGCTTCCCAGTCCGTCTTTTCCGGCATGTTGCATCTCCTATGTGACTATTATCATCATATACGATGCTTTTGCTATTGACAACGATACATGATGCCATCATATACGATACATAGGTATCGCAGGTGGTGGCATGGCAACGCAATTCAAGCTGACTTCGGCGGCCCGGACGATCTCCCTCAAGGACGTGTTCCAGAACGGGGAAGGCCCGGCCTATGACCTGTTCCGCAAGCTCCGCTGGGAAAACGGCATCGCCATTTGCCCGCGCTGTGACCATGACAAAGCCTACGAGATCGCCACCCGCCGCAAGTTCAAGTGCAGGGCGTGCCATCACCAATTCTCGGTCACGTCGGGCACGATCTTCGCCAGCCGGAAGCTCAGCTTTACTGACATGCTGGCGGCCGTCGTCATCGTCGCCAACGCCGCTAAGGGCGTTTCAGCGATGCAGCTTTCGCGCGATCTCGATGTGCAGCACAAGACGGCATGGGTTTGGGCGCACAAGCTCCGCGAAGCGCTGGCCTCGGAGACGGCTGGCCACAAACTCGACGGCACGGTTGAAGTCGATGGCGCATATTTCGGCGGCCACATCCGTCCGGCCAACATGAAGGAAGATCGCGTTGACCGCCGTCTGTCTGAGAACCAGACCGGCAAGCGCCGCGTTGTCGTCGCGATCCGCCAGCGCAAGGGCCGCACGTTGTCGTTCGTTGCCAAGCAGGAAGCCGAAGGCGTCGCGCTGGTATGGCGCAACGTGAACCGCTCGGCCGAAGTTCACGCCGACGAAGCCTCGCACTGGGATGCGCTGCACGCGCTGTTCCCCACGCTCCGCATCAATCACAGCGAAGCGTACTCATTGAACGGCGTCTGCACGAACCAAGTCGAAAGCTACTTTTCGCGCCTTCGCAAAATGGTCGAAGGCCAGCATCACCACGTCTCAGCCCAGCATCTTCACGCCTACGCCGGTCACGCGGCTTGGCTTGAAGATCATCGCATGGATGACAACGGCAAAGTGACGAACAAGGCGATTGGCCTTGCGATGGCGCACCCGGTATCACGCAACTGGAAAGGGTATTGGCAACGCGCGAGGTCTTGATTTATTAAGAAAATCACTTTAATAAAGACGAGAGCGCCCCGCCTGCCAGCAAAGACGCTCTCGCCAGTCTTGTTTATATCCGGCTACCTCACATAGCCGAACCAGTGATTAGACCGAATTCGGCCAACGTCGAGTATGAGTACATACATGCTCAAGCTGTCCGTATCTTATGCGCGTATAAAAACGGACATAAACTCTCGGCATCACATCAATCACCCCCTTGCTCTGATGGCAGGTACAGCCACCGCTGCCGACGCCCCATTGCGTCGCGGCTAGAACGTTAGGGCGTGGTTCGGTTTTGGATGGTGATCTCAGTTTGCCGAGCGAGAATCATAGCATATTCCCGGTGTGTTTTCGAATCCGACTGAAGATGTGCGATGCCTTCCGGTTACGAAAAATCCCCTGACTACGGCTCCCCTGGCCCTTGGCCTACGGACATCAAGATCACCGTTGCCGTCGCGCTGGCCATCTTTGCTTTGGTACTCTGGTACACATGGCCTGCACCGGCAGAGTGCCGTGCGGTTCAAGCCGATGCCGTAGCCGTTGACGGCAAGGCGACGCTGAAACTCGACAAGATACCGGCTGGCGAATGCGTCACCATCATTCCCTAGATTCAGCACACCCCTTGGCAACGCGTACAGATTGTATAGGCTCTGATGGTTGCTGTATGGGGAGTTTCGATATGAAAAAACTCGTTTTGTCGCTGGTCGTACTTGCTGCGACAGCCACGTCCTTGTTTGCGCATGGCGGCGGCCTCGATGCTAACCGCTGTCACAATGACAATGTTCACGGCGGTTATCACTGCCACTAGCCAACGCTGAGAGACCACAGCACTGACATTCCCGGACCGTCCATAGACCGCGTGACGCCCTTGTCGCGCTGGCCTCGTAAAGCCACGCCACAGCGCTTGGTCATAAGCCGGACCATCTTGTCATCCGGGTCTAAGGCCCGCTCTGCGATCAACTGTAGCGCCACGTCACGCGCTGTCAGCGGCTCCGACGCTTGCCTCATGATTCCGAGAATGATCCGGGTCATTTCTCCCCGCTTTGACCAATCGTCCGGTGGCCGGAATGCCTTGGGCTTTATCGCCTCGATCCGGTAGTCAGGATCGAACATGAGCAAGGTAGCGTCCAGACGTTCTAGGTCTAAGACCATCTGCCGGAGCTTGGCTTGCGCAGTCTGAATGTCGCCAGATAGCTCGGAACGCTTGCGGGATAGGGCGGTGATAACATGAGGGTCTGCCATGGTATTATTCTCCCCAGAAACCGATTCTGGAGTGCAGACATGGCTCGAAAACCAAGCTGGGCATTGGGTTCGCAAGACGACGCGCCTGCACCCCGAAAATTAAACTTTGAGGCGATGCTTTGCGAGGCCGTGAAAAATCGGTTGCTGGTTCGCGTTCGATACAAAGACGACCACGCCGAGCGCCTGATTGCGCCGTATGGCGTCTACCGCTCGACCAAAGACAAGTACCTTTTGGCGAGCACTCAAATCGACAACCCTGAAAAACCTCTAGACCGTTGGGAACCTCGCAATCTTGAGGTGGGGCTGATGACCAGCGTTGTCTTGACCGACACGAAGTTCCAACCGGACGCTCGGTTTGATCCCTTCGACGCCCGCTACAGCAACGGCTTTGTCTGCCGCATCTAGCGCGTCGAGATAGGTCAGGATGCTGCGCAGGTCGTGACATGCGTTCTCGATGGCATCGTCTTTGTCTAGGGTATCAAAGCCGTTTAGAGCGCTTTGGACATACCAGCGGATTTGATCCGGGTGGATCGCCAGCTTCACTATCATCGTTTAAGTCCTCGGATTTGCCAGCTTTTTGCTGGTGCGTTTGCTACGCAATGCCGGAAATCCTCGAAGTCTCGATGATCCATTCGCTCGCGGGCGAGCTGATGGGCGGCAAACTGACGATCGAGCGGCCGTTCCGCTCACCGCATCATTCAGCCAGCATGGCGGCCCTCGTC
>JANNSR010000133.1:0-12244 GCA_031402935.1 Hyphomicrobium sp. | reverse complement strand
GGCGTCGAGCTGATCAGTCATGCGGTGGTGGCTGGCACCACAACGATCGGGGCGCGGACGCGGATTTTCCCGTTTGCGTCGATCGGGCATCAGCCGCAGGATCTGAAATATCAGGGCGAGCCGTGCTCGCTTGTTGTCGGCGCCGATTGCATCATCCGCGAAGGCGTGACGATGAACCCGGGCACGGCCGGCGGCGGCTCGGTGACAACCGTCGGCTCCGGCTGCGCGTTCCTGGCCAACAGCCACGTTGGCCACGATTGCAACGTCGGCAACAACGTCATCTTTTCCAACAACGTCATGCTGGCCGGCCATTGCACGATCGGCGACTACGTCATCATCGGTGGCGGCGCGGCGGTCATTCAGTTTGCGCGCGTCGGGCCGCACGCCTTCGTCGGCGGCATGTCTGGGCTCGAAAACGATCTGATCCCGTACGGCATGGCACTGGGCAACCGGGCGTATTTGTCGGGGCTCAACATCGTCGGCCTGCAGCGGCGCGGATTTTCACGCGCCGACATTCACGATTTGCGCCGCGCCTACCGGTTTTTGTTCGCGGCCGAAGGCACGCTCGTCGAGCGCATGGAGGATGTGGAAAAGGAATTCGCCGCGCACCCGATCGTGCAGGAAATCATCGCCTTCATTCGTGTCGGCGGTAAGCGCTCGCTGTGCACGCCGAAGAACGGCGCGGAAGCGTGAGGCCGGGCCATGGCCGGCGGACCTTCTAGGATTGGCATCGTCGCGGGCGGCGGCAATTTTCCGGTTGAGATTGCGCGAAGCGTTACCGCGCGCGGCGAAAAACTACATGTCATTATGATCGAAGGCGACGCGGACGACGCGTTGCGCGCTTTCCCGCACACAGTGGTGCACTGGTCACGGCTCACCCGCGCCGTCAAGGCACTGCGCGGGGCCGGCATCACCGACGTCATGCTGGTTGGAACGATGGCGCGGCCAGACATGAAAAAGGCGCGGCCCGATATGGCGCTGCTGACGTCGTTGCCAGCGATCCTCCGGGCGCTGACGGCCGGCGGCGACGACGCGCTGCTGCGCGGCATTCTTGGACTGTTCGAGGCGCGCGGATTTCGCGTTGTCGGGGCGGCGCGCGTGGCACCCGACTTGCTGATTGGCGAGGGTGCGCTGACGGCTTTGCTGCCCTCGCCGCGCGACGACGCCGATATCGCGCGTGGATTGGCGCTTATCAGGGCGCTTGGGCGTCACGATATCGGCCAGGCTGCGGTGCTGTCGGGCGGCACAATCGAAGCTATCGAAGGCGCCGAAGGGACGGACCGGATGCTGACGCGCTTAGCGGCACAACGCGGCGGCGATGCGAGCCGCCGCCGCGACGGCGTGCTGGTCAAGCGGCCGAAGCCGGGACAAGATCTGCGCGTCGACTTGCCGGCGATCGGGCCCGGGACGGTTGCGCGCGCGATTTACGCGGGTCTTGCGGGCATCGCGGCGATGAGCGGACACGTTCTCGTCGGCGAGAGATTGGCATTGATCGGCGCGGCGGATGCGGCAGGCCTGTTCGTGACCGGCGTCAGCGATGCGGACGATGCAGAGACTGGACATGAAACAGCGGACGAGCGCGTTGGCACAATCGGGCTCGGTGCGATCAAGCCGAAGGCGGCGCTGAACCGGGACATCGCGCGCGGCGTCAACGTCATGCGCGTGCTCGAACGGTTTGGTACCGGATCGGCGCTGGTGGTGCGGAAAAAGCGCGTGCTGGCGATTGGCGCTAGCGAGCCGCCGTGCGACGTGCTGGCGCGCGTGACGGCCAAGGGCCGGCGGCTGGCGGGCGTCGCGGTGCTCAATCAGCGGTACGTGCTCGATGAGGCGACGTTGCGCGGCGCAGCGGAGGCGGGCTTGGAGGGTGTTGTCGTTTTGAGTCCTTCGGACATGCAGCCAGCCGCTGCGATCGACCTCGTTGGAAAGCTCGGGATGTTTGTCGCTGCAGTGGCGGGCAGCGGTACGCGAGGCGCGAACACATGACCGGCGCGGCGCAAAAACCTCTGAGCATTTTCGTCGTCGCGGGCGAGCACTCTGGCGATGCGCTCGGCGCCAAACTTATGGCGGCGTTGAAGGCTAAGTGCGGCGGCGGCGTAACTTTCAGCGGTGTCGGCGGCGACGACATGCGGCACGAAGGTCTCGACTCGATCTTTCCCATCGAGGACGTCGCGGTCATGGGGCCGCTCAACATTCTGCCCAAGCTGCCGCGCATCGTCCGCCGCGTCTATCAAACGGTCGATGCGGCCATCGCCGCCAAGCCCGGCGCGGTCGTCATCATCGACAGCCCCGAGTTCACGCACCCGATTGCAAAGCGGATACGCCGCCGCGCACCACATATTCCGATCATCGATTACGTCTCCCCGAGCGTGTGGGCGTGGCGGCCGGGCCGCGCCAAGCGCATGCGC
Organism: Hyphomicrobium sp.; assembly: GCA_031402935.1. GTDB lineage: Bacteria > Pseudomonadota > Alphaproteobacteria > Rhizobiales > Hyphomicrobiaceae > Hyphomicrobium_B. Next base: position 9,839 of record JANNSR010000133.1, on the reverse strand, counting down.
GGCTATATCGACGAGGTGCTGGCGCTGCTGCCGTTCGAGCCGCAGGCGCACGCGCGTCTCGGCGGACCGCATTGCACCTATGTCGGCCACCCGCTGATCGAGCGGCTTGATGAGATCCGTAACGCCGACGCGGCGGGGCTCGCGCAGCGGCTCGGCATCGATGACGGCAAGCCGGCGCTACTTGTGCTACCGGGCAGCCGGTCGTCCGAAGTCGAGCGCATGATTGACGATTTCGGCGGTGCGATTGCCCGGCTTGCGGCGGGAGGGCGGACGTTTCACGCCGTCATTCCGGCGGTGCGCCACGTGCGCGCCAAAATCGAGGCGAGCTCGGCCAAGTGGGCCGTGCGTCCGCACATCGTCGATGGCGCGGCGGATAAGTTCGCGGCCATGCGGCTGGCGCGTGCGGCACTCGCGGCGAGCGGCACCGTCACGCTCGAACTCGCGCTTGCCGGCACGCCGATGGTAGGGGCGTACAAGTCGGATGCAGTGACGGCATGGATCGTGCGGCAGCTGATGACGAGCAAGATGGCGCTGCTGCCAAACCTCGTGCTTGGCGAGAAGATTTTTCCAGAACTTATTCAGAACGATTGTAACGCTGAGACGCTGGGCGCGGCGGTCGCGGAGATCTTCGACGACACGCCCGCGCGCCACCTTCAGCTTGCGGCGCTCTCGCGCGTGCCGGGCAAAGTGGAACTCGACCACGGCACGCCGAGCGAGGCGGCGGCAGCAGCGGTACTCGATTGTTTGGCCCGTCACTCGGCGGGGAAATCGCGGCGGGCTGGGCCGATGTAGAGCTGGCGCGGACGGCCGATGCGCTGCTCGGGATCCTCGATCATCTCTTTCCACTGCGCGATCCAGCCCACCGTACGCGCGACCGCGAACAGCACCGTGAACATATCGACAGGGAAGCCCATCGCGCGCAGCGTGATGCCGGAATAGAAGTCGATATTGGGATAGAGCTTCTTGCTGATGAAGTAGTCGTCCTGCAGGGCGATGCGTTCGAGTTCGAGCGCAACTTTCAGCAATGGGTCGTCCTTCATGCCGGTCGCTTCGAGCACCTCATGGCAGGTCTTCTGCATGACCTTGGCGCGCGGGTCGTAGTTCTTGTAGACGCGGTGGCCAAAGCCCATCAGGCGGAAGCCCGAGGTTTTGTCCTTTGCCTTTGTGACGAACTCCGGCACGCGATCAACCGTGCCGATTTCCTGCAGCATCGTGAGCGCGGCTTCGTTGGCGCCGCCGTGCGCTGGACCCCAGAGGCAAGCGATGCCGGCCGAGATGCACGCAAACGGATTGGCGCCAGACGAGCCAGCGAGGCGTACCGTGGAGGTCGAGGCGTTCTGTTCGTGGTCGGCGTGTAAAATGAAAATGCGATCCAGCGCGCGCGACAAAACCGGATTGACGACGTAGGGCTCGCACGGCACGGCAAAGCACATCTGCAGGAAGTTCGAGGTGTAGTCGAGGTCGTTGCGCGGATAGATGAACGGCTGGCCGATGGAATACTTGTAGGCCATGGCCGCGATCGTCGGCATCTTGGCGATCATGCGGTGGCTGGCAATGTCGCGCTGGCGTGTGTCGTTGATGTCGGTTGAGTCGTGATAGAACGCCGACAGCGCACCGACCGTGCCGACCATGACGGCCATCGGGTGAGCATCACGCCGGTAGCCGGTGAAAAACCGCGTCATCTGTTCGTGCACCATCGTATGCGACGTGATGGTGCGGCGGAAATTGATGAACTCACCGTTGGTCGGCAATTCGCCGTGCAGCAGCAGGTAGCAGACGGCGAGGAAGTTTGTGTTCTCGGCCAGCTGATCGATCGGGTAACCGCGATACAGCAGCTCGCCCTTATCGCCGTCGATGAAGGTGATCGCGCTTTTGCAGTTCGCGGTAGACGTGAAACCTGGATCGTAGGTGAAGCAGCCGGTCTCTTTATAGAGATTGGCAACATCGATGACGTCGGGGCCGATGGTGCCGGAGCGGACGTCGAGATCGACGCTCTTGGCGCCAACCTTTATTTTCGCTGTTTCACCAGCGCGAGCTGTAGCGAGCGGTTTGCCCTGAATGTTCATAGCTCATCTCCTGAGACGCGCACCGGGACAGGTCCGCGCCGGTCGATGGTGCCGTTTTGCGTTCCCGTCCAGTGGCTTAGGCTTGAGCGTGTACTAGCCCGGCCATGCCACCGCGGACGCTGCGAAAGCGGCTTTCCAAAGAAGGGTTTAGCCGATTTATTGCAGTGCGGCAATATCGCCTTTGGGCGGGGCGCGCGCGGACAGCCGGTCGCAATGACAATGGGCAGGTAGGGCGGCGGGTAAGCGCTAAGGCCTCAGCCGCCGCCGCCGCGCAGGAAACTGACGATCGTGCTGCGATCCTCGGCCGACGTCATGCCGGTGTACGGCTTCATGGTGTTGCCGGGCACGACAGCATCGGGATTGGCGATGAACGCGTCCAGCGTTTTCTCGTCCCACGTGATGCCGGCAGATTTCATCGCGGGCGAGTAGTTGAAACCTTCAACGCTGCCGGCTTTGCGGCCGATCAAGCCTGCGAGGCTCGGGCCGAGGCGATTGTCGCCGGCTTTTGTTGCGTGGCAGGTGCGGCAGGCGTTGTTGAACAGCATCTGTCCCGCGTCGGCTTTTTCGGCAGCGGGCAGAACGGCTTCGGGTGCTGCGGGCGCAACTTTATCGCCACCGGCATAGGCTGCGACGGAAGCTGCGACAAAAGCTGCAGCCAGAACGCCACCTGTTACAAAAAAGCGGTTGATAGCCATGACAAAATCCTCTCGCGGTCGCATTCAAGCGAACGGCAGGATTTCAACGGCTGTGGCGTTAAAAAGTTCCCAACGCAAAAGCCCGCCGCTGATGGCTCAGCGGCGGGCCTAATTGATTTGACGGGCAAAAAGCATTTAGCCGGTTATGGCTTCGGCGCGTCTGCGGGTGCTGCCGGTTGGGCGGCTTCTTTCGCCTTGTCGACAACGCCCTGGGCCTTTTCCTTGGCCTGCTCGATGGCCTCGTTGGCCTGCTTCTTGGCGCTTTCGAGAGCAGGACCAGCTTTTTCCTTGGCGGCGTCATAGGCGTCCTTGGCGGTGGCGGAGGATTTATCTTTCATCTCTTTGACTTTTTCCGCCGCCCGCTCGAGCAGGCCCTTCTTCGGCGCCGAGCGCACGAAGGCAGGCGCCGCCGTCAGCGTGTCTTTCGACGCGCCGGGCAGCAGCACGTTCATTTTGCCGTCGGTCACTTCGAGCTGAAGCGAGGAGGTTTTGACGGCGACTTTCTTTTCGCCCATGCCGAGGAAACCGCCGACGCCCATGATGACGCCAACGACTTGGTCATCGCTGCCGATGATGAGGTCTTCGACGTCGCCGATGATTTTGCCGTCGGCGCCGGTGACTTTGGCGCCAAGCAAGCGGTCCTTGGCGAGATATTCGGTCAGCTTCTGGCTGGTGATGAAGGTGTCGTCGGCGCTTGCGGGCAGCGTGCCCAACATGAGAAGCGCGAGCGTTGCGGTGAGCAGCTTGGTGGTCATATCTCAAGTCCCTTTCGATTGCGGCCCGAACAACGCCCGGCGCAGTTTTCCGGTTCGGCGCAGACGTAGTTACAGCGCGCTAAACGTGTAAGCACATAGGCGCCAAGTATGGTTGCTGCAAGGCCTGGATTTATCCCCGGCTTCGGAGTCGTGCTTTACGATCTATGTAATTGAATAATATAGAAAAATTATCACCCTAAAAGGCTGCGCAAGCGTTGCTTGGCGGGGTCTTTTCGGGTATACTCCAGGAGATCCAAAATGGGGCCTAAAGTCTCTCGTACCAGCGCTCCCGCCCCCCTCAAAATCCAGCGAAAGAACCGACACCGTGGCCGATAGAAGCGACGACGAAACACCTGCCGGCAAAGAGCCGGGCGACACCCGGCCCATCACCATCTCGGAGGAGATGCGGCGCTCCTATCTCGACTACGCCATGAGCGTGATCATCAGCCGTGCGCTGCCCGATGTGCGCGACGGCCTGAAGCCGGTGCACCGGCGCATCCTCTACGCCATGAGCGAGCTTGGGCTCGACTTCAACAAGAAGTACGTCAAGTCGGCGCGCATCGTCGGCGAGGTGATGGGTAAGTATCACCCGCACGGCAACCTCGCGATCTACGACGCGCTGGTGCGTATGGCGCAGGAATTCTCGCTGCGCGTGCCCCTCGTCGATGGCCAGGGCAACTTCGGCTCGATCGACGGCGACCCGCCGGCTGCCGAGCGCTACACGGAATCGCGGCTGGCAAAAATCGCGTCGTTCCTGCTTGACGATCTCGACAACGATACGGTCGAATTCAAGGACAACTACGACGGCCAGTTGCAAGAGCCGTCGGTACTGCCGGCAAAGTTCCCGAACCTGCTTGTCAACGGCGCCGGCGGCATTGCGGTCGGCATGGCGACGAACATTCCGCCGCACAATTTGGGCGAAGTCATCGACGCCTGCATCGCCGATCTGGAAAACCCCGAGACCACGATTGACGAGCTGTGCCAGATCATCACCGGGCCGGATTTCCCGACCGCCGGCATCATCATCGGCCGCGGCGGTATTCTGTCTGCCTATCATAAGTCACGCGGCTCCATCCTCATGCGGGCACGCGTCAAAACCGAGAACATCCGCAAGGACCGCGAGGCCCTCATCGTTACGGAAATTCCGTATCAGGTGAACAAGCGCACCTTGATCGAGAAAATCGCCGATCTCGTTCGCGAAAAGAAGATCGAAGGCATCTCGGATCTTTGGGACGAGAGCAATCGCGAAGGTATCCGCATCGTCATCGAATTGAAGCGCGATGCGGTCGCCGATGTCGTGTTGAACAACCTCTACAAGTTTTCCGATCTGCAGACGACGTTCGGCGCCAACATGCTGGCGATCAACGGCGGCCGCCCCGAAAGCCTGAACCTGAAGGACATGGTGTCGGCGTTCACCGCCTTCCGGCAGGACGTGGTGACACGGCGCGTCAAACACTTGCTGACCAAATCACGCGACCGCGCCCACGTCTTGGTCGGACTTGCGATCGCGGTCGCCAACATCGACGAAATCATCAAGCTCATTCGCTTTTCAGCGTCGCCCGCGGACGCCAAAGAGCAGCTGATGGCGCGCGACTGGCCGGCGAAGGACATGGCGCCCCTGATCGAACTGATCGCCGATCCGCGCCACAAGCTTGGCGCTGACGGCACCTACAGGCTGTCGGAAGAACAGGCGAAGGCCATTCTCGAATTGCGCCTGGCCCGCCTGACAGCGCTGGGCCGCGACGAGATCGCAGAAGAACTGAACAAGATCGCCGGCGAGATCAAGGAATTCTTGACGATCCTCGCGTCACGCGCCCGCGTTGTCGAGATCGTCAAATCGGAACTCGCGGCGATCAAGTCGGAATTCGCCACCCCGCGCAAAACCGAAATCGTCGACATCGAAGGCGAGGTCGAGGACGAAGACCTGATCCAGCGCGAGGATTGCGTCGTCACCGTTTCGCACAAGGGCTACATCAAGCGCGTGCCGCTTGCGACCTACCGTGCGCAAAGGCGCGGCGGCAAGGGCCGCTCGGGTATGGCAACGCGGGACGAGGATTTCGTCACCCAGCTGTTCGTGACGAGCACGCATACGCCGGTGCTGTTCTTCTCGTCACGCGGCATGTGCTATCGCATGAAGGTCTGGCGCTTGCCGGCCGCGACGCCGCAATCGACCGGCAAGGCGCTTGTCAACCTGCTGCCGCTCACTGACGGCGAAGTGATCACGTCGATCCTGCTGTTGCCGGAGGACCCGGCGACGTGGGGCCAGCTCGAACTGCTGTTTGCGACCCGCTCCGGCAATATCCGCCGCAATGCGCTCGGCGATTTCGAGAATATCAACCGCGCCGGTAAGATCGCCATGAAGCTCGATGACGGCGACCGCATCGTGCAAGTGGCGATTGCGCGGCCCGACCAGGATGCGGTGCTGACGTCGGCGGAAGGCAAATGCGTGCGCTTCCACATTGCCGAAGAGGTCCGCATGTTCAAGAGCCGTGGCTCCGACGGCGTGCGCGGCATCCGCCTTGCGGACGGCGACGAGGTCATCTCGATGGCGATCCTCGATCACGTCGAGGCAACGGTGGAGGAGCGCAACGCCTATATCAAACAGGCGCTGGCTTTGCGCCGCACTGAGGCCGGGGAAGAGGCCGACGCGCAAAGCGAGCCGGTGGCGGACGACGACGACGGCGAAGGCGCGGGCGGCGGCGACGTGACGCTCGCCCCGGAAAAATTCGCCGAGATGCAGGCGAAGGAACAGTTCCTGCTGACGGTTTCGGAAAAGGGCTTCGGCAAGCGCTCGTCCAGCTACGATTTCCGCACCAGCGGCCGCGGCGGCAAAGGCATCGTCGCGATGATTGTGAACGAGCGCAACGGCCGCCTGGTCGCGACGTTCCCGATCGACGACAACGATCAGATCATGCTGGTGACGGATGGCGGCCAATTGATCCGCTGCCCGGTGCACGACATCCGCATCACGGGCCGCAGCGTGCAGGGCGTGCGCATCTTCAAGACCGATGGGACCGAGAAGGTCGTGTCGGTCGAGCGGATTACGGACGATGCTGGCGGTGAGGACGGCGACGCCAATGAGGTCGGGGAGACCTAAGGACCGGGGCGAAGCGGATATGATGGGTCGGCTTGGGTAATCGCCGGTTTTACAACCCTTGACAGATGCTTTATGTTTGTATATCCATATAGGATATACAAGGGTAAATCATGTCAACAAAGACCGTCATCTTTAAGAGCAATCAAACCCAGGCCGTCCGGCTTCCAAAGGACGTTGCGTTCCCCGAGGGCGTTCACGAGGTCGAGATCGTCACGATCGGAAATAGCCGGGTTATTAGCCCGGTCGGACGCAGGTGGGACACCTACTTCGCCAGACCATCGCGGGTTTCGGATGACTTCATGACCGATCGCGATCAAGGGACCTTCGACGAGCGGGACCCACTTTGAATGCTGCGCTACATGCTCGACACCAACACCTGCATTCGTGCGATGCGCGCCGGCGCGGCGTCCAAGCTGGCGGGGAAGTTCAATCGCCATGCCGAGCAACTCTGCATTTCAAGCATCGCTCTCGCCGAGCTGCACTACGGCGCCGAGAACTCGCTGCGGGTTGCCGACAACCTGATTGAGATTGAGCAGTTCGTGGCGAGGCTGCAGAGCGTGCTGGACTTTGATGCTGCTGCCGCCGCCGACTTCGGCCGCATTAGGGCCGCACTTCGCAAGTCGCCGATCGGCCCGCTCGATACCTTGATCGCTGCGCACGCGCGCAGCCAGGATCTGATCATCATCACGGGCAACACGAGCGAATTCGGACGTGTGCCAGGTCTCGTCGTGGAAGGTTGGCTGTAGGCCGATGCGGTACAGACATCTGCCCGCCAAAGGAAAAAGATAGCAGATGACCACGGCACCGGCGTTTCGACCGGCGCCGCGATCAAACCTTACGCCGCGGCTGCGATGCCGGCGGCTTCAACGGGAACCGACGCAATCGTTTTCAGGATCTGCGAGGCGATCTGGTAGGGGTCGCCCTGCGAGTTCGGACGGCGGTCTTCGAGAAGGCCTCTGTAGCCGTTCTTCACGAACGAGTGCGGCACGCGGATGGAGGCGCCGCGATCGGCCACGCCGTAGCTGAACTGGTTGGATCGACTGGGTTTCGTGGTGGCCGGTCAAGCGCATGTGGTTGTCGGGGCCGTAGACCGCGATGTGGTCGGCGCGGGCGTCTTCGAACGCCTTCATCAGCTGCTCGAAATACGCCTTGCCGCCGACGTCGCGCAGATAGGTCGTCGAGAAGTTGGCGTGCATCCCCGAGCCGTTCCAGTCGGTGGCACCTAACGGCTTGCAGTGGTATTCGATGTCGATGCCGTACTTTTCCGTCAGCCGCTCCATGAGATAGCGGGCGATCCACATTTCATCCGCCGCGCGCTTCGAGCCCTTGCCGAAGATCTGGAATTCCCACTGGCCTTTGGCCACTTCGGCGTTGATGCCTTCGTGGTTGATGCCGGCAGCCAAGGAGATATCGAGATGCTCTTCGACGATTTTGCGGGCGACGTCGCCGACCTTGGAGTAGCCGACGCCGGTGTAATAGGGGCCTTGGGGTGCCGGGTAGCCGGTTTGCGGAAATCCGAGCGGGCGGCCGTCCTTGTAGAAGAAGTATTCCTGTTCGAAGCCGAACCAGGTGCCTTCGTCATCGAGAATGGTGGCGCGCTTGTTGGAGGCGTGCGGCGTCACGCCGTCCGGCATCATGACTTCGCAGAGCACAATGGCGCCGTTCTTGCGCTCGCTGTCGTGCACGATGCGCACCGGCTTTAAAACGCAATCGGAGCTTCTGCCTTCGGCTTGCATGGTCGATGAGCCGTCGAAGCCCCACAGCGGCAACTCTTCGAGCGTCGGAAAGGCGCTGTAGTCTTTGATCTGCGTTTTGCCGCGCAGGTTCGGCACCGGCGCGTAGCCATCGAGCCAGATATACTCGAGCTTGTATTTCGTCATTGACGGTCTCTCCTGAAGTTGAAGACGTGAGACTTTTGAAGACTGCCTGCCTTGCTGGGTGGGCGCCGAAGACGTGGTGGAACTGGAAGCCGCGTCAGGCGTTTGCAACCGTCAAAATGCTAGCCAAAGATGCAAAAGTAAGCATGCCCATAATGTGAGCAATCGCCGTACTTTATTCAGGCAATTGTACAAATGGCGTGCAAATCTGGGTATAACTGGCGCTGACCGTCACCACATAGAGTCATCGGAGTCCGCGCGACGCGGGCGAAACTCGATATTGAAATGAGATGAGCCATGACCACGAAATTTAATCGCGAGACTGCGAAAATTTATGCGTTCCCCAAACGGCCGCGCGCGACGGACGCGCAGAAGCGCAACGCGGCTACAGCGCGTATCGAAGCGCTGCCGGTGCGGGTCGCAACAACAGCGTGCGGCGAAGGCTGGTATCATGAAGCGGCGCTTCACGACGCAAAGCCTGATCGCGAGCGCTAAGCCTGCGCGCGCGCCAAGAGCTTCGCGGCCCCGTAGCTGACACTACGGCGCCCGGCCTCGTCAGATGGCTTCCCATTCCGGCGCAACACCGGAATGCCGCCGGTCGATGTGGCTCGATTTGAGGCGACGGCATCGGTGCCAGCTGTCATAAATCCAGCCAGACCTCTGGCCCGAGACCTGCACTAGCCCGAAAGCGATTTTGCTTCGGGAGGCGCGGTTGATGTTAACGGCTACTGTCCGGCCGAATGCGGAGCTTAACGTGCGCTCCAATACCGCGGCGGTCTTCGCGTCGTGGTGGGCTGGCGCCATTCGGACGGCCTGGACGATCATTGCCAGTGTCGCCGCTTGTGTCACGATAGGCTGCATCGCCGGCCCTTTTGAGTATGCGCGTGTCAGTGAAACCAGCGCGCGCGTTGGACTCGTCAGCGCGTTGATGACTTGTGCCGTAATCCTGGCGCACAGCGGTATGGCGCGCCTCAGCCTCGTCACAGAAAGTTTTGCGCTGACCACCGCAACGGCGTTCACAGTTCCGGCGTTGACCTCCATGATAGCGGTATCCGGCATGCCGTATCAGGACGAGGCGCTTTTGGCGGTGGACTTGGCACTCGGTTTCGATTGGCCGGCCATTGTCGAATGGTTCGGGGAGAGACAACAGCTCTCGATCGTTCTCAGTCACATCTATGCCAGCCTGCTTTGGCAACCTGCCTTGCTGCTGCCATTGCTGGCATTTTTTGATCCCGAACGCTTGAGGCGTGTGCTTGCCGCGTCGACGATCGCGTTGCTGGTGACGGTCATCGTCTTCGCTTTCGTTCCGGCGCGCACCGGATACGTCCATCTTGGGTACACGCCGGCTC
>JANNSR010000132.1:0-13719 GCA_031402935.1 Hyphomicrobium sp. | reverse complement strand
CTCATCCATCCACATGACCACAGCTCGAGCCAGTGTCCTTTGCGTGTGGCGAGATGCGATCAGTGTGGGGGCGTCGGAGGGGGGCGGGGATAACTTTTTTTCGAGGAGTTTTTGGTAACGTTAAGGGCGGGGATAAGTTGGCGCGCGTGCCATGGGCAGCAGGCAAAATATAGCCGCGTCGTCATCCCCGCGCCGCACACGGGACGTGTGCGGAACTGCGGCGGGGATCCAGACAAGCATCAATGGGGCACGAAAACACCGCTGCGTTTCGAGCCAAAGTTTCTTTGCATATTGCTGGCTTGTCTGGATCCCCGCCGCAGTTCCCGCGACGCTTGTCGCGGGCGCGGGGATGACGAAGTTGAGGGAGCAGCGCGACGACGGCTTGCGGCAGAACGCGCTGCCTAATTGCCAAATCCCCCGCTTTCAGCCATACAGCCCCCATCACACACGCGCATCGCTCGCGGAGACGGATCAAAATCCCCGTTCTTCGCTCCGGTGGAAAGCAGTCAAGCCTCTCAAAAGGCTCGATGTTTTCTTCTCATCAGGTGCGCGGAGGATTAACCGGAAAAGGAAGATTTTACGATGGCAGTTCCCGCCTTCAATATGCGTCAGCTTTTGGAAGCTGGCGTGCACTTCGGCCACCAGGCCCACCGCTGGAACCCGAAGATGGCCCCGTTCATCTACGGGTCGCGCAACAAGATCCACATTCTCGATCTGACGCAGACGGTGCCGATGCTGCATCAGGCGCTGAACAAGGTTTCCGATACGGTGGCCGGCGGTGGCCGCGTGCTGTTCGTCGCGACCAAGCGTCAGGCGTCCGACGGCATCGCCGAAGCGGCCAAGCGCTGCGCCCAATACTACATGAACCATCGCTGGCTGGGCGGTACGCTGACCAACTGGAAGACGGTGTCGCAATCGATCCGCCGCCTGCGTCAGCTCGACGAGATTCTGGCCGATCCGCAGGGCCGGACGAAGAAAGAAATTCTGACCATCACGCGCGAGCGCGAGAAGCTGAACCAGTCGCTCGGCGGCATCAAAGACATGGGCGGTACGCCCGATCTCTTGGTGGTCATCGATACCAACAAGGAAGCGATCGCGATTTTGGAAGCCCGCAAGCTCGGCATCCCGATCGTCGCCATCGTTGATACCAATTGCGATCCCGACGGCATCGATTTCCCGGTTCCGGGTAACGACGACGCGGGCCGTGCTATTACGCTGTACTGCGATTTGATCGCACGCGCAGCACTCGATGGTCTTGAGCGCTCGCAGGGCTCAACGGGCGTCGATACGGGTGCCGCCGTCGAGCCGCCGGCCGAAGATCTGCCAAAGGTGATATTCAAGGGTATCGAAGCCGCGCGCGGCGAAGCCGACGACCTAAAGCGCATCACCGGGATTACGCCGAAGCTGGAATTGCGCTTGAACGATGCCGGCGTGTTCCACTTCTGGCAGTTGTCGGATCTCGATGCCGATCACGTGGCGGCCCTCGACCGGTTGCTGAAATTGCGCGGTCAGGTGGCGAAAGAAGACTGGGTCGCACAGGCCAAGAAGCTCACCGAGGCGACGGCGGCGTAAGCTACCGAATGCGTTTTTGACCGCAATTTAATTGACGAAGAGGCGCCCAAGTGGCGCCTCTCATTTAACAACGCGGCGCGGATGGACGCGCCGGAAAACCCAATGGGGTGAAGCCATGACCACGATTACGGCAGCCGACGTCAAGAAGCTGCGCGACATGACCGGCGCCGGCATGATGGATTGCAAAACGGCGCTGACGGAAGTTGGCGGCGATATCGAAGCGGCTGTCGACTGGCTGCGCAAGAAGGGCCTGTCGAAGGCTGCGAAGAAGTCGGGCCGCATCGCCGCCGACGGTCTGATCGGCATTATTGCCAAGGGCCGCGAAGGCGCCGCCGTCGAGCTCAACTCGGAAACCGACTTCGTCGCCCGCAACGATGCGTTCCAGGGCATGGTGCGCGACATCACGAGCTTAGCACCCGCCGTCAAAGGCGATCTCGCCAAGCTGCTCGCCGCGACCTATCCGGGGACGAAGAACACGGTCGATACGCACGTCAAGGAAATGGTCGCGACGATCGGCGAGAACATGAACGTGCGCCGCACCGCCGCCGTTACGGTGACCGACGGCGTCGTCGCCGACTATGTTCACGCCAAGGTCGCCGACGGCCTCGGCAAGATTGGCGTTCTGGTGGCTTTGGAGAGCGCCGGCGACAAGCCAACACTGTTCGAGTTTGGCCGCATGGTCGCGATGCACGTCGCCGCCGCCAACCCGATCGCGCTCGATATCGCCAGCGTTCCGGCCGACGTGCTGGCACGCGAAAAAGCCATCCTGGAAGAAAAGAACGCCGGCAAGAAGCCCGAGATGATGGAGAAGATCATTGCCGGCGGCATGAAGGCGTACGCCAAGGAAAACTGCCTGCTGGAGCAGGCGTATATCCACGACAGCACCAAGACCGTGGCCCAGGCCGTCAAGGAGCACGAGGCGAAGGCGGGATCGGCGATCAAGCTATCGGCGTTCGTGCGCTATGCGCTGGGCGAGGGCATCGACAAGAAGGAAGAGGACTTCGCCGCCGAGGTCGCCAAGACGATTGCCGGCGCGCGCTAGGCGGAATCAGGCGTTTGAGGTAGGACTTGCGCGGATTTCCCCTCTCCCCGTGCTTACGGGGAGAGGGTTAGGGTGAGGGGCGGCCAGATATTCCTGGCGCCTTGCGACTCCGCTTAGCGGAGCCGGCCGCAAGGCGCGGACGTGTTGCTCGCACTGAGCTTCAACCCGCCCTTCACCCCAACCCTCTCCCCATTCCAAGCGCAGCGGAATGGGGAGAGGGAGAACTGTCCGCCATGTCCACCACACCGCTCAAATACAAACGCCTTCTCCTGAAGCTTTCGGGCGAAGCGCTGATGGGCCGCCAAGCCTACGGCATCGATATGGCCATGGTTGACCGGCTGGCGAAGGATGTCGCCGAAGCCGTTGCAGCAGGCGCCGAGATCGCCGTTGTCGTCGGCGGCGGCAATATTTTCCGCGGGCTCGAAGGCGCTGCCAAGGGCATGGACCGCGCCACCGCCGATTACATGGGCATGCTGGCGACCGTGATGAACGCGCTCGCGTTCCAGAATGCGCTCGAGCACAACAAGGTTCCGGCCCGCGTGCTGTCCGCAATCCCGATGCCGACGGTGTGCGAAAGTTACGTCCGCCCCAAAGCGCTGACGTACATCGCCAAGGGCCATGTGGTGGTTTTTGCAGCCGGCACCGGCAACCCGTTTTTCACCACCGACACGGCGGCGACATTGCGCGCAATTGAAATGAATTGTGACGCGGTCGCGAAGGCCACCCAGGTTGACGGCGTTTATTCCGCCGATCCGAAGCAAGACGCATCTGCCAAACGCTACGACCGGCTGACGTACGCCGAGGTTTTAGCCAAGGATTTGAAGGTGATGGACGGCGCGGCAATCGCCCTTGCCCGCGACAACGGTCTTCCGGTAATTGTGTTCTCGATCGAAGAGCCGGGTAATCTCCTGAAGGCCCTGCGCGGAGACGCGCGCCAGACGGTGATCGACGGCAACGGCTAAGCGTTGAACGCGCGTACAAGTCCGCACCGTCACCTGCCGCTTTCAGGCAGCCGGGTTGCGGGCTTCAAGGAGATGACATGTCGCTGACGGCTTACGACATCAAAGATATCGAAAAGCGCATGCATGCGTCCGTCGATGCGCTGAAACGCGAATTGTCGGGACTGAGAACCGGCCGCGCCAGCGCCAACCTGCTCGATCCGGTGCAGGTGATGGTCTATGGCGCAAGGATGCCGCTCAATCAGGTGGCGACCGTGACCGTGCCAGAAGCGCGCATGATCTCGGTGCAGGTCTGGGACCGCACCAACGTGCAGGCCGTCGATAAGGCGATCCGGGAAGCCAATCTCGGTCTCAATCCGATCATGGACGGACAGATCTTGCGCTTGCCGATCCCGTCGCTGACAGCCGACCGGCGCCAGGAACTTGTCAAACTTGCGCACAAGTATGCCGAACATGCCAAGGTTTCGGTGCGCAACGTGCGCCGCGAGGCCATGGACCTGCTCAAGAAGCTCGAAAAAGACGGCAAGATGAGCCAGGACGACCATCGCGGTAACTCCGAGAAGGTTCAGGTGCTGACCGACAAGCTGATCAAAGAGGTCGATACGACCCTTGCCACGAAAGAGACGGAAATACAGAAGGTATGATATGCGGCAAGCTTAATATGGGATTGGCCGTTCGGGCCAAACGCGTTTTGAGCTTTGCGTCTCGTGTTCTCACGCCTCCAACGAAAGCCGGCTGACAGTGACGCAGAGAACCATGCCCGTTGAGATCGACGCGCGTACCGTGAGCCCGCCGCGCCACGTCGCCATCATCATGGACGGCAACGGCCGCTGGGCCAAGGAACGAGGGCTTCCGCGCACGCTCGGGCATCGCCAGGGTGTCGAAGCCGTCAGGCGTGCGGTCCGCGCGGCCATCGAACTCGAGATCACGTACCTGACGATTTTCAGCTTCTCGTCGGAGAACTGGAAGCGCCCCGCCGAAGAGGTCGACGACCTGATGGGGCTGATGAAGCGCTTCATCCGCCGCGATCTGGCAGAGTTGCATCAAAACGGCGTGCGCATCCGCACCATCGGCGAACGCCAGGAAGTCGACAGCGAATTGATGACGCTGATCGACGAAGCCGTCGAACTAACGCGCGGCAACGCGGTGCTGACGCTGATCATCGCTTTCAACTACGGCTCGCGCGGCGAAATAGCTAAAGCCGCGCGGCGGCTGGCGGAAGATGTGGCGGCTGGAACGTTGATGCCGGAGGCGATCACGGTCGATGCACTGGCCGCAGCCCTCGACACGTCAGGTATTCCCGATCCCGATCTCTTAATCCGCACGTCGGGCGAAATGCGGCTGTCGAATTTTCTGCTGTGGCAGACGGCCTATACCGAGTTCGTGTTTCTCGACAGCTATTGGCCGGACTTCGACCGTGCCGCGTTAGAGTCCGCGATTTTGCAGTTCCGCTCGCGCGAACGCCGTTTCGGCGGGCTGACCAAGCGCTCGACGGCGTGAGGCGGAGATGACGGAACCCACCGGCGACCCGCCAAGCCTGCAGCGCCCCGCTTGGCTGCCGGCGGAATTGCAAACGCGCATCGTGTCCGGCATCGCGGTCGCTGGCGTCGCGTTAGCGCTGGCCTATTGGGGCGCGAAACCTTTTGCGGTGCTGGTTTTTGCCGTCGCGGCCGTCATGAGCTGGGAGTGGGGCCGCATGGTCCGCCCCGACGGCCCCGATACCGCGCTGGGGTTGCATGTTCTGGCTGTGCTTGCCGCCGCTGTGCTGACGGGCTGGGGTATGGCGGGGCTTGGCTTAGCTGCCATCGCCGCCGGCGCCATCGCGATTGCAGCGCTGACGTTTGGCAGCGGCCGGGCCCAATTGTCGGGTGCGGGCGTGATTTATACCGGCATGCCGGTCGTGGCGCTTGGATGGCTGCGCGGCGACGAGCCACTCGGCTTCCTTGCTATTTTGTTCGTGCTGCTCGTTGTTGCCGTCACCGACACGGCGGCGTATTTCGCCGGCCGGCAGATCGGTGGGCCGAAGCTTTGGCCGGCGGTGTCGCCGAACAAGACCTGGTCCGGGTTGCTCGGCGGCATTGCGGCAGCCGCCATTTGCGGCGGCCTGTTTCCGTATCTGACGGGCAGCGGGTCGTCGTTCTGGCTGGTGCCGCTTGGGCTGTTGCTCGGGCTGATCGCTCAGGGCGGAGATCTGGCAGAGTCTGCCTTGAAGCGCCACGCCGGCGTTAAAGATGCGAGCGATCTGATCCCCGGCCACGGCGGCTTCATGGATCGTATGGACGGCGTCGTGACGGCCGGCGTTGGCGCGGCGCTGATTGCCGGCGCCATCGATGCCTATGCGCCGGCCCGCGCGCTGCTCTACGGAAGTTGATGGGTATGGCGGCGACCGCAAGCGTACCGATGGCGTCGCAGGGTGCGGGAGCGCAAGGGCAGATGCCACCGTGCCGCTTGACGGTGCTGGGCGCCACCGGCTCGATCGGCCAGAGCACGCTCGATCTCGTGGCGCGCAACCGCCAAGCCTTCGACATCATTGCGGTGACGGCGCAGTGTCATGCCAAAGAGCTAGCCGAACTTGCAATCCGATTTCAGGCCAAGACGGCCGTCATTGGCGACGCCGCGTTGTTCGGCGACTTGCGCGCGGCGCTGGCTGGAACCAACATCAAAGCAGCGGCGGGAGCTGACGCGATTGTGGAGGCGGCGTGCGAGCCGGCCGATTGCGTCATGGCGGCCATCGTTGGTGCTGCCGGATTGAAGCCGACCTATGCGGCGCTTACCAATGGACGCCGCATCGCGCTGGCCAACAAGGAATGTCTGGTGTCGGCGGGCGATGTGTTCACGCGCGAAGTGGCACGTACGGGCGCTGAATTGCTGCCCGTCGATAGCGAACACTCCGCCGCGTTTCAGGCGCTGGCTGGCGCCGACGCCGACGCGATCGACAAAATCGTGCTGACGGCGTCGGGCGGGCCATTTCGGACTTGGAGTAAGGAACAGCTTGGCGCCGCGACGCCGGAGCAGGCGCTGAAACATCCGAACTGGTCGATGGGTGCGAAAGTCACGATCGACAGCGCCACCTTGATGAACAAGGGCCTTGAGCTGATCGAGGCGTTTCACTTGTTTCCCGTTGGCGTCGATCAGCTCGACTGCGTCGTGCATCCGCAATCGATTGTGCATTGCCTGGTGAGTTACAAGGACGGCTCGGTCTTAGCGCAAATGGCGCCGCCCGATATGCGGACCCCGATCGCGGTGGCTTTAGCGTGGCCAAAGCGCATGGCGGCGCCGACGGAGAAGCTCGACCTGGCGCGGCTCGGATCGCTGACGTTCGAAGCTCCCGACCTCGAGCGCTTTCCGGCGCTGCGGGTGGCGCGAGCGGCGCTGGCGCGGGGGGAAACGGCGCCGGCGGTATTGAACGCCGCCAACGAGATTGCCGTTGCCGCGTTTTTGAACCGGCGGCTTAAATTCCTCGATATTGCGGCGCTTGTCGAAGACACGCTGAACGCCGCCGAGCAGCAGGGCTGGATCCGCGCCGCCCAAGGCCTGGACGATATCCTTGCGGTCGATGCCGCAGCAAGACGGCTGGCCGAGACCCGCATGGAGCGGTATTAAGGGTCATGGAATCAACGGCGCAGCGCTTAGACCGCGCTGGCGTCAGGAGTTTTGACCACGATGGAAAGTCTCGCGACGCTGGCCGGGTGGATCTGGCAGTACGGCATCATATTCTTGGCCGTGCTGACGCTCGTCGTCTTCATCCACGAGCTTGGGCATTTTCTCGTCGCGCGCTGGTGCGGCGTCACCGTCAAGACGTTCTCGATCGGGTTCGGGCCGGAGATTTACGGCTTCAATGACAAACACGGCACGCGCTGGCGCTTTGCGTGGATCCCGCTCGGCGGCTACGTCAAGTTCGTCGATGACGAGAACGCGGCCTCAAAGCCCGATGCGGATGCCCTGAAGCGGATGACGCCTGCCGAGCGGGCCGGCTCGTTCCACGCCAAGCCGGTGTGGCAACGCTCAGCCGTCGTCGCGGCTGGGCCAATCGCCAATTTTCTATTGGCTATCGTGCTTTATGCCGGTCTCAACGCGACCGTCGGCGTGCGCGTGATGCCGGCATTTGTCGATGCGGTGGTGCCGGAAACGCCAGCGGCGCGCGCGGGCTTCATGCCCGGCGACAAGATCATCGACATCGATGGCACGGGAATCGAGCGTTTCGAGGATTTGCAGCGGATCGTTGGCAGTGGCGCCGGCACCGAACTGACGTTCACGGTCGAGCGCGGTGCGGAAAAGGTGGTTTTGAAAGCGACGCCGAATGCCGACGAGCAGAAGGACACCTTTGGCCGCACGTTCCGGCGCGGCTTGATCGGCATCCAGCGCTCGATTTCGGCCGACAAAATACAGACCCTCAGCGTCGGTCCGGTCGAAGCGCTGACGCGCGGCGTCAAGGAAACCTACGGCAACATCACGGCGACGCTCGCGGGCCTCAGCGATATCATCACGCGGCGGCAATCGGCCGAGCAGATGGGCGGGCCGATCCTGATGGCCGAGGTGACGGCCAAGATCGCCGAGCTTGGGTGGGAGCCGATGCTGCGCTGGATCGCGTTCATTTCAGCAAATATCGGCTTTTTGAACCTGCTGCCGATCCCGGTTTTGGACGGCGGTCACCTTTTGTTCTACGGCTATGAAGCGATCCGCCGCAAGCCCGCCAGCGATCGCTTTCAGCAGTTCGGATTCCAGGTCGGCCTGGCGCTGCTGATGATGTTAATGATCTTCGTCAATTTCAACGACTTGTTGAATGTGTGGCGGCGCATGACCGGGGCCGGATGATTGCTCCGCAAGTGGCGTAAACTTGCCACTTCCCGGCTGGTTATTGAATCGTTAAAAGCGTAGGGCTGGAACAGCTTGCAGCGCTTCTGATTCGGAGGGGAAACCGGTCGGACGGCACTGTGGTTGTGCTCAAGCGGCTGCCCTTTGCAGGGTAGTGGCCAGAATCTGGGCGCCGTTCTGTCACGAAACGGCACTGGATTGCTAATTGGCTGACACCCGCATCGTTTATTGAGCGATACGGGCCGTGGACGTGGGACGACATGGGGACTGCAACGCGATGCTGCCGCCGACGGCGCGCGTTGATGTGGGGGTCGGCGGCAGACGAGGGCATAACCGCGGATGCATGGAATTTCGATCATCGTGGCGAGCATGTTGCGCCTGATGCTGGCGCTAGCCGTTGTCTCGCCTGTGGTCGCGTTGACCGACGCGGCTATAGTGTCGGGCGGTGCGCACGCGCAGGGCGCGATCAAGGTTATCGAGGTCGCCGGCAACCGCCGCGTCGAGGCCGAGACGGTGCGTTCCTATTTGCAATTCAACCGCGGCGACGCCTATTCAGCCTCCAAGGTCGATGCGTCCATCAAGGCTCTGTTTGCGACTGGCCTTTTCGCCGACGTGAAAATCGATCCGCAGGGATCGACCGTTGTTGTGACGGTCAGGGAAAACCCGGTCATCAACCAGGTCGCCTTCGAGGGCAACAGCGAAGTCGATACCGCGACGCTGCAAGCCGAAGTCCAGTTGAAGCCGCGCTCGGTGTTCACCCGCTCCCGCGCACAAAGCGACGTGCAGCGCATTCTCGACGTCTACCGCCGCCAGGGCCGTTTCGCCGCTGCGGTCGAGCCGAAGATCATCGAGCTCGAGCAGGACCGCGTCAACCTCGTGTTCGAAATCACCGAGGGCGGCGCCACCAAGGTTAAGGGCATCAACTTCGTCGGCAACCGCGCGTTCTCGGACGGTCAGTTGCGCGACATCATTTCGACAACGCAAATCGGCTGGTTCGACTTTTTGAAGGGCACCAGCATCTACGATCCGGACCGCTTGAGCCTCGATCGTGAATTGGTGCGCCAGTACTATCTCAAGAACGGCTATGCCGACGCCATCGTGACCGCCGGCAACGCCGAGCTTGATCCAGACGGCACCGGCTTCATCATCACGTTCGCGATTGAAGAAGGCGAACTTTACAATTTCGGGCCGGTCTCGATCGACAGCTCGCTGGCTGAAGTTCCGGCCGAACAATATCAGGGCGAACTGCTGACCGACCAGGGCGACGTGTACAATGCGTCCCTGATCGACAAGACCACCGAAAAGCTCACGCTCGCCATTGCCGAACGGGGCTACGCTTTCGCCCGCGTCCGCCCGCGCGCCACGCCCGATCTGGTCAACCGGTCCATCGCCATCTCTTATGTTGTCGACGAAGGACCGCGCATTTATATCGAGCGCATCAACGTCATCGGCAACGAGCGCACCAAGGATTACGTGATCCGCCGCGAGTTCCGTTTGGCAGAGGGCGACGCCTTCAATCCGCTGATGGTCGATCGCGCCAAGAAGCGGCTGTCGGGCCTCGGCATCTTCAAGGCCGTCGAGGTCAAGCGCCGTCCGGGGTCGTCGCAGGATCGCGTCGTGCTCGATGTCGAAGTGCAGGAACAATCGACGGGCGAACTTTCGTTCGGTGCCGGTTACTCGACGTCGGAAGGCGTCATCGGCGATATCTCGATCACAGAACGCAACCTGCTCGGAAACGGCCAGTTCCTGCGCCTGAAATTGTCCGGTTCGCTTGAGCGGCTCCAGGTCGATCTGTCGTTCACCGAGCCGCGCTTCCTGGATCGCAACCTGGCGGCAGGCTTCGATCTCTACCACAAGGAACTCAATCAGCAGGATCAGTCCGGCTTCAGTCAGCGCAAGACCGGCGGTCAGCTTCGTCTCGGCTTCCCGCTGGCTGAAAACTTGTGGATGCAGACGCAGTATGGCCTGTCGCGCGACGAGATTTTCGACGT
Source organism: Hyphomicrobium sp. (assembly GCA_031402935.1). Taxonomy (GTDB): domain Bacteria; phylum Pseudomonadota; class Alphaproteobacteria; order Rhizobiales; family Hyphomicrobiaceae; genus Hyphomicrobium_B. Next base: position 3,340 of record JANNSR010000132.1, on the reverse strand, counting down.
GCGCAATGATGCCTCGCTGGCGATCAAGGAAGCCTGCGGCGATACTATTCTGCAGCAGGGGCAGGCTCCCAACTGCCGCGACGAGGCCTACTGGACTTCTCTTGTCGGCACGACGATCACCTATGATGGCCGCAACCATCCGAAGAACCCGACGCGCGGCTTCTTCCTCCAGCTCGACGACGAGTTCGCCGGTCTCGGCGGCGACGCGCAATACTGGCGTGTCAATGCGGAGGCCCGCGCCTACTATCCGATCACCGAAAAGATCACGCTGATCGGCCGCGTCATCGGCGGCCACATCGAGGGCTGGGGCGACGACGACGTCCGTCTGCTCGATCTCTATTTCAAGGGCGGCGAGACGGTGCGCGGCTTCGACCGTTCGGGCTTCGGTCCACGCGACTTGTCGACGAATGATGCGCTCGGCGGCAAGACCTACTGGGCGGCAACGGCGGAAGTCCGCTTTCCCCTGCCATTCATTCCGGATGATCTCGGCCTCAGCGGCGCCGTGTTCGCAGACGCCGGCTCGCTGTTTGACGCCGCCGACGGCGCTAAAACGGCGCTGGCCAATTGCCCTGCCGTCAACGGCCAAGCCTGTCTCGTCGATGAAAAGACAATCCGCTCATCCGTCGGCGCCAGCTTGATGTGGAACTCGCCCGTTGGGCCGCTGCGCATGGACTTCGCCAAGACGCTTTCGAAAGAGAAGTTCGACGAAGAGCAGTTCTTCCGCTTTGGCGCCTCGACCAAGTTCTAAAGTTAACGGGTCCGCAGGCTGTAAGCGGCCGGGGATGACGAACATTTGACCCGGCGCGTTCGGCAGACTTGCCAGCGCGCCGGTTCTGCTCTCAAAGTCCTTTTCAAACATCATCTCAAAAAGGACAAGGCCGGAGGCGGCGCCATGGAGCATCCCGGATTCTTCGAGCGTGCCGGGCCGTTTCCGCTGGCTGACGTCGCCAAGGCGGCGGGCGCCGAGTTGGCTGACGGCGCCAATCCGCATCTGCTGATCGACGACGTGCGGCCGTTATCGGAAGCCGGGCGCAATCATGTGTCGTTCATCGACACCAATAAAAAGTTCCTGGTTCAGCTCGACGTGACTGAGGCCGGCGCGTGTCTAGTTGCGCCAGTGCTTCAGCAGCGCGTGCCGAAAGGTACGGCGGCGCTGATCACCAAGCAGCCGTATCACGGCTTTGCGCGGGCGCTGCACTTCTTCTATCCGGCATCGATGCAGCCGATGGTGGCGGGGGCGGCAAAGCTGCCCGTCGATCCGTCGGCGCGGCTGGAAGAGGGCGTCACTATTGAACCCGGCGCCATCGTCGGGCCGGACGCGCACATCGGCCGCGGCACGCGCATCGCCGCCGGTGCCGTCATCGGCGCCCGCTGCGCCATCGGCCGCGACTGCTTTATCGGACCGCACGTGAGCGTCACCCACGCGCTGATCGGCGACCGCGTTATCATTCATGCGGGGGTGCGCATCGGTCAGGACGGCTTCGGCTTCGCGATGGCGAAAACCGGGCACCTGAAAGTGCCGCAGATCGGCCGGGTGATCATTCAGGACGATGTCGAAATCGGCGCCAATACAACCATAGACCGCGGCGCCCTTAAGGATACGATCATCGGGGAAGGCACCAAAATTGATAATCTCGTGCAGATCGGGCACAACGTCGTCGTTGGACGCCACTGCATGATCGTGGCGCAGAGCGGTGTTGCCGGTTCGGCCGAGCTTGGCGACTTCGTCGTGATGGGCGGCCAAGCCGGCATTATCGGTCATATCAAGATCGGCGCTGGCGCGCAGATCGCGGGCACAGCGCATCCGACGCACGATGTGCCGGCTGGTGCCCGCTACTTTGGCACGCCCGCGAAGCCGTTTCGCGAGGCCGCCCGGGAACAGGCGCTGCTCAAGCGTCTGGTCGCCAAGGACAAGAGCAGTTACGACGCCAAGACGGATGGCGAGGACAACGGTTGAGACCTCAGGCACTGCCCGAGAGGCGGTGAGCGGTTATCAGCGATGTGAGGCCGCGGGAGTTTGAACGCTATGGACGACAAATCGACGGGCAGTAAGGCGCTCGGCACGGCCGACGTCATCCGGATGATGAAGCTGCTGCCGCATCGCTTTCCGTTTTTGATGGTCGACCGGATGTACGACATGAACGGCGACGAAAGCTGCGTCGGCGTCAAGAACGTGACCATCAACGAGCCGTTCTTCCAAGGGCATTTTCCGCAGTACCCGGTGATGCCGGGCGTACTGATCATCGAAGGTTTGGCGCAGACGGCCGGCGCGCTGTGCGTGGCGAGCATCGGCGAAGACTATAAAGCCGAACTCGTCTACTTCATGGGCATCGACAACGCCAAGTTCAGGAAGCCGGTGCTGCCCGGCGACCAGCTCCACTATCACGTGACCAAGGTCCGCAACCGCGGCCGGGTCTGGCGCTTCAAGGGCGAGGCGAGAGTCAACGGCGCCATCGTCGCCGAAGCCGAGATCAGCGCCATGCTGGCCGACACGGCAGATGCCAAGGCGTTTGCGAGCAAGCATGGCTGACAAGAATATTCACAAATCAGCGATAGTCGAGGCCGGCGCGGTTGTCGGCAACGGCGTCAAGATCGGCCCCTACTGCATCGTCGGCAAGGATGCTTCGCTCGGCGATGGCGTCGAGCTGATCAGTCATGCGGTGGTGGCTGGCACCACAACGATCGGGGCGCGGACGCGGATTTTCCCGTTTGCGTCGATCGGGCATCAGCCGCAGGATCTGAAATATCAGGGCGAACCGTGCTCGCTGACAGTTGGCGCCGATTGCATCATCCGCGAAGGCGTGACGATGAACCCGGGCACGGCCGGCGGCGGCTCGGTGACAACCGTCGGCAACGGCTGCGCGTTCCTGGCCAACAGCCACGTTGGCCACGATTGCAACGTCGGCAACAACGTCATCTTTTCCAACAACGTCATGCTGGCCGGCCATTGCACGATCGGCGACTACGCCATCATCGGCGGCGGCGCGGCGGTCATTCAGTTTGCCCGCGTCGGCCCGCACGCCTTTGTCGGCGGCATGTCGGGACTTGAAAACGATCTGATCCCGTATGGCATGGCGCTGGGCAACCGCGCCTACCTTTCGGGGCTCAACATCGTTGGTCTGCAGCGGCGTGGTTTCGCACGCGAAGACATTCACAAGCTCCGCCGCGCCTATCGCATGATGTTCGCTGCCGAGGGAACCCTGCTGGAGCGCGTAGAGGACGTGGCGGCCGAGTTCAAGGAGCATACGATCGTGCAGGAAATCGTCGCCTTCATCCGGGCTGGCGGAAAGCGCTCCCTTTGCACACCCCGTAACGGGTCCGAGGCCTGAATACTTGAGGC
>JANNSR010000131.1:0-4481 GCA_031402935.1 Hyphomicrobium sp. | reverse complement strand
CGACGTGCGCCTGCAGAGGCATATGACGTCCGGCCTCCGGGTCGCAAAGTGGCTCGAAGCCCGGCCTGAAGTCGAGCGCGTCATCCATCCGGCACTGCCAAACCATCCGGGCCACGCCATTTGGCAGCGCGATTTTTCCGGCGCATCAAGTCTGTTCAGCGTGATCTTAAAACCAGTGCGCGAAAAAGCCCTCGCCGCGTTCCTCGACGGACTGAAGCTGTTCGGCATGGGCTATTCCTGGGGCGGGTACGAAAGCCTGGTCATCCCGTTCGATCCAACGAGTTACCGGACTGCGACGCCGTGGCGCGAAGCCGGCCCAGCGCTCAGGTTTCATATCGGCCTTGAAGCGGTCGAAGACCTTGAGGCAGATTTGACCGCAGGCTTCGAGCGTATGCGGGCGGCGTGAAATCTAGCTACTGTGGGCGGCGTGGCGATCCCGGCAGGATTCGAACCTGCGACCCCCTGCTTAGAAGGCAGGTGCTCTATCCAACTGAGCTACGGGATCACTGCAGCAATTAAGCGAAGCGGCCACATGTCGTCCGATAAGCGCGCCGGGCACGAAACGCAAGCGTAAGCCCCTCTTTCAATGATTGATTGTAACGCGTTCGACATGCCACAAAAAGGCTGTTCAGCAGGGGGCGCTCACGTCCCGGGGGAGAGACGGCAATGTCCACGGCCAATCCGGCGGCGAATGGCACTCAATCCGGCCCACTCGATCGCGAGCGCATCATTGCGACGGCGGGGTTTAACCGCTGGCTGGTACCGCCGGCGGCACTCGCCATCCATTTATGTATTGGCATGGCCTACGGTTTCTCGGTGTTCTGGAAGCCGCTGCAGGTTGCGCTGGTGGGCACTGACGGCAAAGCGCTCCCAGAATGTTCGGCCGGCGCCGTAACGTTCTCTGAAAAGGCGGCCGGCACGCTCAAAGCCTTGACGGCCACCGACTGCAACTGGAGCCAGTTCGATCTCGGCTGGATGTACACGTTTTTCTTCGTGCTGCTCGGCGTCTCGGCGGCGATCTGGGGCGGGTGGCTGGAGCGCGCCGGGCCGCGAAAAGCTGGCGTTGTGTCAACGCTGTGCTGGTGCGGCGGACTGTTGATTTCGGCACTCGGCGTTTATTGGCACCAACTGTGGATGCTGTGGGTCGGCTCCGGCATCATCGGCGGTATCGGGCTTGGTCTTGGCTACATTTCGCCGGTCTCGACGCTGATCAAATGGTTTCCCGACCGCCGCGGCATGGCGACCGGCATGGCCATCATGGGTTTTGGTGGCGGCGCCATGATTGGCTCGCCGCTCGCGACGCTGCTCATGGACACGTTCAAGACCGCGACCGATCCGGGCGTTTGGCAGACGTTTGTGGCGATGGCGGTGATCTACGCGCTGTTCATGACGATCGGCGCCTTCAGCTACCGCCTGCCGCCTTCGGGCTGGAAACCCCAGGGATGGACGCCGCCTGCCGCAACCAACGCGATGATCACGTCCAACCACGTGCATCTCAAGAATGCTCACAAGACACCGCAGTTCTGGCTGTTGTGGATCGTGCTGTGCATGAACGTGTCGGCTGGAATCGGCATCATCGGCGCAGCGTCTCCGATGCTGCAGGAAACGTTCGGTGGCGCACTTGTTGGACAGCCCGAACTCGGATTTGCCGGCGTGAAGAAGGATACCGCACTGGCTGCAGCGGCGGCGGCCGTAGGTGCAGGGTTTGTCGGGCTGATCTCACTGTTCAATATTTTTGGCCGCATCGTCTGGGCGTCGTCGTCGGATGCGCTCGGCCGCAAGCTGACCTACGTGATTTTCTTCACACTCGGTGCGGCGCTGTACGTGCTGGCGTCGCTCGGCGCCGACTGGAAGTCGCTGGCGATTTTCGTCGGCTGCTTTTGCATTATCGCCTCAATGTACGGCGGCGGCTTTGCGACGATTCCGGCCTACCTCGCCGATATGTTCGGCACGCAGTTCGTTGGCGCCATACATGGCCGCCTGCTGACTGCGTGGTCGACTGCCGGCATCGTCGGACCGGTGATCGTCAATTATTTGCACGACACCCGGCAGGCCGAGGGCGTCGCACCGGATCAGATCTACGCGCCGATCTTCTATATTCTTGCAGCGCTTCTTGCTGTTGGGTGGATCGCAAATCTGCTCATCCGGCCCGTCGATCCGAAGTGGCACATGAGTGAAGCGGATCTCGCCGAGGAGCGGGCGAAATTGCACGAGAAGACAAGCGTTGCGAAGACCGGATCGTTCGGCATTGGCAAGGGCGGCATTGACGCAAAGGCCGTGCCGTTCTGGTTGCTCGTCGGCATTCCACTGGCGTGGGGCGTGTGGAAGACGGTCGAGAAAGCCGTAGGTCTTTTTGCTTAGAACACCTGTTGGACGATGCCCGCGTTCTCATCGGCCAACGCGCGGGCTGTCTTCCAGACGTCGCCACCGCCCGCCATGTCCGCGCGCACTTTGCCGATCCAGGCCTCAGGCACGCCCGCTGCTGTAAAATACTTGATGAAAAGGCGATCCGTCGCGATGACCTTCGCACCGTCCGGCACGTCGATTTCGTCTTTGGAGAACGACTCCCGGAAACTCACCTCATGGAACATGAACCTGGCATCTGCTGCAGCGGTGCGGCGTTGCCCTTGAAGGTACACCGGTACGCACATCGATGCGCAGACGCTTCCTGCCCCGACGACAGTTTCAAGTTTGTGGGTTTCGCCGATTTTGCGGAGCAGGCGCACGACCTTCGCGCCGTGGTCGAGCGAACCGCCGGGCGAGGACAGCGACAGGACGAACTTGCGCCCATCGGCTTTATGGCGCTCAAATGCTTCGGCGATCCGGCTCAACATCGGCGCGTCGATTTTGCCCTTCCATCGCAGAAAAACGGTGTCGTCCTCCGGCGCGTCGCGCACGTCGAGCGTACCAACGCCACCAAACAAGGCATCGAAATTATCGCGGGTTTTGACGGCGAGGACCGCAATCAACAAAAGCACCGCGGCCCATAGGAAGCGATTAAGTGCGCGTGACGGCATGAAGCGGCAGATCCTACGCAGTTGAACACGTGATCGCGAACGGGCACATCTGGGACGGCGACGTTAGTGCGTCCAGCTGCCAATGCGGCCAAAGCGGAAGTTGTCGGCATACGACTTGCGGATCGGGCGCCGGGGCTTCGGTTCGGTAACGGTGTAGCCAAGACCTGCGCGCGTGGCATAGGCGATCGCGGCGTCCTTCGTGTCGAATTCGAGCCGGACCTGCGCCTGCGTATCGGGTGAGCTTGTCCACCCCATCAGCGGATCGGCCTGTGGTCTCGCCGCCGGTTCAAATTCGAGCACCCACTCTTTGGTGCGCGCTTCGCCTGACTGCATCGCCGACTTTGCGGGCCGGTAGATCCTGGCGGCCATAGCAGCACCTCTCGTCGTGCGGGCTGGTTCCAGACTTTAATCGCGAATGGTCGGGGCGACATGATTCGAACACGCGACCCTCTGCTCCCAAAGCAGATGCTCTACCAGGCTGAGCTACACCCCGACTTCGCGAGAGTGGGGTGTGCCGCTTTCGGGCGGTGAGGTCAAGGGCGCCTACGTTGCATGGTTCTGCAGCGCTGCGCGCAGCCATTTTACGGGGGCTTGGCCGCGTCGAAGACGGGATGGCGGACGCGGTCTCCGGCCTTGATACCGAGGCGCTCCGCTGCGCCGCCCGCCAATTCGAGCACAGCCGAGACCTGGCCGCCAGCCGAGATGATACGTTCGGACAGCGGTTCGGTGCGCGCCTCAATGCGATGGATAACGCCATCGTCGCGGATGAAAACCATATCCAGCGAGATGTAGGTATTGCGCATCCACATCGTCGGGTTGGTTTTGGCACGAGAAAGAGAACGCCCGTGTGAAAACGCCGCAGCAGTTGATGGATTTGTACTTCGTTTCGGTAGGGCGTGGAGCTTCGTTCCTGCTCAACGTGCCGCCGGATCGGCGCGGACGCATTCACGAAAACGACGTGAACTCTTTGAAGCAGTTCGGCGATCAATTGCGCCAGATGTTAGCCGTCAACTTTGCCAAAGGCGCGAAAGCTAAGGCGAGCAATGTACGCGGCAACGACAAGACCTTTGCGGCAAATAAAGTTCTTGATGATGATCGTTACAGTTATTGGGCGACCGATGACCAGGTGACGACTGCCGAACTGGAATTGAATTTGGGGACGGATAAGACCTTCAACGTCGTGCGCCTTCGCGAAGCCATACGACTTGGACAGCGGGTGGATGAATTCGCCATTGATGTGTGGAAAGATAATCAATGGGTCGAAGTTGCCAGAGCCACAGGCATAGGCGCACAGCGCTTGTTGCGTTTGCCAAAGACGACGACCGGCAAAGTCCGTCTGCGAATCACGAAAGCCGCAGCTAGTCCCTGCATCAGCGAATTCAGCTTGTTTTTCCAGCCGTTGCTGTTGTTGCTGTGCACGTGTTTCATCTAACTGGCGCAATGAACGTTCATGATCCAATTCGG
>JANNSR010000130.1:0-1627 GCA_031402935.1 Hyphomicrobium sp. | reverse complement strand
ACGACGGCAGACGCGTCTGCCGCGACGGCAAGTCAAGATGGCGCCCTGCCGCCAATTCCCGGTACATCGGGCCCCGGCGCATCGGGCCCCAACGCATCGGGCAATGACGCCTTCCGGCCCGGCCAGGGTCCGTGGTGAGGCTTGCCACGTCGTCGCTCCGCCGCTCGCATGGCGCAAATCAATAAATTGATATCGTCATGGCCGCGAAGGCGGCCACCCACGACAGGTATAGGAAAACGCGGTGTGAGCTTGGTAACGCCGGACAAGCAAGTACTCGAAATTTGATGCGTTACCGCATTCGCTGAGGTTTGCCGTGGGTGGCCGTCTTCGCGGCGATGACGGTACAGTGGATGGAAGGGCACAACCCCGCGCCTGAAATGGATCAGCGTGGCAACGTCTGCGACCTGCGGCAAACGATCCCGCGTTTACAGACGCGAGTTGCGCCTCTATACGTCGCATCCTGATTTTCTAGCCACTCTCAAGTACCGGAAGGTCTCCCATGCGCGCTGAAGCGCAAAAACTGTCGGACGGAATCAAGGAGGCCCTCGGCCTCCTGAGGAGGTCGCTTTGACTGGGACACCGCGGATGATCGTCTCGCGGCGCTGAACGCGAAGTCGGAAGACCCAAATCTGTGGAACGACCCGAAGGCGGCGCAGAAGGTCATGCGCCAGCGCCAGTCGCTGGAACGCGCCGTCACCGATTTCCGCAAACTTATGCGCGATTACGACGACGCGCTGGTGCTGATCGAGCTTGGCGAAGCCGAGGACGACGAGGCCAGCATCACTGAAGGCGAAAACGCGCTGCGCCGCATCGACCACGAAGCGCAGCGCCGTTCGGTCGAAGCCATGCTGTCGGGCGAAGCCGACACCATGAACACCTACATCGAAGTCCATGCCGGCGCCGGCGGTACCGAAAGCCAGGACTGGGCCTCCATGCTGGCGCGCATGTACGCGCGCTGGGGCGAGCGGCGCGGCTACAAGGTCAAGCTGATCGACCAGAGCGACGGCGAAGAAGCCGGCATCAAATCGGCGATGTTCGAAATCGAGGGCGAAAACGCCTTCGGATGGCTGAAAACGGAAGCCGGCGTGCATCGCCTGGTGCGCATCTCGCCCTATGACTCGAACGCGCGCCGCCACACCAGCTTCGCGTCCGTCACGGTCTACCCCGTGATCGACGACACGATCGATATCGAGATCAATCCGGCCGACGTCGAGATGTCGTTCGCGCGCGCGTCGGGCGCCGGCGGTCAGTCGGTCAACCGCACGGAATCTGCCGTCCGCCTGCATCACAAGCCGAGCGGCATTATGATTTTTGCCCAGGAGCAGCGCTCCCAGCATCAGAACAAGGACATCGCCTACAAGCGGCTCAAAGCGCGTCTCTATGAAATGGAACTGAAAAAGCGCGAAGCGAAGGCCAATTCCGATCAGGCCGCCAAGACCGACATCGGCTGGGGTCACCAGATCCGCTCGTATGTTTTACAGCCGTATCAGCTGGTGAAGGACTTGCGCACCGGCGCCACATCGACCAACCCCGACGAAGTCCTCGACGGCGACATCGATATCTTCATCGAAGCCGCGTTGTCGCAACGCATCAAAGGCGGCGCGCAAACGGTGGTCGAGGATTTGGA
>JANNSR010000129.1:0-9320 GCA_031402935.1 Hyphomicrobium sp. | reverse complement strand
GCCCTCGTCGCCGACGACGCCTGATAATTCGTACAGGTCCCGCTGACCGACGTAGAGCACGAAATCGTGCTGCTTCATGAACTCACGCGCCTTGGCGATGTTTTCCTTCTTCGCCAGGTATTCGACGACGAACACGCGCTTACCCTTGAGCTTCGAGTCGTCGAGAAGTTTCGTCGAATGTGTGATGTCGCCAGCGGGATTGCCGGTTTCCTTGTGGCTGATGCCGAACACAAGGTCTTCCTTCACCGTCGCATCGATAGCGTCGATATAGTCGGGTTTGTCGAGGAGCTCTTCGGCATTCTGCGCCAGGACAATGGCCTGCGGATTTTTAGCGCGCATGTATGTCGTGATGCGCTTGACGAGATCGATCATTTGGACACGGCGCTCTTCCGTGTCGCCAAAGTAATAATAGGCATCGACCCGATCGATCGAGACGCCGTCAAAACCGGCCTCCATGATTCGATCGATGAGTGAGTCCGGCGATCCGTAGATGATCTTTTGCCATTCCGGATCCCAATACTTGACGATGAAATCGCCTTTCCAGTCCTTGTCGGCCTTGTAGACCCAGCCGGGACGCTTCTTGTTCCACGCCGGCTTCCAGTAGTCGCGGAAGTCTTCGGCTTCGCCGGCGCTGAAGTAGGCAATGACGATGCGGCGGCTGCCATCGGGCTTCTTCTTCATGCTCTCGACCTGATCGCGCGTCAGGTGGATTTCCTTGCCGTCGGGGAACTGGGATGAATCGATGATGACCATGTCGAACGGCGAGGCGATGATCTTGTCGATCTTCTCCTGGCTGACATCCTTGAGCTGATAGGCCCAGGTCTTAACGCCATCGAGCAGCGCGGCCCTGTCGTCTGCCGCAGCTGTTAAGGTAAAAAGCCCGCATTGCGCGACGGCGCTTAAGGCGAACGCGGCCATTGCCAAACAGGTATTCTTCATACGCTGTACTCACTTTTTTGTTGGTCACGGATGTGCCCGACTACCGTTACGCCGGAGTTTGCCTCGGATCGCGGCGCGGCGGCAAGCGTTCAGGGCTAGCAGGGTTGATGCGCCGCAGTTACCAAGAGGTGCCCGGAGGACACTCTTTCGTTGTTCGTTCTGGTGTTCCGATCTCTTGAGTGAGGTCAATCGGGGCGGTGGGGTCTTTGCCGTCGAGGGCCCGGGTTTCAAATCCCGGTACGAAGCCGCGCCGCCGCAATTCAACCGCGGTCCTGTCAATGTGCGCAGAATCCATCAGATACTCGACGGCGAAAACCGGTTTGCCCTCATCTCGAAGGTACTTGAGCATGCCAAGCGACCACGCAATATCGGCGTCCGTATTGCGCACGCCGGTTTCGCTGGCGCCGTGTAGAAGGCTTTCCTTGCCGAGCCCATCAATGACGCTGCGATAGTCTTCAGCGTCAAGGAGGGCTTCGGCGTTCTGCGGAATGACGAAAAATCCCGGCTTCATTCGACGCGCGGTCGCGGCAAGGCGCGCAACGTGATCGATCATGTCTTGCCGCGCTGTCGGGCGTTCCTTTTCGTAGGTCTCGTAGATGTCGACGCGATCGAGATAGACGCCATCGAAGCCGGCATCGATGATGCGGCGAAGGTACGACTGGGGTCCGCGAAAATTGATGTTCTTCCAGCCGTCGTCCCAGTAGCGAACGCGATGGGCTTTCGGCCAGGCGCAGTTTTCTTCGCCGATCCACTCGGGAAGAACTTCGGTCGCTGGCGCCGTCCAGGATTTCTTCCAGTAAAAGCGGAATTCCTCAGACTCGCCGACCGACATATACGCGACGACGAAGCGGCGGCTGCCGTCGGGGCGCGTCTTGATGCGCTCAACTTCTTGCGGCAACAGCGGCACGATGCCGAGCTTCTTGGCGTAGTCGATCACGAGGAGGTCGGACGGATCGGCGGCAAGTTCCGCGACGTCGATTTTGTCGAGCTGATAGCGCAAGGTTTTGACGGATGCGAGCGGCCGCGCCACCTTCGTCACGGCGACCCACTGCGCCGGGAGACCACGGTATGGCCAGAGAAGCGCAAAGGCGGCCGCGACGGCCAGCAATGGGCCTAACCAGACAGTCGTGCGTGACATCATGCGAACCGATCGGCTTTTACGAACTGCCGCGCAAACTGCGGTGCACCCAGCAAGCGCGCAAGCGCTTTCGTCCCATTGCGTAACCGCCCTCGCGCTTGCGCCTTGCTAATCGGCGGCGATGGCAGCAAAACGGCGCTTAACCTTGGGATCCGGTACTGGACGACGCTTGATGAGCCCGGCTGATGACACGCGCGCACCGGACGAGCTGCTGACCGTGCGCGACTGGCTGCGTTTCGCCACGTCGGCGTTTACCAAGGCGCGCCTGGTTTATGGCCACGGAACGGCAACGGCCGTGGACGAGGCGGCGTTCATCATACTCTCGGCGCTGCATTTGCCGGTCGACAGTCTCGAACCTTGGCTCGATTGCCGCCTGACGGGGGCGGAGCGCGATGACATTCACCGGCTGGTCACGTCGCGGATCACGACGCGCAAGCCGGCGCCGTACTTGACCAACAGCGCCTGGATCCAGGACCGCAAATTCTACGTCGATGACCGTGTGATCGTGCCGCGTTCGTTTATCGGCGAACTGCTGTGCGCAAATAGTTTATCAGCGGCGGTTGGCGATCCCGAACGCGTCGGCCGCGTTCTGGAGTTGTGCACGGGATCGGGATGCCTGGCGATTCTTGCAGTAGAAGCTTTTCCAAATGCCACGATTGACGCGACGGACATTTCGCTGGACGCACTTGACGTCGCCCGCCGCAACATCGGCGACTATGGCTTGCAGGAACGGATCCAGCTGTATCAAAGCGATCTGTTCGATGACCTCAGCGCCGTGCGCTATGACGTTATCATCGCCAACCCGCCGTATGTGACAGCTGACGCCGTCGATGCCTTTCCGCCGGAGTATCGCGCCGAGCCGAAGCTTGCGCACCTCGGCGGCCGCGACGGCATGGATCTCGTGCACCGCATACTCGCGAAGGCAGATTCTTTCCTTTCACCCGCTGGCGCGCTGATTGTCGAAATCGGCAACGGCCAGCGCGCGCTCGAAGGCACGAGACCCGATCTGCCGTTCCTGTGGCTCGATACCGAAACGAGCGAAGGCGAGGTGTTCGCGCTGACGGCAGCCGATCTAGCCCAAGCTGCGGCCAAATCGAAGCCAACGACCAAGGCCAAGCGCCGGTAAGGCGCGCGCCTCAGCCGAATGCGCCGAAGTGGTGCGAGATCCCATTGCCGATTTCGCGAACGAATTCGTAACTCCGCTCCATCGGTTCCAGAATTTCGGTCTCGAGACGCGCATAGTCGTCGATGCCGCGCGGCCGGTAGCTGGCCGCTTCGTCATAGGCGGCCGGCGCGCTTGCATCTGGCTTAGCACCATGCGGGAAGGCCTTGCGCATGATCGCAACGACGTCGGGGATCTCCAGCCCAAGCGCCATTTCGAGCACTTGGCCGTGCGAAAGCCCATCCTGCGGGGCAAAGCGCGGCAGCTGCGCGGCGAGAATGAAAATTCGCATGATCAGCGACAAGCGAATGGCTTGCAGCAAATCGAGCTCGAGGCGGTTTTCGTCCGGCACCTTGCCGCCTTCGAGCGCCTGATCTTCGAGAATGGCGTGAAGGTCGATGGCGTCGAGGCGCAGATGATGCACGAGTTCGTTGATCGCGCCCTGCCGGTCGTCGGGCAGCAGATGCGTTGCAAGCGTGCGGAACGCACTTTGCAAAGCGGCTTCGCGGCCCCAGGAGGCGCGCGACGCCCAAAATCCAGCATCGAACACGGTCGCGTTGGCGCCCATAGCGTTGAGGCTCGAGAGCGTCTTGCCGTGTGCAATCATGCCAAGGAGCGACCGCAAACGCGGTGACGCCTTGGCAAGCTTCGAGAAGCGATCACGGTCGGCGCCAACGGCAGTGCCAAGGCCGGCGACAACGTTGGCGACGTAGCCGAACTGCTGCAAAATCGCGTTGTTGGGAATGGCACGCATGCGCGCCGGGTTACCGCGATCGGAGGCGTGGTCGCCCTGGCGCTTGACGGGACGGGACCCGGTTTTGAACAACAGGTTCGGTCCGAATGCGCCAAGCACGGCGCGGTAGCCGTCATGCGCGAACAACGCTTGTTGGAAGGCGCGCAATCGCAGGAAGAAATCGAGGCTCAGGTTCTGCTCGGTATAGAACGGATCCTGATCCGCCGCCGGCACTTCGCCGTCCATGACGATGGTGGCGAGCGCACGCGTTGTCAGCGCCCGGTTGCCGAAGAACATATAGCCGTCGCCGCCCTGGAAGCTGGTCTCGTGCTTGACCGGCAGCTTGGCATCGGCGAAGCGGCGGCGCGCTTCGTCGGAAAAAACGTAGTGCAGGCGCGTCGGCAAATTGCCGGGATGAGAGCCGCGTCCCATCGACTCGCCATGCGTCGAGAATAGCAGCGTCTCGACGCCGTCGAGCTTAGCGCGGTCAACGAGCGCCGCGAGGCCGTGATAATAGCGCTCGATAGCGAGCGTTGCCGAGATTTGACCAATGAAACGGCCGGCATCCGAAAACCCGGTCTGAACGGTCAAACGTTTGCGGCCGCGGACGTAGTCGCGATACGTCTCCTCCTCAACGAGGCGCTCCATGATGCGCGAGCCATTTTCGAGACCCGACGGTGTTTCGAACAGCGGCGAAATATCGGTAATGTGGTCGACGCCGAACAGTTTGGCGAAGAATACCGCTATGAGAACCGTCGCCGGGCTTTCGCATTCGGCGATCAGGAAGCGGATCGGCGTTTCCTTGTCGATGTGCTTGTGGATCTGCGCCGTCAGCGCGAACTGCCGGATCGCGGTTGCGGTCTCGAGATCGAGGGTCGCAAAGTTGACCGTTTCGCGCGGGCAGGTCCTGATCATCTCAACAATACGGGCGAGCGACTGGCTTTCGGTCAGGTCGCGCGTCCAAGGTTCATGGACGTAGGCGCGAAACGCGTTGTTCAACTGTAGCGCATTGATGCGCAGGTGAATGTGCGCGGTGCCAAGACCCGTCGCATCGACGAGACCCGCAAGCGCTGCCACTGCCCGCTTCATCTGCGGCGCCTCAACCGCTTCGATTAAGGTGGTGAACAGCGTCAACAGCGGCTCGACGGACGACAGATTATAACCGTCCGAGCGTGTGATGACATTGGCGGCCTTGACGAGTTGCTTGGGATCGTTGGAGATACCCTCAAGCGCCTTGATCTGCTCGTCGACAGCAGCGATGCCAAGGTCGAGCTTGCCGGTGATCTGACGCGCCACACGCTGTGCCGCGTCGCCATCGCCGAGCTTGTGCTTCAAAATGAGGAAGCGCTCGCGAATGTCGATCAGTGCGGCGCGCTTCTCGGCGAGGCGGACGGAATAGGAAAAATTCCACGAGATGTCGGTGCGGCCGTCGAGATCATAGCCGATCCAGGACGCGAAAGTCGTCAGTTTGGGGCGGACTGCATAGGCGGCGTCGCCGAACTTCTGGGCCGAAACGCTGTAGAATCCGTGCAGTAATTCCTCATAGGCGTCACGCAGATTGCGAACGGCGTCTTGGGCGCATTTGTGCTCGTGCTGAAGCGTCAGCGAGGTCTCAGGCCGGTGCGGCATGCCGATTGTCACGTCGCCCGTTGCTGGATCGGCAACCGCGATTTCGACCATGCGGCGGTAGAGTGCGTCCGATAGCCCGAATGTCGGATGCGCGGTCAGAACGATGCCCGTCCGCGCCCGCGACCAGCGGGCCTTGAATTTCTCGAAGGAACCGGCCGTCGCCGCGGTCTTTTCGATGTAGGATGTAAAGTCCTTGAGCGTCGCCGCTTGATCGACATAGCCGACCTTGTCTCGCAGTGATCGAGCCCGGCGCACACAGGCGCGGTCCATCAGACGGCCGGCGAGGCCCTTCATGTCATCGAACGTCACGCTGCCGGACTCAAGCCGCCGCGACAAGTCGAAGGCGACGTTGAGGATCGGGTTAAGCGAGGGATTGTCGGGTATCTGCGCACGAAGCCGCTTCAATTCATCGCGAAGCGCAACCTCGTCGAGCTTGCCCGACCGGGCCGCTGGTGCCGTGTCGTGCATACGCCGTGCCTCCGTGAAAGTTCTAAAGGGGGAAACCGCAATTCGTCTCGGCAGCCGGATCTGAGATGTCAGACCCGGCCGCAAGTTTACGTCAGGCGACTTTCTTGAGCTTGCTGAGAACGCTGGCGACGGTCGAGCCCATCTCCGACGGCGTCGGCGCGATGGTGACGCCGCAGCCCTTCAAGATATCGACCTTTTCAGCCGCGGACTCACCGAATGCCGAAACGATGGCACCAGCGTGGCCCATGCGGCGGCCCTTCGGCGCCGAAAGACCGGCGATGTAGGCGACGAGCGGCTTCTTGCTGTGTTCCTTCGACCAGAGACCGGCTTCGGCTTCCTGCGGCCCGCCGATTTCGCCGATCATCAGGATCGCGTCGGTATCGGGATCGTTCTCGAAGTGCTCGATGACGTCACGGTGCGACGAGCCGTTGATCGGGTCGCCGCCGATGCCGACCGACGTCGAGACGCCGATGCCGAGATTCTTGAGCTGCTCGGCGGCTTCGTAGCCGAGCGTGCCCGAACGGCCGACGATGCCAATGCGGCCGGGCAGGTAGATGTGGCCCGGCATGATGCCGAGCATGGCCTTGCCTGGCGAGATCGTGCCGGCGCAGTTTGGCCCGGTCAAGATCATGCGGGCTTCTCTCTTGTAGCGCCGCATGTAGCGCTTGACGCGGATCATGTCCTGCGCCGGGATGCCGTCGGTGATGCAGACGCAGTATTTGATGCCGGCATCGGCCGCTTCCATGATGGCGTCGGCCGCGAACGGCGGCGGCACGAACACGATCGAGGCTTCGGCGCCCGTCTCATCGACCGCTCCCTTGACGGTATTGAAAACGGGGCGACCGAGGTGGGATGAGCCACCCTTACCGGGCGTGACGCCGCCGACGACGTTGGAACCGTATTCGATCATTTCCTGGGCGTGGAACGTGCCGATGCGGCCGGTAAAGCCCTGGATCAGGATCGGCGTCTTTTCGTTGATAAAGATGGCCATGGTGGCTTGCTCCCGGTTTACGCTGGTTTTTTTGCGGCAGAGACGGCCTTCGCCGCGGCATCTGCCAGCGTTTCGGCACTGATGACGGCGAGGCCGCTGTTGTCGATGATCTTGCGGCCTTCCTCGACGTTGGTGCCGGCGAGGCGGACGATGATCGGCATGGTGATGTTCAGTTCTTTCACCGCATCGACGACGCCCTTCGCGACCCAGTCGCAGCGGTTTATGCCGGCGAAGACGTTGACCAGAATGCACTTGACGTTCTTGTCGCGCAACACGGCTTTGAACGACTTCGTCACGCGCTCAGGTGAGGCGCCGCCGCCGATATCGAGGAAGTTGGCGGGCTCGCCGCCCGCAAGCTTGATCATGTCGAGCGTTGCCATCGCGAGGCCTGCGCCGTTGACGACGCAGCCGATATCACCTTCGAGACCGACGTAGGACAGGCCGCGATCGGAGGCGTAGGTTTCGCGCGGGTCTTCCTGGCTCTTGTCACGCAGCTCGGCGATGTGCGGGCGGCGGAACAGCGCGTTCTCGTCGAACGACATCTTGGCGTCGAGCGCCACGACCTGCTTTTCCTTGGTGATCACCAGCGGGTTGATCTCAACCATCATGGCGTCGAGATCGCGGAAGGCGCGGTAGCAGCCCATGATCGCCGGCACGAGCTTGTTGACGATTTCGGGATCAACGCCGAGGCCAAAGGCGATTTCGCGGGCCTGGAACTGCTGCATGCCAACGGCAGGGTCGACACTGACGCGAATAATCGTGTCGGGCTGCTTGGACGAGATTTCCTCGATGTCCATGCCGCCAGCGGCGGACGCGATGACCATGACCCGCTCGGAGGCGCGGTCCATGACGAAGCCAAGGTAGATTTCCTTGTCGATGTTAGTCGCTTCTTCGATGTAGAGGCGCGACACCAGCTTGCCGCCAGGGCCCGTCTGATGCGTGACGAGCTTGCGGCCGAGCAGAAATTCCGCCGCGCTCTCGATTTCCTGTTCGTTCTTGCACACCTTAATGCCGCCGGCTTTGCCGCGCGCACCGGAGTGGATCTGCGCCTTGACGACGACGGTACCGCCAAGCTCGCTGGCGCGGTATGTGGCCTGCTCCGGACTGTAGGCAAGACCGCCGCGCGGGATCGGAACGCCGAACTTCGAAAGAAGTTCTTTGGCCTGATACTCATGAATGTCCATGTGAGGACCTCCTAAAAACGATTGAGCGAATAGATTTTTGCTGGACTTAGCCTTTTCGAGCGGCCTCAGCAGCCTTGATCGAAGCGGCGGTGACGAGCAGGTTCTTGGCCATTTTTTCCGATGCGGCGTCGATCATCTTGCCGTCGAGGGAGGCTGCACCCTTGCCCTGGGCTTCGGCTTCCTTGAGCGCGACCAGAATACGCTCGGCGCGGGTGACTTCGGCGGCTGTCGGCGAAAACACTTCGTTGGCGAGTTCGATCTGCGAGGGGTGAATGGCCCACTTGCCTTCGATGCCGAGGGCTGCGGCGCGGCGCGCACCGGCCTTGTAACCTTCGGGGTCGTCGATGCCGCCGAACGGACCGTCGATCGGACGCAAGCCGAAGGCGCGGCAGGCAACCGTCATGCGCGACAGCGGGAAGTGCCACTGGTCGCCGGGATAGTCGGGGTTCAAACCGCCGATGACGACGGTACGCGCCTTGTTGAAGGCCGAGTAGTCGGCGACGCCGAAGTGCATCGATTCAAGGCGGCTGTTGGCGGATGCAATGGCTTCGACGTTGGCCATGCCGAGCGGGGTTTCGATCAGCGCCTCGGTTCCGACCTGGTTCTTCAGGCCCTTGGCAACTTCGATTTGGCTAACAATGCACTCAACCGTATAGACATCCGCTGGGACGCCAACTTTCGGAATGAGAATGGTGTCGAGCTTGGCTCCTGCTTGTTCCATGATGTCGACGACATCGCGATACATGTAATGCGTATCGAGCCCGTTGATGCGCACCGAAACACTCTTTCCATTGCCCTTCCAATCAAGATCGTTCAGCGCCTGGATGATGTTCTTGCGGGCCTGCTCTTTGTCAGGCGGCGCGACGGCATCTTCGCAATCCAAGAAAACATAGTCGGCAGCGCTCTTGAGCGCCTTGTCGATCATGGTCGTGTTGGAGCCGGGCACCGCGAGATACGAGCGCTGCAGGCGCTGCTTGCGGAGAGGATAAAGCGTATAGCTCATGGCGTTTCCTTTGCTAGTTTTTTGGGGTGCAAGGCACCGGGACAACATGTGAAAGCGGCGGCGCACCTCTGAG
>JANNSR010000128.1:0-4657 GCA_031402935.1 Hyphomicrobium sp. | reverse complement strand
GACGTATCCTCTTGCAGCTGCGGCTCGAACGTTGGCCCAAACTGCGGGCAGGCTTTCGTTGATGCGATGCCGTCGATGCCGGCTGGCTGCGAGTCAGGAGTTTAGCATGGTTTTGGTGTCGCGGGCATGGCGGGCGCTGGGTCGAGGGAGGGAAATTTGGCGCGAGGGTTAGCGGGGTGGGGTGCTTCTACCTAGGCTCCTGGTGAGCGGAGATGGGCAAAACGCGCTTGGCGGCCGGCGCGTTGGACACGCGTGTCGCCGTCCCCGCAACGTCATGGCCGCGGCGATGCGAACGCATCGCGGACCCGGCGGCCATCCACGACAAGCCACAGCGGGTTCGGTTTGCCGGAGCCGAAGGACGCGGCGACATTTGCTGATCACCGCGCCGTCGAACTCTCGGACCCTTGTCGTGGGTGGCCGCCTGTCGTTCCTTCGGAACGATCGCTTCGCGACGCGGCCATGACGTGGGGATGGGTTAGGCCCCGCTCACTCACCCGCGTTCCCGGCCGGATATGCGCGGAGCGCGTCGCAGAGCCGGGATCTTTCACTCCGGCCTCAAAGAATCAGACGTTCGAGAATGAAAGAGTGCAATTAAAAATCGTCCTGGCTCAGCAACAATTCGGAAGGCAGCTTTGAAACGTTTTGCAGCTTAGCTTGTGCTACACTAAGAATTTTCGGCCAATTGCTTTTGAATACCTCGACGTGCTCATTCAGTCCTGCGCTAAAACAGTCCTCAAGAGCCGCAAAGGTGACAGAAATGCATATTGGCTTGTTGCCGACGTGGCCCTTTACAAACACGCTACTTATCGGCTCTTCGTGATTTTTTCGCGGTTCGATATCATGAAATTCAATCATGGGGGTTTCTCCCATTTGTAAAATTGGCGGTGTAGCTTCAGCTATGAATGCCCCCAGCGCCTTCATGACGGCCTTCGGATTTTTGGCGATGACTTTGAGATAGCTCTCGGCGGCGGCGTCGGGCTTGGAGCGGTGCTGCTCCCAATCGCGCAGCGTACCGATGGGGATGCCGAAGTGCTCCGCGAATTGTTCTTGGGAGAGGCCGAGTTTGATGCGTACGTGACGAGCATACGGAATACGCCGCATGCGCGAGAGTTGTGCTTCCGACAGCGGCTGCGCATCGGGATCGGAACGCGCCGCAATGTCGATTTCTTCATACGTCATCGGCGGATCCCATTCGCCCGGATGCAGCGGAATGGGACCGTTGTCGTCGTGCCAGCAGTCGTCCTTAAGGTAGCGCTTGCCGGTAGTAATCAGTTGGTTCACGGCGTGAGGCCGAATGGCCGGGTTACTGCGATGTCGGAAGGTACCGCAAACCCGACCCCTATGCAACGTCATGGCCGCGGCGATGCGCGAAGCATCGCGTACCCGGCGGCCAACCACGGCAAGCGTCAACGAGTTCGGTCTCTCCGAGCCGAAGGACGTGGCAACACGCTGACGTCACCGAACCACCGAATGCGCGGATGCTTGTCGTGGGTGGCCGCCTGTCGCGCCTTCGGCACGATCGCTGCGCGACGCGGCCATGACGGTGGTGGGGTTGCCGCCCCTCACCCACTTTTGTTTTGTCGCTTGCGCGGCGGGCCCTCTCCCCAAGGGGAGAGGGAGTAGCGCGGCCCGCGCCTCCCTCATGAGTCACCCCAAATCCGGCGGTGTGGCTTCGGTCGCGAATGCTGCAAGCGCTGCGTCGAGTGCGACGACCGTTTGCTCTTGCGAACCGAGGCGGCGGACGGAGACGTTGCGAGCTTCCGCGTCGCGCATGCCCACGGCGAGGATGACGGGGACTTTGGCGAGGGAGTGCTCGCGCACTTTGTAGCCGATCTTTTCGTTGCGCAGGTCGGTTTCGACGCGGAGGCCGGCGTCGCGCATCAGCGCCGCGACCTCGTTGGCGTAGGCGTCGGCTTCGCTCGTGATCGTCGCGACAACGATTTGCAAGGGTGAGAGCCAAAGCGGGAAGTGGCCGGCGAAGTTCTCGATCAGAATGCCGGTGAAGCGTTCCAGCGATCCGAACATGGCGCGGTGGATCATCACCGGGGTCTTCTTTTGGCTGTGCTCGTCGATGTAGAACGCATCAAGACGGCCAGCGAGGTTGAAATCGACCTGCGTGGTGCCGCATTGCCAGTCACGACCGATGGCGTCCTTCAAAACGTATTCGAGCTTGGGTCCGTAGAACGCGCCCTCGCCCGGATTGATTTCGGTTTTAACGCGGCCGTTCGATTGGCGTTTAACCTCGTCGAGCACGTCGCCGAGCGCCTTCTCGGCCTTGTCCCACAGGTGATCGGCGCCGACGCGCTTTTCAGGCCGCGTCGAGAGCTTGATGAAAATATCTTCGAAGCCGAAGTCTTTATAGATCGACAGCATCAGATCGTTGATCTTGAGGCACTCCGCCATGATCTGATCTTCGGTGATGAAGATGTGGGCGTCGTCTTGCGTGAAGTGGCGCACGCGCAGCATGCCGTGCAGCGCGCCCGACGGCTCATAGCGGTGCACCTTGCCGAACTCGGCGATTTTGTACGGCAGATCGCGATAGCTCTTGAGGCCGTGCTTGTAGATTTGAACGTGGCCCGGGCAGTTCATCGGCTTGCAGCAGAAGACGCGCTCGTCGGGGAGCGTGGTCGTAAACATGTTCTCGCCGTAGTTTTCCCAGTGGCCGGAGAGTTCCCAGAAATGTTTCTCCATCATGTCGGGCGAGTTGACTTCCATGTAGCCGGCCTTCTGCTGCTGGCGGCGCATGTAGTTGATGAGGGTTAGAAACAGCGTCCAGCCTTTGGCGTGCCAGAAGACGCTGCCCGGCGCTTCTTCCTGGAAATGGAACAGATCCATTTCGCGCCCGAGCTTGCGGTGGTCGCGCTTTTCGGCTTCCTCGATCTGTTTGAGGTAAGCGTCGAGTTCCTCTTGCGTCGCCCAGGCGGTGCCGTAGATGCGTTGCAGCTGGGCGTTTTTTGAGTCCCCGCGCCAATAGGCGCCGGCGAACTTTTGCAGCTTGAAGGCGCGGCCGATGGCGCCCGTCGATGTCATGTGCGGGCCGCGGCAGAGATCGAGCCACGCGCCTTGGTTGTAAATTTTCAGCGCCTGATCCTCGGGGATCGCGTCAATGAGTTCGATTTTGTAGGTCTCGCCCTTGGCGGCGAAGTGCGCTTTCGCCTTGTCGCGCGACCATTCTTCCTTGGTGAAGGGCGCATTTTTTGCGATGATTTCGTGCATCTTCTTTTCGATGCGCGCCAGATCGTCAGGGTGGAACGGTTCGGCTTTGGCGAAATCGTAGAAGTAGCCGTTGTCGATGACCGGGCCGATGGTGACTTGCGTGCCCGGCCACAAGGCTTGGACGGCTTCAGCCATGACGTGAGCCGCGTCGTGGCGGATGAGTTCGAGGGCGGCGGGATGGTCGCGGGCGACGAAATTGATTGCAGCGTCTTTACGGACTGGATCACTAAGATCGCTTAAGACGCCGTCGAGTTGCATGGCAACCGTGCGTTTGGCAAGCGACGGCGAGATGGATTTGGCGATGTCGAGGCCGCTTGTGCCGGCGGCGACTTTACGGGTCGCACCATCGGGGAACGTCAAGGTGACGTCGGTCATCGCAGATCTCCTTTGCTCACTCGCCGCGTACGAGGTGCGGCGTAAGACGATTTTGGAGGCGGTAGATCGGCGAATTTGCAGTGCGAAGTCAAGCGGGCGTTAGCCGCGTTGTGCATTCGGCGTTGCCTGGTGGGTGCGACGGCCGTTAGGCTTCCAGTATATATGCGGCTTGCGTCGAGGCTTTGATGCGGAATCTTATTGCCCTCCTATTGGCCTTCGCGGTCCTGACAAGCGAATGCGCCGCCGAGAGTTGGGAAGTCGTGAAGTCGGACCAGCTCGGCTTTGAGGTCGAGCTTCCGGGTAAACCCGAATACACCGAACAGAGCGACGATCTCGGCGGCGGCGAAAAGGGCATGATCCGGAGCTACGTCGTCAAGTCGGCGGCTGCTGCTTACGATGTCACGATCTTCGACCTGCCAAAAGCCGGTGTCGCCGCTGACGACCTGTCTCAGGTGCTCGATAACGTCCGCGACCGGACGCTCGGCGGCATAACTGCGACGCTCAGGACTGAGACAAAAATCCAGATGGGCGAGCATCCGGCGCGCGACATCGTTGCCGATGTCATGGGCATGGTCTGGAGGGGCCGCATCGTCATCACTGGCAACCGTCTCTATCAGGTCGTGGCGATTATTTCGAAGGCCGCCGAGACGTCGGCGACGACGGAAAGGTATCTCGCGTCGTTCAAGCTCGCGGGCAGCGCACCCGCCGGCCCGCCCGACGCCAAGAAATAAGGGCGCGCCGGTCTGGCCGGGCGGCCGCACGTCCAAGAGGCCCACAAGCGCCTGAAAGCTCCGAAATAGGCTGTGCTGGAGGGCGGCGGAGGCCGGTAAAGCCGCGGGGCCTGAGCCGAACCCATAAAATTGCAGGGACTTTTCCGGGGCTTTGGAAATGTGCGGCAGCTAGGGTCGCGGCCGGGGACGATTTCGGATCAGGGGCTTTAGGGTCATGGCAGCGCCGCAACTCATCATCAAAAAGCGGATGCAGCTCATCCAGGGCAAGGTGCGCGCCTGCTGCACCATTCAAGCCATTGTCGAGCCGCGTATTCAAGAGGCGCTCGAAGAGCATT
>JANNSR010000127.1:0-9271 GCA_031402935.1 Hyphomicrobium sp. | reverse complement strand
ACGGTCGCCGACTTGATCGTCGCGCTCGGACCCTTGGCGCATATCGACGCGCACCGCATCACCTTCGTCAACGGCCGCTGCCGGGCGGACCTGACCGATCTCGAAGGGGCTGACGGACTAGAGGTCAAACCGCTGGCCGGTGCGCTTGAAGCCGCACCCGGTAAAATTGCCGAAGGTCTGGCGCAGACGACCGGACCCGGTAAGGACGCGACGATTGCACTGAACACGGCCTTCATGACCGACGGCGCGGTCGTCCACGTCGCCACTGGCGCGACCGTTGCTAAGCCGCTGCTTGTCGTATTTCTGCGCGCCGGGCGCGACGCCCGCTTCACCGCCGTCCGCAATGTCATCGCAGTTGGCGACAAGGCCAGCGCGACGATCATTGAAGCGCACGTTGTTGTGCCGGGCACGATTGCCGAGGGCCAGATCAACGCGCTGTCGGAAGTCAGCGTCGGCAGGAGCGCGACGGTCGTGCATGTCAAAACCGCGGTTGACGAAGGCCGCAGCACGCACCTCGCCAATTGGAATGTTGGCCTCGGCGCGGACGCGACGTATCGCGGCTTTCAATTCACGAGCGGGCAGGGGCTGGCGCGCAACCAGATCCACGTCGTTTACAAGGGCGAGGGTGGTAAGCTCGACCTCTCGGGTGCGTACCTCGCGCGCGGGGCCGAGCATATCGACACCACGCTCGTCGTCGATCATGCGGTGCCCCGTTGCGAGAGCCGCGAACTGTTCAAGGGCGTGCTGGACGATCGCGGCCGCGGCGTATTCCAGGGCAAGATCATTGTCCGCCCCGACGCGCAAAAGACCGACGGCAAGCAAATGGCGCAGGCGCTGATGCTGTCGCCTGATGCTGAGTTCGACAGCAAGCCCGAACTCGAAATCTACGCCGACGACGTCGTCTGCGGCCACGGCACCACGTCGGCGGAACTGGACGACGATATGCTGTTCTATTGCATGTCGCGCGGGATCCCGGAAAATGAGGCACGCACGCTGCTGATCGAGTCGTTCATCGGGGAAGCCATCGACAAGGTCGAGCACGAGGATCTGCGGGCGGCGTTGATGACGTATGCGACTGATTGGCTGCGGGCTAAGACCGCTTAACGAGGTTGCGAATGGGCAGTGAAACGAAAATCCAAGATGGACGCCGTGGCGGCCACGCGCCGCTGACGGGGGCTGCCTACGACGTCGAGCGCATCCGCGCCGATTTCCCGATCCTGTTCCGCGAGGTGCACGGCAAACCGCTGGTCTATCTCGACAACGGCGCGTCGGTACAAAAGCCGCGCTCCGTGCTGGATGCCATGGACCACGCCTACCGCTTCGACTACGCCAACGTGCATCGCGGCCTGCATCATTTGTCGAACGTTACGACGGAGAATTTCGAAGCCGCGCGCGAAACCGTGCGCCGGTTCCTGAACGCCGCCTCGACCGACGAGATCGTGTTCACGCGCAACGCCACGACGGCGATCAATCTGGTGGCGCGCTGCGTTGGCGAGATCGAAATCAAAGAAGGCGACGAAATCCTGCTCACCATCATGGAGCACCACGCCAACATCGTGCCGTGGCATTTCCTGCGCGAGAAAAAGGGCGCGGTGCTCAAATGGGCGCCGATCAACGATCGCGGCGAGCTGATCCTTGAAGATCTCGCACGCATGATGACGAACAAGACCAAGATGGTCGCCGTCACGCACATGTCGAACGTGCTCGGTACTGTCAATCCGGTGAAAGAGATTATCCGCCTCGCGCACGACAAAGGCATTCCGGTGCTGGTCGATGGCAGTCAGGCCGCGGCCCACATGGGCGTCGATGTGCGCGATCTCGACGCCGATTTCTATGTTTTCACCGGCCATAAGACGTATGGGCCGACCGGTATCGGGGTTCTGTACGGCAAGAAGCGCCATCTTGAGGCGCTGCCACCCTACGAAGGCGGCGGCGACATGATCGAGAGCGTGGCGGTGGATCGCATCACCTACAACACAACGCCGCATAAGTTCGAGGCCGGTACGCCGCCGATTGTGGAAGCTATTGGGCTTGGCGCGGCGCTGAACTATATGATGCAGGTGGGGCGGGAAAAGATTGCCCGCCACGAGGCCGAGATCGCGGCCTATGCGAGCGAACAGCTTGGCGCGCTGCCGTGGTTGAAACTCTACGGCACGGCACCGGGCAAAGGCGCGATATTCGCCTTCACGATCGACGGCCTGCACCCGCACGACGTCTCGACCATCGTCGACCGCTCGGGTGTTGCAATCCGCGCCGGCCACCACTGCGCCCAGCCGTTAATGGAGCGCTTAGGTGTCACCGCAACCTGCCGCGCCTCGTTCGCGTTATACTCGACCAAGGCCGAGGTCGACGCGCTGGTTACGGCGTTGACTAAGGCGCACGACCTGTTCGCGTAAGGAGATGGCGATGGAAGACATCAAACCAAACGATGAAACCGCGAAGCTGAAGGAGGCCGTCGCCAGCCTCGATGCGCCATCGACGGCGCCGGCCGATGCACCTCGGCCCGCCGCCTCGCAATCGCCGCCACTGCCGCCGGAAGAGATCGAGCGGCTGACGACCGATATCGTCGCGGCCTTGAAGACCGTGCACGATCCCGAGATTCCATCCGACATCTACGAGCTTGGGCTGATCTATAAGGTCGAGATCGACGATGATCGCAACGTCACGATCGATATGACGCTGACGGCGCCGGGCTGCCCGGTGGCGGGCGAAATGCCGGTCTGGGTCGAAAACGCGGTCAATGCGGTGGCGGGCGTCGCCGGTACCAAAGTCAAATTGACGTTCGACCCGCCGTGGGACCAGAGCCGGATGTCGGACGAAGCCAAGCTGGCGGTTGGGATGTTCTAAAGCCCATACTGAATCCGGCCTCGCAAAAAGACCGCGAATACCCATATGATGCCGTGACGTGACGCCCTAAAGGACTTGCAACCCCGATGCCCTCGCTCCGCATGATGCCCAAAGTGATGACCCTGACGGACGCGGCCGCTGCGCGCGTGACCGCGCTTATGGCTGGCAAGCCCGGCGTCAAGGGCTTGAAAATCGGCATCAAGAAGGGCGGCTGCGCCGGCATGGAATACACCATGAGCCTGGCCGACGAGGTCGGCAAGTTCGACGAAGTGATCGAGGACAAGGGGGCGGTCGTCCTCATCGAACCAACTGCCGTCATGTATCTGCTCGGCACCGAGATGGACTTCAAGACCGACAAGCTGGCGGCGACGTTCGTGTTCAACAACCCGAACCAGAAGAGTTCGTGCGGCTGCGGCGAGAGCGTTAATCTGGAGCCGGCGGTGCCGGCCGTGTTTGGGCCGGAGTAGGGTTTAGGTTATAGGTTTTAGGGGCAGGCGTGGAAAGTGTCGCAGCGTAATAATCGCTGCCAAACTAATATCGCCGGACCACGTGACGGCCCATTTGGCGAACTGCAATGAGATTGGCCGCATGTTGACGGCAATGCACGCGAAGATTCGCACACCTCGAACCCTAAAACCTAGTCTCTAAAACCCATCACCTTGCAATGACCACCACCAATGGCTTCCTCGATCTCCTGCGCGAACTTCTCGCGCCACTCGGGACGATCACCATTCGAAAAATGTTCGGCGGCGCGAGCGTCTATGCCGACGGCGTGATGTTTGCGCTTGTCGATGACGATGCGCTGTATCTGAAGGCGGACGACGCGACGAAGGCCCGCTATGAGGCCGAGGGATTGCTGCCGTTCACTTATGAAGGCAAGACGAAGCCGGTCTCGATGTCGTACTGGCGGGCGCCGGAGCGGCTTTATGACGACGCCGAAGAGATGGCCGAATGGGCGCGCGAGGCGATTGCGGCGGCGCGGCGTGCCAAGTCCAAACCTGCGCCAGTAAAGGAACGCGGCGCCATTTCATCGGCGCCGCGAGCAAAATCGAAACAGACGACGCGCAAGATGTGATCGCCTAACCCCGTCCCGGCTGCTTCAAGGGCCGCGAGGGTTTGCGCATGAAGGCAGGCATGTTTTCCTGGAAGCCGACGCGGTCACCGCTCTGCTGCTCCGGCGATGGCGCACGCGGCTGTGTGGAGCGCGGTTTTTCGCGAGGCGCTTCCTTGCGATCGTTACGCGGCTGGTCGGTCCAGGCGTCGTGGCGCGGTTCTTTCGCGCGTCCGGCTGTGCGGCCGGGTCTATCGGCCGGTTGCGCTGCAGGCTTGCTGCTCGACGGTCCTGCCTGGGGCCCGCGCGGTTGTTCGCGGCGAGAATCGCGGCTGTGCTCGGGGCGGGGCTCTTGACGCTCGGGCTTCGCCGGATGTTCGGCCAGCCGTTCGGCGAGACGTTCGGGACGTGGCGTGCGCTCCGGCATCGCATCGCGCGCTGGTTCTTGCATACGAGGCGCGTCGGGCGCGGGTGAATTGGACGCCGGTGCTTCGTTCCAAATGCGCCTGGGACGCTCTGGTGTATCGGCCGCCTGCGGCCGCGCTTCGCGGCGCTCACCGCCAGAACGGTCCTGTCTTTCGGGCCGCTCTGATCTCTCAGATCGCTCTGGTCTCTCAGTTCGCTCTGGCCGCCCGCCCCGCGCCTGCTCACGTCCGCCACCGTGGCGGTCACTGCCTCGTGGCGGCTGCGCGCCGCGGTCGCCCCCGCGCCCAGCGGGCGCACCACGGCCGAACTTGCCGCGACGGCGCTTGCCGGCATTGGCGGCGTCGTCTTCCGTTGGCGCGTCGCCGAGCCAGGTGACTTTTTCACTCGTGATTTTTTCAATGTCTTTGACGAACTTGAGGTCCTCAGGGCTGACGAGGGAAACCGAGTGGCCTTCCTTGCCGGCGCGGCCCGTTCGGCCGATGCGGTGGACATAGTCGTCCGCAGCCCAGGGCAGATCGAAATTAAAGACGTGGCTGACGTCGGGGATATCGAGGCCGCGGGCTGCGACGTCGGAGGCAGCTAACAGCATGATTTCGCCAGCGCGGAATTTGTCGAGTGTTGCCGTACGCGCCGATTGCTCCATGTCGCCGTGAAGCGCGCCGGCATTGAAGCCGTGTTTGGCGAGCGACTTATGCAGCACCGCGACGTCGCGTTTGCGATTGCAGAAGATGATCGCGTTCTTGACGTTGCCGGTTTTGATGAGCTCGCGCAGGATTTCGCGCTTGGCGTAGTCTTCGCCGTCGGGACAGAACTTGAACAGCTGCGTGATGGTCTTGGCGTGTGTCGCGGGCTTCGCGACTTCGATGCGCACAGGGTCTTTCAGAAATTGGCTGACGAGGCGCGTGATTTCCGGCGGCATGGTGGCTGAGAAAAACAGCGTCTGACGCCTGGGCGGCAGCAGCTTGCAGATTTTCTCGATGTCGGGAATGAAGCCCATGTCGAGCATGCGGTCGGCTTCGTCGATGACCAGGATTTCGACGCCCATCAGCATAATGCGGCCGCGTCCGAAATGATCGAGCAGGCGGCCCGGTGTGGCGATCAAAACGTCGACGCCACGGTCGAGTTTCTTGACCTGTTCGTCCATCGACACGCCGCCAATCAGGAGCGCAACCGTCAGCTTGTGATTGATGCCGTACTTGTCGAAGCTCTGCTCGACCTGGGCCGCAAGCTCGCGCGTCGGCGCTAAGATCAGCGAGCGCGGCATGCGGGCGCGCGCCCGGCCGGTCTCAAGCCGGGCGATCATCGGCAGCACGAACGACGCCGTCTTGCCGGTGCCAGTTTGGGCGATGCCGAGAACATCCTTGCCGGTGATGGCGACGGGAATGGCGGCGGCTTGAATGGGGGTCGGGATGGTGTAGCCCGATGCGGTGATTGCAGCCTGAACCTTGGGCGAAAGCCCCAAGTCAGCAAAGGTGGTCGTTTCCAAAAGTCAAAGTCTCCATCTGCGACGTCACGCTGCCCGGTGCGCGTGGCACCAGGGGCGAGCGACTTGAAGAGCGCAGGGGGAACCAGTGCCGGAAAGTGACTAAGTCAAATGGGGAGACGGATTAAATAGCTAAAAAGCTCAAATCAATCCCCTGCGCCCGGGCACGTCCGGGTGCTCGCATACCTTGACCAAAGACGCAAGTGAAACCGGGCCTCAGGGCGCTCGGTCGCACGGCTAAGCGTCACATTCCGGTCACGAATGCGGAAGGCTCGCAGTGGCGAGACGCCGGCTTATGACTTTAGCCGCAAAAAGGGGCAGCACGCGGCTGCCCCTTTTCGATTCCGTGACGTCAGTCGTATCACTCGTCCAAAAGCCACTGGCCGAACTTGCCGCCGATCAGGCCGCCGAGGATGGGTGCGGCCCAGAATAACCAGAGCTGTGACAGTGCTTGGCCGCCCGCGTAGAGCGCCGGCCCCGTGCTGCGCGCGGGATTGACTGACGTGTTCGAGATCGGGATCGACATCAAATGGATCGCTGTCAGTGTCAGGCCGATAGCGACCGGTGCCAGCAATGCCGGGCCGTTCTTTCGTGTCACGCCCATGATGACGACGAGGAAAAACGCCGTCAGTACGGCTTCTATGACAAAAACCTGAGACCAAGTGGCTTTCAGCATTGAGAGCTCATTATAGCCGTTCGCCGCGAAACCAGGACCGGTGTGGCCGATAAGCGAAAACACGCCGCATGCCGAGCAGGCCCCGACGACTTGCGCGACAATATAGGCGGGCGCGTCGGCAATCGGAAAACGCCCGCCCGCCGCCAGCCCCAATGTCACTGCTGGATTGAAGTGACCGCCAGAGACGTGGCCGATGGCATAGGCCGTCGCCATGACGGTGCAGCCGATCGACAGCGCGACACCGACGATGCCGGCTGCACCTGCGGGCGCACCGAACGAATAGAACGCGGCGCCAAGAACCGATGCCATTAGCATGAAGGTGCCAAAGGCCTCTGTGGCCAGTGCTTTGATGTTCATTTTTGAGTGTCCTTTTTTTGCGTCCCAGCAGGCATCCATGCCGATCGGTGCAGCCATTGGCAGCAAGTCGTTAAGTGACATTAGCTCAAGCCGAATCAACGGATGCTTGACGCGCAGCCTAGCGGTGACCGGCACGATCAGCGACTGGCTTAATCGCACGAAATCGAGAAACATCTACGCCAGAGGGCGCGAAACTCATTCCTCAATGCGGTGCCTTAGTCAGCGCGGCTCAAATATCCAAATCCTTGGCGAAGGCGGCACGGTCCTGGATGAAGCGGAAACGGGCTTCAGGCTTCGAGCCCATCAAGGCGTTGACGGTTTCGCCGATGGTCGAACGCTCGCCGGCGCCGATCTCGATGCGGAGCAGCAAGCGCTTTTTCGGGTCCATTGTCGTTTCTTTGAGCTCGCTGGCGTTCATCTCGCCTAAGCCCTTGAAGCGGCCGACTTTGACCGGCGGCGAGGCTTTGAATTCTTTTGCGATCAGGTCGTCGCGCTGTTTTTCGTCGCGGGCGTAGATCGATTTGGCGCCTTGCGTTAGCTTGTAAAGCGGCGGCACGGCCAGGAACAAATGGCCGTTGTCGATGAGCTCGGGCATTTCCTGATAGAAGAAGGTAATGAGGAGCGAAGCAATATGTGCGCCATCGACGTCGGCGTCGGTCATGATGACCACGCGCTCGTAGCGCAAGTCCTCGTCGCGATATTTGCTCCCGGTTCCGCAGCCGAGCGCCTGGATCAGATCGCTTAGCAACTGGTTCTGCGAAAGTTTTGCGGCCGTCGCATTGGCGACGTTCAGGATCTTGCCGCGCAACGGCAGAATGGCCTGCGTCTCGCGATTGCGCGCGCTTTTGGCAGACCCGCCAGCTGAATCGCCTTCTACGATGAAAATCTCCGTGCCCGCCGCCTGCTGGATCGAGCAGTCAGAGAGTTTGCCGGGAAGGCGCAGTTTACGCGTCGCCGATTGGCGCCCGACTTCCTTTTCGCGACGCCGTTTCAGGCGATCTTCCGATTGGTCGACGCACCATTCCAGAAGCTTCGTTGCCTGCTGGGGGCTATCCGCCAGCCAATGATCAAACGCATCGCGCACAGCGGTTTCGACGATTTTTGTCGCCTCTTGCGTCGCGAGCTTATCCTTGGTCTGGCCCTGAAACTCAGGTTCGCGGATGAACACCGACAGCATCGCCGCCGCCGTGCCCATCACGTCTTCCGACGTGATCTGTGCCGCCTTTTTGTTTCCTGTCAGCTCGCCGTAGGCCCGCAAGCCCTTATACAACGCTTGCCGCAAGCCATTGTCGTGGGTGCCGCCATCCGCCGTGGGAATCGTGTTGCAGTAGGATGACGAAAAACCGTCTTCATCCGCGATCCAGGCGCACGCCCATTCGACAGAGCCGTGCCCCTTTTCCTTCGCGACCCTGCCGGCGAAGATGTCCTTTGTGACGCGCGTCTGGCCGTCGATGGTCGAGCTGAGGTAGTCGGTCAAGCCGCCCGGGAAATGGAACACGGCTTCCGCTGGCGTCTCGTCTTTGATCAGCGAGGGGTCGCACTTCCAACGGATTTCGACGCCGCCGAACAGGTACGCCTTCGAGCGCGCCATTTTGAGCAGGCGCGACGGCCGGAAGGCGCAACCCTTGCCGAAGATTTTCTCATCGGGCCGGAAGCGTACTTTGGTGCCGCGCCGGTTCATGATGGAGCCGAGCTTTTCGAGCTTGGTCTGCGGCTCGCCGCGCGAAAACACCATGCGGTAGAGCTGCTGGTCGCGCGCGACCTGCACTTCGAGCAGTTCCGAGAGGGCGTTAACAACCGAGACTCCGACACCGTGCAAGCCGCCCGATGTGCTGTAGGCCTTGCTGTCGAATTTTCCGCCAGCGTGCAAAACAGTCATGACAACTTCGAGCGCGTCTTTTTTGAGCTTGGCGTGCATGCCCGGGGGGATACCGCGGCCATTGTCGGTCACCGACAACGGCCGCGGCATTCCCGTTGGCCCGCACCCCAAATACAAAACCAAGAGCGCGCTTGAGGTCGTGATGACGATCCTGCACGCCGGCGGCAAGTTCGATTCTAAAGCTTACAATACCTCCGGCGGCCTGCACGGCGTTGGCGTCTCTGTCGTCAACGCGCTGTCTGAAACGCTCGAAGTGCAGGTTGCGCGCGACCAGCAGCTCTACCGCATGGTGTTCTCACGCGGCGAGCCGCAGACCAAGCTCGAAAAGCTCGGCTCCATCATGAACCGGCGCGGCACCAAAGTGCGATTCCGCCCCGATGAGAAAATCTTCGGCAAGGGTTGCGCCTTCCGGCCGTCGCGCTTGCTCAAAATGGCGCGCTCGAAGGCGTACCTGTTCGGCGGCGTCGAAATCCGCTGGAAGTGCGATGCGTCGCTGATCAAAGACGAGACGCCGGCAGAGGCTGTGTTCCATTTCCCGGGCGGCTTGACCGA
>JANNSR010000126.1:0-7838 GCA_031402935.1 Hyphomicrobium sp. | reverse complement strand
CGCACCGATCCTGCTGTGCAACAACGACCATCGCTTTCTTGTGCGCGAAGAGATCGAGCGTGCCGGCATCAAACCGCGCGCCATCATCCTTGAGCCCGTCGGCCGCAACACGGCGCCGGCCATCGCCGTTGCAGCCCTTGCGGCGCTGCGCGAGAACCCCGGCGCCATCCTCGCCATCATGCCGTCCGACCACGTCATAAAGGACGAGGCCAAGTTCGTCGAAGGCGTCAAGCGCGCCGCCAAAGTCGCCGCCACCGGTAAGCTCGTGCTGTTCGGTATTAAGCCCGACGAGCCCCACACCGGTTACGGCTACATCAAGCAAGGTAAGCCGCTCGAAGGCTTCAACGGCGGGGCCTACATGGTCGAGAGCTTCGCCGAAAAGCCCGATCGCGCCACGGCTGAAAAATATCTGGCCAGCGGCAGCTACTACTGGAACAGCGGCATTTTTGTTCTCAACGCCCGCACCTACCTCGAAGAAATCGCACGCCTTGAGCCGCAGATCCTGGAGGCCGCCCGCGCCTCCCTTGCCAAGGCCACCGATGACCTCGGCTTCGTCCGCCTCGACAAGGCAAGCTTCGCGTCGTCGCCGAACATTTCCATCGACTACGCCGTCATGGAAAAGACCGTCACCGCCGCCATGCTGCCGCTCGATGTCGGCTGGAACGACGTTGGCTCATGGGCGTCATTGTGGGACATCGCGCCCCGCGACGACAAAGGCAACTACATCAACGGCGACGCCCTGCTCGAAGACACCAACGGCTGCTATGTCCATTCTGAAAAATCGATGATCTCTACTATCGGCGTCAGAGACCTCGTCATCGTCGACACGCCCGACGCATTGCTCGTCGCCGACCGCAGCCGCACCCAAGACGTTGCGAAAATCGTTGCCCGCCTCAAGCTCTCGAACCGCAAGGAACAAGAGCAGCATCTGCGAAACTATCGCCCGTGGGGTTATTTCGAGACCCTCAACGTCGGCCCGCGCTTTCAGGTCAAGCTGCTGCACGTCAAGCCGGGCGGCAAGCTTTCCATGCAAATGCACCATCATCGCTCCGAGCACTGGATTGTCGTCCAGGGCACGGCGAAAATCGTCATCGGCGAAATCGATAAACTCGTCCGCGAAAACGAGAGCGTCTACATTTTCGCGACCCAGTGGCACCGCCTCGAGAACCCGGGCAAGGTACCGGTCGAGATCATCGAGGTGCAAATCGGCTCGTACCTCGGCGAAGACGACATCATGCGCACCGACGACATCTACCACCGCGCGCCCGAAGAGACGAAATAGCGCCTAGTCTTTGGCAATTGCCACCACAGACTTAGAATTTTTTTTTCGTCATGGCCGCGTCGCGTTAGCGATCGTGCCGCGGGCACGATAGGCGGCCACCCACGACAGGCATCCGCGAAATAAGTGTTCGCGGAATGGTTCGCGCCCGGTAAAAATCCTGCCGTGATCTTGACCCTTGCTCATCGAAACATGTCGTGGATGGCCGCCGGTCTTCTCGTGTCTTGCAGACACGAGCGCGGCCATGACGTTGGTGGGTGGTACATCGACCGAACGCGAAATCCGCGCGTTACGCAAAAAGCCCGGCCACATCCGCCAGCTTCGGCTGCATCTTGTCCTTGTCCGACAGCAGCGCGGCGCCGCGCGTCACCGGCCACGCGATTGCCAGCGCTGGATCGTCCCACAAAATACCGCGATCGTGCGCGGGCGAATAATACGCCGTCACCTTGTAGAATACCTCGGTATCCGCTTCGAGCGTACAATAGCCGTGTGCGAAGCCCTTCGGCACCCAGATCTGCGTCCAATTCTCAGCCGAAATCACCGCCGACACATGCCGCCCGAACGTCGGCGATGCCGGCCGGATATCGACCGCAACATCCAGTATGGCGCCGCGCGTCACTCGCACCAGTTTGTCCTGCGCCATCGGCTCAAGCTGGAAATGCAGCCCGCGCAACGTTCCTTTTGTGCCCGAAAACGCCTGATTGTCTTGCACAAAGCGGGCGTCTATCCCGGCGTCAGCCAGCACCCGCTCGTTCCAGGTTTCGGAAAAAAAACCGCGCCCATCGCCGATCTTCTTCGGCGTGATCAGCTTGACGTCCGGGATCGCCAGCGCCTCGATCTTCATCGCGGCGGCTCGCCCGGTCTCAATGGATAGATGCGGCCCGCCGGTTGAACGGCTGCCGCCGGCGCCACTGGCGGCTGCGTCTGCGCCTTTGCCGGTACCACCTCGTCCGCCTCGCTCTCGATCTGCGCATTGACCTGCGCCTGGAACCGCCGCCAGCTCAGCGGGATCGCGGCCAGATACGCCATCGTTAGTGCGGCCAGCGTTTCATAAGGATATGTCACCAGCATTGCCACGCCGCCGATGGCGACGATGAACATCGGCAGCACCCATTCGCGCCCGACCCGCTCGCCGAGCAGCTTGCCGGAATAGGTCGGGATCGTCGACACCATCATGAAGGCAATGAAAAGCGTGTAGACGAGCACGAACTTCAGCGCCCACGGCGACTTCAAGCTCTCAAATCCAATATGATGCAAATAAACCGGCAGCATCACCGCAATCGCGGCGGCCGGCGTTGGCATGCCGGTGAAATAGTTCGACTGCCACTTCGGCTTATCGTCATCGATCGCCGCATTGAAACGCGCAAGCCGCAGAGCTGACGCCAGCGAGAACATCATCACGCATATCCAACCGGCACTTTTCAGATCGCCAAGGCCCCAGTTGAACACCAGGAACGCCGGCGCCACGCCGAAGTTGACGAAGTCGGCGAGGCTGTCGAGTTCGGCGCCGAACCGCGATGATGCCTTTAATAGCCGCGCGATGCGCCCGTCGATGCCATCGAGGCAGGCCGCAAACACAATCGCGGCCAGCGCCAGGTCATAGCGGCCCTCGATGCCCATGCGGATCGACGTCAACCCAGCGCAAAGCGCCAGCAGCGTGAAAAAATTCGGCACCAGCATACGCACCGGTACGCGCCGGTGGCGGAACAGCGGCCTGCGCCGCCGCCGCTTGGTTTCGGTTTCGAGTGTTGGCACAACGGGATCCATCGGTTCCTCGCTTTCCATGCCCTTTGAAAAATGCTGCTTACGCCCGCCGCGTTTCGCGCTCCGGCTCGTCCGAGCTCAAATCCGCTAATACCGTTTCGCCGCCGACGGCCCGCTGTCCGACCGACACAAGCGCGCCCTTTCCAGGCGGCAGATACACGTCAACCCGCGAGCCGAAGCGGATCAGCCCAAAGCGCTGGCCTGCTGCAACCGTATCACCAATGCTCGAGAACGTCACAATGCGCCGCGCAATAAGGCCGGCGATTTGTACAACCCCGATTTCGGCGCCTTCGCCCGTATCGATCACGAGCGAGCGCCGCTCGTTGTCCTCGCTCGCCTTGTCGGCCGCCGCGTTCAAAAACAGCCCCGGCACATACAGCGAGCGGGTAATTTTACCGCCAACGGGTGCCCGGTTGATATGGACGTCGAACACCGACAGAAACGTCGATATGCGCAACCGTTCCTCCGCGCCAAGCCCAAGCTCCGCCGGCGGCTTGACGTTCTCAATCGAAGAAATGCGCCCGTCGCCTGCCGCGATCACGAGACCGGGCCTCAGCGGCGTCACGCGCGCCGGATCGCGGAAGAAATACACAATCCACGCCGTCACCAGCGCCAACGGCCACCCGAGCGGCGGATAGGCCCAAAAGAAAAACAGCGTCACCAATGCAGCGATGGCGATGAACTTATGGCCCTCGGGATGCACCGGTGCCAAGCTTTCGAAAATCGTATCCAGCAGGCTGTGGGAATCAGACACGCAACGTCTCCAAATATCTCAATCTCGATGGGGCTCGATAGGGCAGCACGCGCGGCCAGCGCCGCTAAGGCAGCGGCACCGCGACGAACCTCAGATCGCCCTTGCCGTCCTCGACGCGCAACAGCACAGCCTTGCGTCCGGCTTTCTTGACTTTGTCGATGCTCTTCACGACGTCGTCGGGTTTCGTCACGCTGTCCTGCGCCGCTTCCACAATGACGTCGCCAACTTTGATGCCCTTCTGCGCCGCCGGGCTCGCCGGATCGGCTTCCTCGACGACGACCCCGGTCATTTTTTCATCCAGCCCATATTTCTTGCGCAACTCGTTGGTCAGCGGCGTCAGTTTCAGACCCATAACAGACGACCCAGCGGGGCTTTCGCCCTGCGGCTTCTCGTCATCCGGCTTCTTCTTGCTGCCCGTGTCGTCCTCGTCGTCCTCAAGCCGCCCGACCGCGACCTGCATCGACTTTTTCGTGCCCTTGCGCAAAACATCGATGTCAACGGCTTTGCCGATCGGCGTTTGCGCCACGATCTTCGGCAGACCGCGCATTGTCGTCACGTCCTTGCCGTCGAACTTCATGATCACGTCGCCGGCCTCAAGCCCGGCTTTGTCAGCCGGACTGCCCGGCGTCACCATCGAAATCAACGCGCCCGAATTTTCCGGCACGCCTAGCGTCTCGGCGATATCTTCCGTCACGGTCTGGATTTTGACGCCGAGCCAGCCGCGCCGCGTCTCGCCGAACTGCTTCAACTGATCGACCACCGCCGCAACCGTATCGGATGGCACCGCGAAGCCGATGCCGATCGACCCGCCCGTCGGCGAGATGATGGCCGTATTCACGCCGATAACCTCGCCCTGCATATTGAACAGCGGCCCGCCCGAGTTGCCCTTGTTGATCGCGGCGTCGGTCTGCAAATAGTCGTCATAGGGACCGGAATTGATATCGCGGCTCTTGGCCGAAATGATGCCGACGCTGACCGATCCGCCAAGCCCGAACGGGTTGCCGATCGCCATCACCCAATCACCGACTTCGATCGCAGCGGATGACCCGAACTTGACGTCGACGAGGTCTTTCTTCGGCGTCACTTTCAGCAGCGCCAGATCGGCCTTGGTATCGGTGCCCAGTACCTTGTCGACCTTCAGCTTGCTGCCGTCGGGGAAATTGATGATGATCTCTTCGGCGCCGTCGATGACGTGATTGTTGGTGACGACGAGGCCTTCCTTGCCGTCGATCACAAAGCCCGAGCCGAGCGACGACACCTTGCGGTCGCCGCGTGGCGCGCCGCCCCGCTTGTTGAAAAAGTCCTCGAAGAAATCTTCAAACGGCGAGCCCTTCGGCACCTTCGGCAGCGGCACGCCCTGCGGGCCTTTCACCGTCTGCGACGTCGAGATATTCACGACCGCATCCGACAGCCGTTTCGCCAGCGGCGCTACCGACGCAGGCCCGCCCTCACTCAGCGCCAGCGCGGCGCCGGCCGGGCATAAGGCCAGGGCGAAAGCAACGGCCAGACTTGTGACGCGCATCGCGGCAACCTCCTTGTAACGGCCAGTCGCGGCCTGATCCCGGCAGCCATCAGCCATAGAATTGGGCCACCAGAACCGTTAACGGCGCCAAGAACAGCCCGTCAACATGACCAAACTACCATTGCGCCCGGAGGCGGGGATAAGTTTGCCAATGTTTTCGAAGATTTATTTTGGGCCCCGCGCCGGCGTTATCCCCGGGCCAGCCACACCAGCGCCACGCCGGCCGCAACTGCTACAAGCGCTGCCGGCTGCAACTGGCTGTTTTTGAGGCCCGAAAGGTCCTGCACAACGCGCCGCGCCGTGTTGGGTGCAAGCGCCCAAAGCAACCCCTCGAGCGCCATCGCGATGCCAAGCCCCGCGACGAGATCGCTCATCGCGGGATGGCAGGCGCCGCCTTCGCAGGCGTGCCGCCCATCGGGTCTTGGAAGTAGCGGAAGAACTCGCTATCGGGCGACAGCAGCATCCGCGTATCGCCCGCCTTCATCGACTGCTCGTAAGCCTGCATCGAGCGGTAGAAGCGGAAGAACTCGGCATCCTTGCCAAACGCTTCCGAGAAGATGCGGGCGCGGTTGCCTTCGCCTTCGCCGCGGATGGTATCGGATTTTCGCGTCGCTTCGGCTTTCACGATCGTCACTTCGCGATCGGCGTTGGCGCGGATGCGGTTGTTCTCGGCCTCGCCCTGGGCCCGAAGCTCTGTTGCTTCACGCACTCGGTCGGCCTTCATGCGGTCGAAGACCTTGACGAGGTTTTCCTGCGGCAGGTCGGCGCGCTTGATGCGCACGTCCACAACTTCCAAGCCGTAGTCCCGGCCTTCCTTGTTCACCTGCGCCGCGATCTGCTTCATCAGGCTTTCGCGCTTGTCTTTGACGACTTCCTGCAACGTCGCAGACCCCAGCACGCGGCGGATCTCAGATTCGATCAACGGCCCGACGACCTGGCGCACGCGTTCTTCATAGCGCACGTTCTGATAAAACTTCAGCGGATCGGTGATGCGATAGCGGGCGTAGGCGTCGACGATCAGGCGCTGCTGATCGGCGGCTGAGACTTCCTGCTCGGTTGTGTCGAGATCGAGGATGCGCTTGTCGAAGGTATCGACGGTATCGAACACCGGCCACTTCCAATACAGGCCCGGCTGCTGAATGACCTGCTGCGGCTTGCCGATGCGCAGCACGAGTGCCTGCTCGTTCTGGTGCACGATGAAGGCCGACGAATACACGGCCAGCGCCGCGAGACCGAGGATGGTCAGGATGAAGGCGAGGAACGCGCGCATTATGGCTGCCCTCCTTCGGTCGCCCGGTCGCTCTGACGTTTCTGCAATTGATCGAGCGGCAGGAACGGCACAACGCCCTGGCCGTTACCCTTTTGATCGAGAATGATCTTGTCGGTACCCGACAACACGCGCTCCTGCATTTCCAGGAATAGCCGCTGCCGCGTTACGTCGGGCGACTTCTTGTATTCCTCATACACATTCAAGTAGCGCGCCGCCTGACCGGTCGCTTCAGCTTCCGTCTGCTGGCGATAGCCTTCGGCACCGGCAACGATCCGGTCGGCTTCGCCTTTGGCGCGCGGCAGGATCTGGTCGGCGTAGGTCTGCGCTTCCTTGATGAAGCGCTCCTTGTCCTGGCCTGCCGCCGCGACGTCGCGGAACGAGGCGATGACGGGGGCTGGCGGATCGACTTCCTTCAACTGCACCTGATCGATCTTGATGCCCGAGCGATAGGAATTGAGAATGTTCTGCATCAACAGCTGCACGTCCTGCTGCGCCTTCTGGCGTCCGCCCGTCAACAGCGGCTGCAATGCCGACTGACCGACGACTTCGCGCATGGCGCTTTCGGCCACTTCCTTCACGGTGATCTCGGGCTGGGCGATGTTGAACAGATATTGCTCGACGCCGGTCTGCCCCGTCACCGGATCGGCGTCGGGACTGATACGCCAGAACACGACGAAGCGGACATCGACGACGCTACCGTCCCCCGTCAGCATCAAGCCGCTATCGGGCCCACCTGTGCCGCCGCGGCCCGTGCCGCCCGCACCAACCTCAATCGTGCGCTGCTGCGTGACTTTCGGCAGTCGCACTTCTTCGAACGGATACGGCCAGCGGAAATGCAGACCCGCCGGTTCCCAGCGGTCGAACTTGCCGAACCGCAGCACGATGCCCTGTTCGTCCGGATTGACGCGGAAGAAAAAGCCGTAGAACGCCACGCCGGCCAGCATCAGCATGCCAAGCAGGAACAGGAATGGTTTCGGTACGCCGCCTTCG
Source organism: Hyphomicrobium sp. (assembly GCA_031402935.1). Lineage (GTDB taxonomy): Bacteria > Pseudomonadota > Alphaproteobacteria > Rhizobiales > Hyphomicrobiaceae > Hyphomicrobium_B. The sequence continues at coordinate 259 of JANNSR010000126.1, read as the reverse complement.
AGACCGCCGCCGCCTCCCCCGCCGCCACCGCCGCCGCGCATGACGCGCTTCATGCGGTCCTGACCACGGCGCAGAATTTCATCGAGATCGGGCGGCTGATTGCCGCCACCGCCGCCCTGGCCCCATGGCCCGCCGCCGTCGCCGCCGCCTTTTTTGCCGCCACCGCCTTGATTACTCCAGGGCATTCGCCAAAGCCTCGTTCTTAATCTGAGAAGTTGATCTGATCATCGCTTGATTGCGCCGCACCGGCCGGCGGACA
>JANNSR010000125.1:0-49142 GCA_031402935.1 Hyphomicrobium sp. | reverse complement strand
GGCCTACAGCCACTTGTCGCGCTTCGCGAGCGGCCTGGAGCCGGGCATGAAAGTCCGCCAGGGCCAAGTCATCGGCTTCGTTGGGTCCACGGGCTTGTCGTCCGGCCCGCATTTGCATTTCGAGGTGCTCGTCAACAGCCGTTTCGTCGACCCGATGTCGATCCAGGTGCCGCGCGAGCGTAAGCTTGAGGGCAAGGATCTCGCCGAATTCCAGAAGGAACGTGCCCGCATCGAGGAACTCATGCGCCGCGCGCCGGTCATGACGGCGAATAAATAGCGGCGCTCTTATTGGCGCTGGCGAGTCTCCTGCGTCGAGCCGGCAACCGGCGCAGGTCACAGCCATCCCGTCATGTAGTAGACCGCAATTACGACAAACACCGCTGCCGTCTTGATCAGTGTGATCGCAAAAATATCCTTGTACGATTGCCGGTGTGTGAGGCCCGTCACCGCGAGCAGCGTGATCACCGCGCCGTTGTGCGGCAGCGTATCCATGCCGCCCGACGCCATAGCGGCGACGCGATGCATCACCTCAAGCGGAATGCCGGACGCATTCGCCGCCGCGATAAACCGATCCGACATCGCGGCAAGCGCGATGCTCAAGCCGCCGGACGCCGAGCCAGTGATGCCGGCCAGCGCCGTGACTGTGACTGCCTGATTGACAAGCGGATTGGGGATTGCCTTCAGAGCTTCAGCGATAACAAGAAATCCGGGCAGCGCCGCGATCACGGCGCCGAAACCGTATTCCGACGCCGTGTTCATGGCCGCCAATAGCGCGCCGCCGATAGCGGTTTTGGTGCCATCCGCGAATTGCCGGGCGACTTGGCTCCACGCCAGCATCAGCACGGTTGCGATGCCGAGCAGCAATGCGCCCTCGACCGCCCAGATCGCGGTCATCGCCGCAACATCGGCCACAACGGCCTTGGAGCCGGGGCTCAGCACCACATCGGTCGCCGGGCCGTAAACGTGTCCGATCACCCACGTCAGAACTTTGTTGGCGATGCCGACAACGAGTAACGGCAGAATCGCAATTGCCGGGTGAATGTTGGATCCCGCACCAACCGCTTCCGGTTCATTTATGTGATCGTCGCCGTAGCCTTCGCCTGCCGCGAGCGCGGCCCTTCGCCGCGACTCGAGATAGGCAAGGCCCGATGTCAGAATAAACAGCGCGCCGGCAACCCCGAGTGTTGGCGCTGCCCACGTATCGGTCTTAAAAAAGGTCGTCGGGATAATGTTCTGGATTTGCGGCGTGCCGGGCAGCGCGTCCATCGTAAACGTAAAGGCGCCGAGCGCAATCGTCGCCGGGATCAGCCGCTTCGGAATATCGCCAGCGCGAAACATCTCGGCTGCGAACGGATAGACTGCGAAAACCACGACGAATAGCGACACGCCGCCATACGTCAGCAGCGCCGCAACGAGAACGATCGATAAAATTGCCCGCTCGCGCCCAACAAGTTTGATCGCCGCCGCCACGATGGCGCGCGAGAAGCCCGAGAGTTCGATCACCTTGCCGAAAATTGCGCCGAGCAGGAACACGGGGAAATACAGCTTCACGAAGCCTGCCATCTTTTCCATGAACAGGCCGGTGAAGACCGGTGCGACCGCCGACGGGTCAGTGAGCAACACGGCGCCCATGGCGGCAATCGGCGCGAACAGGATCACGCTGTAACCGCGGTAGGCGGCCAGCATCAGGAAGATCAGGGCGCCGAGCGCGATCAGTAGTGGCATATCGTTCCCTGTTACCCCCCCCCCGCGACCCACATCATGCCGCTGATCGCGCCGCAGTTATACCGGCGGATTGCATAAGCCAAACTCCGCGTATCGCCATTTTTTGTCCAGAGTCTTGCGATGCATATGCAGGCGCGGGAACAGACAGACGAAACTGGGGTATGTCATGTCCACGCGCGCCGAGCAGTCTCAAGAAAACTTCAATCCCTACCGCGATTTCGATTTCAAGTTCGAGGACGCGTTCGACAACGACGTCGCGGTCGACGACCAGCTGACACGCGGCGAGCCGATTTGTGCGCCAAGCTCTGACGCTCGCGGCAGCACGATGCTGCCAGCAGCCATCGTAATCCTCGTGCTTTCAGCAACTGGCTTCGCGCTGCTCAAGACCAAACCAGCGTGGGAGGGCTGGGTTCCAGATCGTCTCGCAACTGTGTCATCCACTTTGCAGCCCGGCGCGACGGGACCAGCCGATCCGCTCGCGGCTTTGGTGCCGCCCACCATCACCGCGCCGCCCCCTGCGCCGCAACAGATCGAAACGCGCGACATCGCCGGCGCGCCCGGCATCGATGCGGGTCAGCCCGCGCCGCCGGTGACGGCAGCGGCCGTAGCGCAAGTGCCGGAGGCGGATGGCGCAGATGCCGAGGCAGCGGAATCCCCAGCTGTGGTCGAGCGGCTGCCGCCGCCGCGCGTCGATGCCGCGGACAAGTTCCAGACCCGCGCGATGGCGAGCGGCTTGCACCCAGGTCTGTCGCCGGGTTTGCTGTCGCGAATGTCGGCAGCCGATTTCCGCAACGCCGGCATCGCAATTAAAACGGCCCTCGCCGAGACCCCCGACAGCGGCGTGTTTGCTTGGCCGCGCGAGCCCAAACCGACGCGCGCGCATTTCGAGGTCCGCTTCGTGCAAGGCGCGCCGGGCGATTGCCGCCGCTACGTCGTCACCGTCACCAAGGATCGCTGGTCGACAACCGCACAGCCGATGGAAAAGTGCGGCGTCAGAGCGCCCGATATCAGTTCAAGTACCGCGCGAGGGCGCGGCTGAGTGAGGGATAAATTGGAGCAGCAGGCAGTCGAAGAAAGAATCGTCATCCCCGCGCAGGCGGGGATCCAGTCAAGCTTCAATAGGGCACGAAAACACTGCTGCGTTTCGAGCCAAAAGTTATCTGCCCATTGCTGGCTTGTCTGGCTCCCCGCCGTGGTTCCGCTCAGCGTTCGCTGAGCGGCGCGGGGATGACGAGACTGAGAGAGCGGCGCGGGGATGGTGGCGGCGTGCCGGTCTCACCAAGAGCTCACGCCGCCGCCTTCAAACATTCCATTTTGTTCGGCGGCGGGTCAAGCCGCCGCCTTCACCGGCCAGCCGTTGATTGTCAGTTCGCCGTCGCGGACAGAGACGCGGACGGTGTCGCCGTCCTTGACGCCGCCGGCCAAAATCTGCTCGGCGAGCGGGTCTTGGACGTGGCGCTGAATGACCCGCTTCAAGGGCCGCGCGCCATAGGCCGCGTCATAGCCGCGGTTCGCCAGCCAGCTGCGCGCCTCATCGTCGAGCGTGATTTCGATTTTGCGGTCGGCCAGCAGCTTGCTCAACCGCGTCATCTGAATATCGACGATTTTGCCCATATCGGCCCGCAGCAACCGGTGGAACAGGATGATCTCGTCCAAGCGGTTCAGGAACTCGGGCCGGAAGCGGGCACGCACCTCAGCCATCACCTCGTCGCGCACAGCTTCAGTATCCTCGCCCTCTTTCTGTTCGACGAGATACTGCGCGCCGATGTTCGACGTCAGAATGATAATCGTATTCTTGAAATCGACCGTGCGTCCCTGGCCGTCCGTTAGGCGGCCATCATCCAGCACCTGCAGCAGCACGTTGAAAACGTCCGGGTGCGCCTTCTCGATTTCATCAAACAGCACGATCTGATACGGGCGTCGTCGCACGGCTTCGGTCAAGGCGCCGCCTTCCTCGTAGCCAACGTAGCCCGGCGGCGCGCCGATGAGGCGGGCAACCGAATGCTTCTCCATGTATTCCGACATGTCGACGCGGATCAGCGCCGTGTCGTCATCGAACAAGTAACCCGCGAGGGCTTTGGTCAGTTCTGTTTTGCCGACGCCTGTCGGGCCTAAGAACATAAACGAGCCGATCGGCCGGTTCGGGTCTTGCAGGCCTGCCCGCGCACGGCGCACGGCGGTCGAGACCGCGATCACGGCTTCCTTCTGGCCGATGACGCGTTTTCCCAGCGCATCTTCCATTTTCAGCAGTTTGTCACGCTCGCCTTCGAGCATCTTGTCGATAGGCACGCCGGTCCAGCGCGACACGACGCCCGCAATCTGATCCGGCGTCACGGCCTCCTCGACCATCGCGCCTTTGCCGTCCTGGCTTTCATTGTCGGCGAGTTTTTTCTCGAGATCAGGGATGACGCCATAGCGCAGCTCTCCGGCGCGCGCCAGATTGCCCGACCGCTGAACTTGTTCAAGTTCGGTGCGCCGCTTCTCAAGTTCTTCTTTCAGTTTCTGCGCCGCGCCGAGCTTGTTCTTCTCTGCCTCCCAGCGCTGCGTGAGCGACTTCGACTTCTCTTCGAGATCGGCGATCAGCTTTTCGAGCTTGGCTAAGCGATCTTTCGACGCGCTGTCTGTTTCCTTTCGCAACGCCTCGCGCTCGATCATGACCTGCATCAAATCGCGGTCGATGGCGTCGAGCTCTTCGGGTTTACTGTCGACCTGCATGCGCAGGCGCGACGCCGCTTCGTCCACAAGATCGATGGCTTTGTCGGGCAAGAAGCGGTCGGTGATATAGCGGTTCGACAGCGTGGCGGCTGCGACGATGGCCGAGTCCGTGATGCGGACGCCGTGGTGCAACTCGTACTTTTCCTTCAAGCCGCGCAGAATCGAGATCGTATCCTCGACCGTCGGCTCCGCGACGAAAATCGGCTGGAAGCGGCGGGCGAGGGCTGCGTCCTTTTCGATGTGCTTACGGTATTCATCCAGCGTCGTCGCACCGACGCAATGCAGTTCGCCGCGCGCGAGTGCCGGTTTCAGTAGATTGCCCGCGTCCATCGAGCCTTCCGACTTTCCGGCGCCGACAATGGTGTGCATCTCGTCGATGAACAGAATGACGCCGCCGGCATCGGCTTGCACTTCCGAGAGCACAGCTTTCAGCCGCTCCTCGAACTCGCCGCGATACTTGGCGCCCGCGATCAAGGAGCCCATGTCGAGCGACAGAAGTTTCTTGTTCTTCAGGCTTTCAGGGACGTCGCCTTTGACGATGCGCAAGGCGAGGCCCTCGGCGATCGCGGTTTTGCCGACGCCGGGTTCGCCGATCAGCACGGGGTTGTTCTTGGTGCGCCGCGCGAGAACCTGGATCGTGCGGCGGATTTCTTCGTCGCGCCCGATAACGGGGTCGAGCTTCCCCGCCGCCGCGGCTTCGGTCAGATCGCGGGCATAGCGCTTTAGGGCGTCATAGGACTGTTCAGTGCCGGCGCTGTCGGCCGTGCGGCCTTTGCGGATGTCGTTGATCGCGGCGTTGAGTTTGTCGGGCGTGACGCCAGCATCGCGCAGTGCGCGGCTAGCGTCCGTCGCGGTATCGACGGCGATCGCAAGCAGCAGGCGTTCGGCGGTGACGAATTTATCGCTGGCCTTGTCGGCAGCTTTCTCAGCCGCGTCGAACACGCGCGCGGTTTCGCTGCTGAGATAAATTTGCCCCGATCCGCCCGAGACCTTGGGGCGCTTCGCCAGCGACCGCTCGACGGCTTGAAGTGCTGCGCGAGGATCGCCGCCGGCGCGCTGGATCAGCCCGCTGGCGAGCCCCTCGCTGTCGTCGAGCAGAACTTTCAGCAAATGTTCGGGTGTGAAGTGCTGGTGATTTTCACGCAGCGCCACGGCCTGTCCGGACTGGACGAAGCCTTTGGCGCGATCAGTATAGCGTTCGAAATTCATCTACTGCCCTCCTCGGCACGCTCGCCCGCCCCGAAGGCACGGAAGGAACGCCGTCATGAAAGGTTGATCCTACCGCGGAACCGCGCCGGACCCCAGAAAAGGCACCCGGCTTGAACCGCTTCAAGTGCAGATATAGGGATGGGCGTGCTGAGCAAAAGGGGCGCGGCCCGCGGGGACAAAGGGAATTCGTAAATGACGCAGCGGAGCGAAGGCCGCATCGACGCACTCTACCGCTACCCCGTGAAGGGGTTAACGCCGGAAGCGTTGCCGCGCGTGACGCTTACACCCGGCGGAACGATGCCGTTCGACCGCGCGTATGCCATCGAGAACGGCCCCGGGCATTTCGATATCGACGACCCGAAACACGTCTCGAAACTGAACTTCGTCATGCTGGCCCGCAACGAGCAGCTGGCCAAGCTGCGGATGCGCTTTGATGATGCGACGGAAACGCTGACGATCCTGAACGGCGGCGCGGTAGTGGTGCGCGGAGATTTGCGTACCGTTGAAGGCCGGGCTACGATTGAAGCGTTTTACGCCAGCTTTGTGGGAGAGGCGCTGCGCGGCGCCCCGCGCGTCGTTCACGTCGACGGCCACAGCTTTTCCGATGTCGAGCCGAAGTGCCTGCATATCGTCAACATGGAGAGCGTGCGCGCGCTCGAAGCCGATATGGGCGTCGCGATCAACCCGCTGCGCTTCCGCCCGAACGTGGTTCTCGATGGTTTGCCGGCGTGGACTGAGTTCGATTGGGTGGGCAACGCTATCAAAATCGGCGGCGTGACGTTTGAGGTTTTTACACGGACCGAGCGCTGTCCTGCGACAAACGTCAATCCTGAAACGGGCGTGCGCGATTTGAAAATCCCCTCATTCCTGTCGCGCACCTACGGGCACGCGGATTTCGGCGTGTATGCGAAGGTGAAGGAGGGGGGTGCAGTGCAAGTGGGGGATGGGGTTTGCGCTTAGTGGTCGCGATAGGCTGACTACCGTCACTGCCCGGCTTTCGCCTCTAAATCTAGCACGCCCGACTTGGTGAAGCCGTCCATCAGTTGACAACGTCACCAGATCGCGCGATCTGCGCGGAAAGAGAGATCGTCACCCAGGTGTTTTAGCGCGTTGCTGGTCGCAGGATTTGACGCGGATCAGATTGGGCATGTCCTTCAGCTTACGGGCAGGCAAGCAGTCCGATAGTCCGGTCTTGCGCGCACCATCGACAAACAACTCGGCCTCCTTTTCCGCATAGCCGCCCGCCTCGCTGAGATATCGTTCTGCTGTCCAGTTGGGGTCGAGCTTTGCGACGGTGGCGGCAGCGGCCGCGGCTTCGCCCGTGCGGCCCAGGTACGCGTTCGCCACCGCCAGGAAAGCGTAGTCGACGGCAAGGGACTTCTTGACAAGCAATCTGTATCTGACCGACGTATCATATTGCTCACCGAAAAAGTACATGAAGCTAAGGCCTTGATTGTACCAATCGGGGTATTGAGGGTTCAGTTTGAGTGCCTTCTCAGCGAGGCTGACGGCACGAACTGATTGACCGAGCGCCGGCAGAGACCAAGCGACGATGAGAAGTAGGTCGGCATCAGACGGTGCAAGCGTTTCCGCCCTGTTCAACTCGGCGAGTGATTGCTCCGGCTTCCCTTGATAGCCGTAGGCCATGCCGAGCACTTGATGAGTCAAGCCATCATTGGGATCGAGCTTGACGGCCATTTCTGCCGCCTCCGCCATCTTTCGCACCGCCTCTTCGACGGAAGGCGCCAAGCCGAGGTCGATCAAATAGTATTGGACCGTGGCCAGCCCGACGTAAGCGCGTGCCAATTGCGGATCGAGCTCGAGAGCTTTTTGAAATAAACCTTCTGCCTCAGTCAAACCATCCTCCGTTACATTGTGTTTCGCCTCCATGGCCAACAGGTAGGTGTCGAAGGCGGTCAGGTTCGCAGGGGGCTTACGCCTGAGAAGACTACGCTCGGCCTCCGCGACCGCCCCCTCGTAGCTAGCGAGCGTGGCAGCGATTTTCCCCGTGACATCGTTCTGCACCGCGAACAGGTCATCGACGGGCCGGTCGTAACGCTCAGACCAGACGTGGCTGCCCGAGGCGGCTTCGATGAGCTGGGCGGTCACGCGAATCCGGTCGCCCATCGACTGGATGGAGCCCTCAAGAACATATTTCACGCTGAGGTCTCGACCTATTTGGCGGATGTCGATCTGCTTGCTTTTATAAATTTCGGTGGAATTCCGGGCGATGACGATAAGATCCTTGGAGTGGGAGAGATCGGTGATGACGTCTTCGGTCATCCCAGCAGCGAACCGCTCCCATTTGGGGTCGTCCCCAATGTTGTCGAAGGGTAAAACGGCAATAGACGGTTTATCGCGCAGCGACGGGGCGGAGTTCCGGCCTTTCATTCCCCAGAAACTTGCCGCGCCGAGCAGCAGGATCAGTGCCACGGCCGGTCCAAAGATTTGCCATCGCATCCGCGGCATTGACACGAGGCGCGCTGGCCGGTGTGGCTCGTCGAACAGTGCAACCGGCACTTCGGCCGGATCCGAGCATTGTTCGGGAGCTGCCGCATCGGGTCGTTCGGGCGCTGGTTCTGGCGGTGCCGCGTCCCGGAAGCCGATTGTCGGCGTATAGCTGCCCTTCGGCAGATCGATGCGAATGCGATCGTGGTGGCCGCCGGCCCCATAGTACTCGCGGAGCTTGTCGCGCAGTCGCCCGGCCTCAATGCGCACGACAGGATCGACAAGCGGGTCGAACGTCTCGGGACGATCGAAGACCGCCACGGCGATCGTGTAGCCCTTCAGCCGCTCTGCCCGCCCGGCCAGCGTCTCAGTGACCAGATAGTCCAAAAACCGCTGCCGGCGCAGTGACTGGTTGAACGGGCCGCTCTTGAAGATGCGGTCCAACTGCTCACGCACGGCCGTCTTGTCGGACTCGCTGCTGTAGTTGAGCGGCATGACTGTCACGCTCCGCCTCCAGGTGCGCCAAAACGGCGCCAACTCCGCAATATTGGGCGCAGTTGCCTACCGTAACATACTAGGACCAGCCGGCACGCCCTGTCACGCTTCAGACGCGGGTGCCACATCGTGGTGATCCCGTTTCTCAACCTCGGGAGCGACCCCGATGCTCAAAATTCTGATTGTCACCCTTAATCTTTCTGTCTTCGCCATGACGGCGATCGCTGGTCATGCGCAAGCGCAACCCGGTTATCCGCAGTGGTGCGTGAAGGCACCCAACGACCAAATACAGTGCCCCAAGTAGGCGGACACAAAACCACGTTCATTGCGCGTCGGAGGAAAACTACCATGTCCAAGATGCAACTGTTCGTCGCCGCAGCAGCGCTGCTCATTCTCGGCAATGTCGCGGCAAACGCCGGCAAGACCATCGACGACGCGGGCACCATCGCCTGCGTGATGGACAAATGGGATGAGTCCGAGCCCGACAAGGGACATAAGTTGGTCAAATCCGCGAACCGGTGCATCCTCATCCCCGATGATCCCGCCGCGCCGAAGGTCACGGAAGACTGCTCCGGAAACTACGAGTACATGGCCGACAAAACCTGGAAGGCCAGCGGGACCTGCACTGATAATTATCCAGGTGGAGACAAAGCCTTCCTCACCTGGGAGGAAGGCTCGCACCTCAAGGAGTATACGTACAAAAAAACCGGAGGCACCGGCAAATATCAGGGTATCAGTGGCGGCGGCACGTACATGTACGAGAGCCTGACCGACACACTCTCCGGCGGCCGATACAAAGGTAAGCTGGTTTTGCCCTGAGAAACGCGCTGAGGTTCGCCACGCGAGTTCGTACCTGACACCCCCAACAAAAAAGCCGCGAGCATCGCTCGCGGCTTTCAAATTTGCAGCAACGGCGTGACCCTACTCCGTCTCGTCGCTCGCAGGTGTGCGTGGCGCGGGAGCCTCTGCCGGTTCCTCGCGGCGCGGACGGCGGACGGGGCGGCGCAGGAACGCCGGTTGCTCCAGTTCAGGCGCAGCGGCGAGCGGCGGAGGTGCCAGCTGTGCGGCCGGCATCGGCGGTGGCGCCGGTTGCGGCTGGAAGCCCGGCGGCGGGCCTGAATCGCCACGGTCGCGGTCGCGATCACGCTCGAAGCCGTTACCACCATCGGGACCAGCGAAGCGGTCGCGGCGGCGGACGTTGTTGCCATCGCCCTGCTGACCATCCTGGGGCGGGCGGTCGAAGCGGCGGTTGTCGCGATAGCCGCGGTTGTCGCCGCCGTTGCCATTGCCAACATTGCCGTTCCTGTCACCGCGGAAATCCTGCCGGTCGCCGCGATCTTGCCGGTCCGGGCGATCGTTCCGGTCATTGCGATCGAAGCGCTGGTTATCGCCGCGGTTGTTGTTGTTGTGGCGATTGTCGCCGCGATTGTTGTCGTGGCGCTGCGGGCGGTTGTCGAAGCGCTGCTGCGGCGGGTTGTCGAACGACCGCGGCGGCTGTTGGAACGGCGGTGGTGGCTGGCCTTCAGCGCCCGCCATTGCCGGTGGCTGCTGGCCGCTGAAATCGTCGCCGCCTTCTTCGTCGCCGAACTCGTCGCCGTCGGAGCCTTCCGGCCCGGCAAGCGAATGCGTGCGCGCCATCGGCCCGCCACTAAAGGGATCGGCGCCCTGGCTGACCTGCTGTTCGCGGTAGCTCAGAATGATGCGGTTGTAGTGCTCGGCGTGCTGCAGATAATTCTCAGCCAGCACCGGGTCGCCCGACGACTGTGCATCGCGCGCCAGCGTGATGTACTTCTCGGCGATGTGCGAGGGTGTGCCGCGGAGTTTCACATCGGGACCCGCGCTTTCGAAGCTGCGCGTCAATGGATTCTGCGATTTGCGGTTGCCGGTGTTGCTGTTGTTATTATTCGGATTGCGCCCGCGGCCGCGGCGGTTTTGCTGTCCTTGCCTCATGGGCTCCCGTTCATAGTTACTTGCTTATAGCTGCCGTTCATGGTCGCCGTGCCCTTGGGCACGCGATTGCCTGGACCTTTGGGTCCTGTTCCGTTGTTGCCTAAGCCGGTTTCCCGGCCCTATCCCCCGCGCTGCCGCCGCGCTCTATGAGCCGGCGCAACGGCGCACCCGATACGTGTTGTCCCGACGCTTGATACAAACAGTGTGACCATCCAATCGGAAGCAGGTCATCGCACGGGGGCCGCGTATCTGGACACTGGCCCCAAACACTCGCCCGGCCCAATGGCCCGCGAAGTGTGCGATTTTAAACTTGAGTTGAGGCGTTCTAAGTAGCCGGACCCCCTGGGAAACCCCAGTCGTTCCAGCGCCGCCGTGCAACCGTTCAAAACAATAGTATCCCGGAAAGCCTGAGCCGCCAACAGGAATCGCAGCGGGCGGTTAGCGATGATGCTGGAACGCCACAGCACGGATGTGGCCGCCGAGATCGCGGCGCTGTTGGCCAGAATGGGCACCTGTCGAGGCAAATAGAGCAGCTACATCATCGGCTTGCCCAGCGCCGATTTCGAGCGCAAGCCACGCATTAATATCTAGTATTCTGATTTCATTTGCTATCTCTCGATACATATCGAGCCCGTCCGGGCCGCCGTCCAGCGCCAGCGCCGGATCGAAGCCGCGGACGCCGGGTTCAAGCTCGGCTAAGTCCGCGGTCGGAATGTAGGGCGGGTTCGAGACGATCAGGTCGAAGCCCTTGCCAAAGATCTGAGTGGCGCCGCCAAGCCCGCGGGCTTGGGCGAACGAAGCCCGGTCGCTGCCGATGCAGTGCGCCAGCGCGTTGGCACGGGCAACGTCGAGCGCTGCCTGACTGATATCGGTTGCAAGGCCTGTCGCGAGCGGCAGTTCTGCCAGCAGCGTCACGATCAGGATGCCTGAACCCGTGCCGATATCGGCGATGGCGATGGGCCGGTTGCGCCAGCCGTTGGCGTCAACGATGTCGAGTGCGTGTTCAACGAGCGTCTCGGTGTCGGGGCGCGGATCGAGCACGTCAGGTGTGATCGCAAAACTTCGGCCATAGAATTCGCGGAAGCCGAGAATGCGCGACACCGGTTCGCCGTCGAGGCGGCGGCGCATGGCATGCTGGAGTTTTTCCGCAGCAGTGCCAAGTGGTAAGTGCGGGTCCTTGAGCAGCGCCGCACCGTCGAGACCGAGAATGCCTTGGATCAGAAAGCGCGCATCAAGTTCGGGCGTCTCAAGACCCGCTGGCCGGAACGCGTCCGCGAGGGCCCGCTGCGCCGCGTCAACGCGCGTCAATGCGGTGAAGCCGGATCCGGACGGCGCGCCACTCACGCCGCGCTCATCTCGGCCAGCAGTCCGGCCTGATGGTCGGTAATCAGCGCGTCGATCAGGTTATCAAGCGCGTTGCCTGTCAACACTTCATCGAGATTGTAGAGCGTCAGGTTGATGCGGTGATCAGTAACGCGCCCCTGCGGAAAATTGTAGGTGCGGATGCGCTGCGACCGGTCGCCGGACCCGACCTGCGATTTGCGCGCTTCCGACCGCTCGCTATCGGCCTTGGCGCGTTGCAGATCGTAGATACGGGCCTTCAGCACACCCATGGCCAAACGCCGGTTCTGGTGTTGCGATTTTTCAGCCGAAACAACCATAATGCCGGTCGGCAAATGCGTGATGCGGACCGCGCTTTCGGTCTTGTTGACGTGCTGGCCGCCGGCGCCGCCCGCGCGCATCGTGTCGATGCGGATATCGTCCGGCTTAATATCGACGTCGATGTCTTCCGCTTCCGGCATCACGGCGACGGTCGCGGCGGAGGTATGAATGCGGCCGCCGCTTTCAGTTGCCGGAATGCGCTGCACGCGATGCACGCCGGATTCGAATTTCATCCGAGCGAAGACTCCCTGTCCGGTGATCGATGCGATGATTTCCTTGTAACCGCCGAGGTCGCTCTCCGACATCGACATGACTTCGGTCTTCCAGCCCCTTAGATCGGCGTAGCGGATGTACATGCGGTAGAGATCGGCCGCGAAGAGTGCGGCTTCATCGCCGCCAGTTCCGGCGCGGACTTCGAGGATCGCGCTTTTCTCGTCCGCCGCGTCTTTCGGCAGCAGCGCAACGCGCAAGTCCTGTCCGAGCCCGGCAATGCGCTCGTTCAACGCGCTGCGCTCGGCGTAGGCGAGTTCGGCCATGTCCTTATCCGCTGCGGGATCGTTGATCAGAATGCCGAGATCCGCAACCTCGGCCTCGGCCTTGCGCAGCGTTTGAATCTTCGTGACGACCGGCGAGAGATCGGAAAACTCCTTGTTCAGCTTGGCGTAGACCGCCTGACTGACGCCGTGGTTGAGCTCGTCTTGGATCGCCATCCAGCGCTCCACGAGGCGGTCGAGTTTGTCCTGGGGTAGTGCTGTCATGCGTGGGATTGCCGGATTAAGTGTTCAGATGTCACCTCGCCCGCGGCGAGGGCCGCGGCGAAGGCCGCAGCAAGGAAACGGCATCTAACCCTAACCCCCGGCGGACCGCAATTTGTCGCCCCGGCGGCTTTTCGGTTCGTCCACTTCAATCCAGCGGTGGCCGTCGCGGACGGGCGCGAAGTACACGTGAAACACCTGCGACACCCTATGCGTCAGGCTGACAACCGGGGCTGCAACGTGCGACAGCATGGACGTGTTAAGGGCCAACAGCAGCAGGCCGAGCGGCAGCGAAACGGCGTAGAACGCCCGCTCCGGTCGGTCCCGCACCTGCTGCGGTAGACGTTTCGCACCGTTGGCGATGACAAGACCCGCACGGCGAAGCTGGTTGGGCTGCGTGCGCCGTTGCGGCGGCAGGCGGGCCAGTAAAGCCGGCTCAGGCGCCATCGCCGCGGCGGCCTGAATCTGCTCGGCGATGGCTGCCAGCACCGGGCGGCCGTCGATGCCGGCCAAGGCGGCATAGGACATAACAATGCGCGCCGTTTCCGGCCACGGCGGCAGATATTCGACAAGACCGGATTCGAGCGCGTCGATGGTCTCGGTCCGCGTCAACAGATGTGCCGAGGCCTGATGCGGCGACAGGCGCAACACCCGCCGCAGATCGACGAAAAAGCGGGCGATGTTTGCGCGAACTTGAGCAGAAGCCTCGGTTGGCGCGCGGACGGGCGCACGCTGCTCCAAGCGCGCCTGCTGACCGCGATGCGGATACTCCGCCCCTACGCCCCTACGCATACTTACATTCCGGCGATACCCGCCGGCCCCATGCCCTAGACGATGTTGTCGGCCAAAAAAATACGGCTGTCAAAAGCGATTTTTTCCTTGGCCGCTGCCGCTCAGGTGTCGATCTCGACGCCCTCTTTTTCGGCAAAGCGTTGCAATGTCACGCGAACGTCCTTGGCGCCGTCTTTCAAAAGCCCTTCAACGCAGTCCGTCACTTTCTCGGCATTGAGCGAAAGGATCATCGCCTTCATCGGACCGATCGAGGCCGGTGCCATCGATACCGAGCGCAGACCAAGGCCGATGAGCGTCATCGCCTCCAGCGGACGCCCCGCCATTTCTCCGCAAACCGTCACCGGCACTTTGTATTTCTTCGCCGTCTTGATCAATGATTTCAACGCCCTGAGCGGCGCCGGAGACAGCACGTCGAAGCGGCTGGCAACTCGGGCATTGGTGCGGTCGGCGGCAAACAGAAACTGCATCAGATCGTTCGAGCCGACGGAGACGAAATCGACTTGCGGCAGGAAGGTGTCGAGTTCGAACAGCAGCGACGGTACTTCCAGCATGGCGCCGATCAGAATTTCGGTTGGCAGCGTGTAGCCATGTTTTTTCAGGAACGCCTTTTCGCGTTCGACGAGCGCGCGGATGGCGATCATCTCATAGCCAGCCGTGACCATCGGGATCATGACGCGCAGTTCGATGCCACCCGCCGCCTTCAGCATGGCCCGCACTTGCAGGCGGAAGACTTCGGGACGGTCGAGCGCCATGCGGATGGCGCGCCAGCCCATGGCCGGGTTCTCTTCCTTCGGCTGACGCAGATACGGCAGCACCTTATCGCCGCCAATATCGAGTGTGCGGAACACGACCGGCCGGCCGGCCGCTTCCTTCAGAACGCTACGATAGTGCAGGGTCTGCTTGTCGAGGCGCGGGAAGGCGTCCGACACCATGAACTGCAATTCGGTGCGGTAGAGCCCGACACCATCGGCACCCGACTCGGCCAGATGCGGCATGTCGACAAGAAGACCGGCATTGATCTGGACGGAGATCCGCACCCCGTCTTTGGTCACGGCCGGGCGGTCGCGCAGTGCCATATAGCGTTTCTGCTTGCGGGCGCGGAAGCGGACCTTGTCGGAATACGCGGCGATGACTTCAGCGCTCGGGCGTAAGTGAACTTCGCCGGATACGGCATCGACAATCGCAGCGTCGCCGGCATTGACGCGCTCCACGATGCCGGCGGCCTGGCCGATAGCCGCGATGCCGAGCGCTTTGGCGACGACGGCGACGTGGCTTTGGCTGGAACCGTCCTCGACAACAAGGCCGCGCAACTTGGTGCGGTCGTAGTCGAGCAACTCCGCCGGGCCCATGGTCCGCGCCACGAGAATGGTGTCGGGCGGCATCGTGCTCTCGTCATCGGCACTCGTTGAGCGGCCGGCGAGAACGCGCATCAAGCGGTCGGAAAGATCGTCGAGATCGCGCTGGCGCTCGCGCCAATAGCTATCGTTCTGGCGCAACATGCGCGTGCGCATGGCGTTCTGCACGCGCTCGACGGCTGCTTCCGCCGTTAAACCACCCTCGACGGCTTCGCGCAAACGGCGGTGCCAGCCCTTGTCATGGGCGAACATGCGATAGGCCTCGAGCACGTCGCGGTGCTCGCCGGCAGCGGACAAATGCTCGTGCTCGAACATGTCGTCGATGTTGGCTTGTAGCTTATTGATGGCCGTGTCGATCCGCGCGATTTCGAGAACCGGGTTGTCGGACAGCAGCTGCGTCACGACAATGCGCGGCTCGTGCAGGACGATGTGGCCAAGCGCGATACCGGCGGACAGCGGCTCGCCCTCGATCACCATCGGCTGCGAGCGCGAGACTTCTATCGCGGCGCCGGTGCCGGCAACCGCGCCAGAGACGAGGTTTTCTGCAATGACCATGGCGGTCGCCTGCAGCACCTCGACATCCTCGTCGGAATATTCCTTCGGCGTTTTGTTCTGAATGTCGAGCACGCCAAGAATTTGCCCCGAGCGCTCGATCGGCACGGCGAGAAACGAGTGATAGATTTCTTCACCCGTCTCGGGCCGGTAGGAGAATGCCGGGTGGCTTGAGGCTTCGGGCTCGTTGACGGTCACACCGAGTTCGGCGCAACGGCCGACGAGGCCTTCGCCGCGCTTCAGGCGCGTTGTGTGCACGGCCGACGGCGTTAGGCCCTCGGTTGCAAACAGTTCGAGCGAGCCGTCCTGGCGTTTCAGATAAATCGAGCAGACTTCGGAAACCATGACGCCCGAGATCTGGCGCACGATGCGGTCGAGCTTGTCCTGACCATCGCCTTCCTCCGCCATGATCTCGCGCAGGCGGCGCATGATGACGCGCATCGCCGTCTCGCTGGGGAGGGGTCTTGGATCTTCGCCGCGCCGCGTCACCATAACTGTCGTAAGCCTTGACCGCTTGTGCCGCCTGCCCGTGGCGGAATTGCCTTACATGGCGCGGCTGAGGCAAGCCGGCCGTTCAGTCGTCGCTGTCGAGATCGTACGCCGTATGCAGCGACCGCACGGCCAATTCCGCATAGGCCGCGTCGATCAACACGCTAATTTTGATCTCCGACGTCGAAATAGCGTGGATATTGATGCCTTTGTCGGACAACGTCTTGAACATTTTTGCGGCAACGCCGGCGTGGCTGCGCATTCCGACGCCAATGACCGAGACCTTGACCACGTCGGCCGAGCTTTTGACGTCGAAATAGCCGATCTCGGCCTTGGCTTTCTTTAAGACCTCAAGTGCGCGCGGCAGCTCGGCCGCCTGCACGGTAAAGGTCATATCAGTGTGCTTGCCGTCGGGCGTGATGTTCTGCACGATCATGTCGACGTTGATGTTGGCCGCCGCCAGCGGCCCGAAGATGCGCGCCGCGATGCCGGGTTTGTCCTCGACCTTGAGCATCGTGACCTTGGCCTCGTCCTTGGCATAGGCAATGCCGCTCACAACCTGCTGTTCCACGATTTCATCCTCATCGCATACGATGGTGCCGATATCTTCGATATCCGCGGCATTAAAGGCTTTGATGGCGTCGGGTGCCACAAAGCTCGACAGCACCCGCGTCCTGACCCGGTAGACCATGGCCAGTTCAACCGAGCGCGTTTGCAGAACTTTAGAGCCGAGAGACGCCATCTCAAGCATCTCTTCATACGAGACCTTGGCGAGACGCTTGGCCTTCGGCACGATGCGCGGATCGGTGGTGTAGACGCCATCGACGTCGGTGTAGATATCGCAAACGTCGGCTTTGAGCGCGATGGCCATGGCAACCGCACTGGTGTCCGAGCCGCCGCGCCCGAGCGTCGCGACGCGGTTGCTTGCCGGCTCGACACCTTGGAACCCGGTTACGACGGCGATCTCGCCGGCATCGAGGCGCTTTCGGATATCGTCGCCCGGGATATCGAGAATGCGGGCCGCGCCGTGCGCGTCGCTGGTCTCGATCGGGATCTGCCAACCGTTCCAGGACCGCGCCTTAAGCCCCATCGATTGCAGCACGATGGCGAGCAGGCCGGCCGTCACCTGTTCGCCGGTGGCGACGACGGCATCGTATTCGCGGTTGTCGAACAGCTTTTGACCGGCGGCGTCCTTGACCCAGCCGACAAGCTGGTTCGTCACGCCCGACATGGCGGACACGACGACCGCGACCTTATTGCCGGCGTCGGCCTCGCGCTTGACGTGGCGGGCAACGTTTTGGATGCGCTCGATAGTGGCGACCGACGTGCCGCCGAATTTCATCACCACGACTGCCATGCCGCGCCGCTTCCCGCTCTACGTTCATAACGCCCGAGACGACCCCGAACGCGACTGGTTAACCGCTACAAATGCCTGAAAGATGCTGGCTTCTTAACTGCATCGGCGGCGGCCCGCAACTGCGCTGCGTTTCCGAGCCGGGCTTGAGCAACTTGACAATCCGCCGGGCGGCAAGGCGAGTACAAGTCTGTGTGGAGAAAGCGATGATCGCCGCGCCGCAAAATAAAAGCCCTACCGGACCTGACGCCACCCTCGACCCCGAGGAGGTCAAGCGGTTCTCGAAGATCGCCGCCGAGTGGTGGGATCCTTTGGGCAAATTCCGCCCCCTGCACCTGATCGGGCCGCCGCGGCTGTCGTTCATCCGCGATGCGGCAATTGAACATTTCGGCCGCGAGGCAAAGAGCCTGAAACCGCTTGCCGGTTTGACGGCGCTCGATATCGGCTGCGGCGGCGGGCTGGTGTCGGAGCCGCTGACGCGGATGGGCGCGCTCGTGACCGGCATCGACCCGGCGGCGCGCAACATCGCCATCGCCAAGGGACACGCCGAGCCGCAGGGTTTGACAATCGACTACCGGGCGGTGCGCGTCGAGGATCTCGTCGCCGAGGGCCGGAAGTTCGACATCGTGGCTTGCCTGGAAGTTGTCGAGCACGTGCCGGACGCCGGCACGTTCATCAAGCAATGTGCAGCGTTCGTGCGCCCGGGCGGCCTCGCAGTGTTCTCCACCATCAACCGCAATCTCAAATCCTGGGCGCTGGCGATCGTCGGCGCTGAGTACGTGCTCGGCTGGCTGCCGCGCGGTACGCACCAGTGGGACCGCTTCGTCACGACCGACGAGATGGCGCGGCACACAGAAGCAGCTGGCCTGAAGGACATCCACTTCGCCGGTATCGTCTACAGCCCGCTTCGCGACGAGTGGTCGCTTGGCGCCAATACCGATGTGAACTATCTCGCGTCGGTGACGAAGCCCGTTTGAATGCTGACCGATTGTGACACTTTTACAATCGACTCCCTTTAGTATACTCGTTATGTTCAGAATACGGCGGGTGAGCCGTTACTGATGGCGGGACCTTGACTCCCGCTGCATTGGGGGAAGACCATGTGTGGGTATACGCGAGCGCCATCTGGCGCCGTTTCGATGCGCCGTGCGCGCTCCACTGCTTCACTGATCATACTGTATTTGACGGCGAGCGTGCTTGCCATTTCGGCCATCACAAGCGCGAAGGCGCAGGATGCTGAGCCTGAAGCCGAATTGCCGCCGGTGACGGTTGAAAGCGCGCCAACGCCCGCCAAGCCAAACCCGGCGCCCGCCAAAAAGGCCGAGGTCATCGAGGAAACTCAGGACAGCGCCCCGCCAAAAAAGAGCAAGCCGAAGATCGCCAAGGTCAAAAAATCGAAACCCGCGCCAGCACCGCAACCAGTAGAGCAAATCGAGCCTTCCCCTAGCGAAAGCGCCGATGGGACTGGTCTGGCGGCCGAAGCATCGCGCGGCGTACCCGGCACCGGCACGACCGGTATCGACGGCTACGTCGCAACCGGCACATCGACGGCGACGAAGACCAACACGCCGTTGCAGAACATTCCGCAGTCCATTTCCGTTGTCACGAAGCAGCAGGCTGAGGATCGTGGCAGTGAAAGCCTTGGCGAAGCCCTGGCATATGTCCCCGGTGTCGTCGTGGCGCAAGGAGAAGGCCATCGCGATCAGATCACCATCCGTGGCCAGAGCACGACTGCCGACTTCTTCATCGACGGCGTGCGCGACGACGCAGAGTATTTTCGTGATCTGTACAATGTCGAAGCGATTGAGGTGCTCAAGGGCTCGTCAGCGCTCACTTTCGGCCGCGGCGGCGGCGGCGGCGTCATCAACCGCGTGACCAAAAAGGCCGACGGCCAGCGCGTTCGCGAGGCGACCGTCAATCTGGGTATGTACGACCGCAAGCGCACGACGATCGACCTCGGCGATGCAATCTCCAGCAATGTAGCCTTCCGCTTCAACGCGATGTATGAGGACTCCGAGAACTTCCGCGATTTCTTTGAGCTTGAGCGCTACGCGTTCAATCCCAAGCTCGCCTTCAAGCTGAGCGATCAGACGAAGATTTCGCTGAGTTACGAGTACTTCAAGGACGACCGCACGGTCGATCGCGGCGTGCCTTCGCGCAACGGTCGGCCTTCGCAAGGCCGCAGCGAGACATTCTTCGGCAATCCAGACGTCAGCTATTCCGACTTCCTGGGGCAAACGGCAACGGCGACGATCGAGCACCGCACGGATTTTGGCCTGAATATCCGCAACCAGACCGTCTACGCCGATTTCGACAAAGTGTATGCGAACACCTTTGCGGCTGGCGCGGTCACGCCTGCAAATACGGTCCTGATAGACGGCTACATCGACACGACGCTGCGCGAGAACCTGATCAACCAGACCGACCTGACCTACCGGTGGGACCTGGGCGGCGGTATTCGACACACTTTTGCGGCGGGCACCGAATTCTCAAGGCAGGAAACCATCAACAACCGCAACAATCCGCGCTTCAACACGCCGGCTGGCCCGACAACGATCACGGTCCCGTTCGCCAATCCGACGACGTTCACGCCGGTATTCTTCAACATTTCGAACCGGCGGCGCTTCACCGAATTGGACGTGGCAAGCGGCTACATTCAAGACCAACTCGAGATCACGAAATATTTCGAAGTCATCGGCGGCCTGCGCTACGACCGCTTCGACATCGCCTTCGAGAATGGATTGAACGGCCAAACCATTGAGCGCGTCGATGACGTCTGGTCCCCGCGTCTCGGCTTTGTCGTGAAACCGCTCGAAACCTTGTCGCTCTACGTCAGTTCATCGGAATCGTTTTTGCCGGGCGCCGGCGACCAGTTCAACAATCTGGTGCTTGTCAGCGGAGCGGCTCTTGCTCCCGAAGGCTTTGAGAACCACGAGATCGGCTTCAAATGGGAAGTGGCGCCTCGCCTGTATTTCACGGGCGCCTTATTCAGTCTCGACCGGACCAACCAGAACGTGACCATCAGCCCCGGCGTTTCAGCGCAGGTCGGGTTGACGCGAACCGAAGGCGGCGAACTTTCGTTGACCGGCTACCTGACCGACAAATGGCAAGTGTCGGCCGGCTGGGGGCATCAGATCGCCGAGATCGTGACCGGCAACATTTCAGGCGCCGTCGTCGCTGGCAAAGAAGTGCCATTCGTCCCCCACGACGTCTACTCGCTTTGGAACCGCTACCAGTTCACGCGCATGTTGGGCGCCGGCGTCGGCGTGATCCATCAGACCGAGCAGTTCGCCGCCGCCGATAATGCTGTGTTGCTACCGAGCTTCACGCGAGTCGATGCCGCGCTGTTCGTCGACTTCAGCGAAAACTGGTCGGCCCAAGTCAACGTCGAAAACCTCTTCGACGAGGATTATTTCGCGTCGGCGCACAACAACAACAACATCTCGCCAGGCGCGCCGCGCTCGGCTTACGTCACGGTCAAGGCTAAGTTTTAATCTCAGGCGCTAGAGCACCGATCCGATGGAATCGGATCGGCGTTCTAGGGTTTTGCTTTGTCGCATTTTCTTACGACGAACCGGTGTGCACTTCGTCGGAAAATGCTCTAGCGACTGCGCCGCGGGTTCCCGTCCCCGCGACGCAGATGTTCAAGCTGACAAAGATCCGCATCGGCGCTGCGCGACGTAATCCCGGCTATGCGCACGCCCAAGAAGCCGAAAAAATCCGATCTGCCGGTCAAGGTTTGCGTCACCTGCGGGCGGCCGTTTACGTGGCGCAAAAAATGGGAAAAGGTCTGGGACGAGGTCAAATACTGCTCGGACCGCTGCCGGGCCGGCCGCCGCGGCTGAGCCCCGCATTGCCAATCTGCGAAGACAGTTGCGCCGGTCGCGGGGGCAATCACCCCGTCGCGGTTAATCCGGCGTTCATCGCTGATGCGGCTTTGTAGGGCTCTCAACCAGAGGGCCTTGTCCGTGTTGCGTTATCTGCCATTTGCGATCCAGTTCTGTCTGCTTGCGCTGTTCTGCGGCGGCGCCATTCTCGTCAGCGGCTGCAGCATGCAGGCGCCAAGGTCAGAGCAGCCGGACTGGAGCCTCAATGGGCCTAAAGAAGCCAAAGCACCCTCGAAAAAGTACGGCGACTGGAACGGTCCCGGCGCGCCTAAGCCGTTGACCGACGACGACGCCCGCTGAGACTTCTTAGAGCGTCTTCAGGAACGCGGCGGCGCTGACGCGGACGGCTGCTTTGTTACCGTCGCTCATCTTATCCCAAGTTGCATAGGTCTGTCCGAGCCGCGGATTTTTAGCGAGCTTGGCCCGGTTGCGATCGAGAAAATCCCAATATAGCGCGTTGAATGGGCAGGCCTCAGGGCCTGTCCGCTGTTTGACGTCGAAGCGGCACGAGCCGCAGTAGTCCGACATTTTGGAAATGTAGTTGCCGCTGGCCACATAGGGCTTGGATGCGAGCAAGCCGCCATCGCCGAACTGGCTCATGCCAAGCGTGTTCGGAAGCTCAACCCATTCGAAGGCGTCGGCGTAGACCATCAAATACCATTCGTGCACCTCATGCGGGTCGATGCCGGCCAGCAGCGCGAAGTTGCCCGTCAGCATCAATCGTTGGATGTGGTGGGCGTAGGCGTGTTCGATGGTCTGACCGATCGCGGCCTTCAGGCACGTCATGTCCGTTTCACCAGACCAGTAGAAATCGGGGAGTTTGCGTTTGGCTTCGAAAAAATTCTGCGTTCCGTAGTCCGGCATTTTGAGCCAGTAGATGCCGCGCACGTATTCGCGCCAGCCGATAATCTGGCGGATAAAGCCCTCGACTGCGTTCAGCGGCGCCGCGCCCGCGTGGTAGGCAAACTCGGCCTTACGGCAGATCTCGAGTGGATCGAGCAGGCCGATGTTGAGATAGGGCGACAAAATCGAGTGATACAGAAACGGCTGATCGCGCAGCATCGCGTCCTGAAAATCGCCGAACTTCGGCAGCGCATGGGTGATAAAGTTGTCCAGCGCCTTCAGCGCATCGCGACGCGTGACCGCGAACCAGAACGGCTCGAGCGCGCCGATGTGGTTGTCGAACCGCGTGGCAACGAGATCGAGCACCTCAGCTGTGATTTTGTCCGGCTTAAAACGCGAAACGTCCGGCATGAAGAGATCGTTGGCGGCAGGCTTGCGGTTGTCGGCATCGAAATTCCACTTGCCGCCTTCGGGCTCAGCGCCCGACATCAGCAAGCCGGTCTTTCGCCGCATGTCGCGATAGAAGTACTCCATGCGCAGTTGCTTGCGATCCTTGGCCCAGGCCGCAAATTCAGCATTTGAGGCGATGAAACGATCATCGTCCAGGATATCGACCGGAAGCTTGAACGCCGCGCTCCAGCCGCGCATCATCTCGGCAACGCGCCATTCGCCGGGTTCTGTGACAACGATGCGCGACGGCTTGTGGCGTTTGACGGCGCGCGCCACTTCGCCCGTAAAGCTGCCCGTATTGCCGCCATCATCGAGTTTGACGTAATCGACGCGCCAGCCGGCCTGCTTCAGTTCGACAGCAAAATGCCGCATCGCAGACAGGATCAGCGCGATCTTTTTCTTATGGTGGCGGACATACGCTGTCTCATCAGCCACCTCGACCATCAGCACGATATCGCTAGATTTATCGGCGCGCTTGAGGCTCGCGAGGGTGTGCGAAAGCTGATCGCCGAGGATCAGAACAAGGGCTGTATTACTGGCTTGGGGCATGGCGGACTTTGTGATTGTTGGCTGTGATCGTCGGCTATGTCCCGCTTACGGCAACAACGTCCAAAACGGATCGCGGCTCATAGCCCGAGGTCAGATAGGCCCGGATGGTCTGCCGGGCGCGGGCCCTGGGGCCACCGGTATTTGCGATCGGCGTCCACAATCGCCAGGTCGTTGATCGAGGCGAAGCGCAGGCGCATCAAGCCGAGGCCGTCGAACTCCCAGTTTTCGTTGCCATAGGAGCGGAACCACTGGCCGCCAGCATCGTGCCACTCATAGGCAAAGCGAACGGCGATGCGGTTGTCGGCAAACGTCCACAATTCTTTGATCAAGCGGTAGTCGTGTTCGCGCGCCCACTTGTGCGTCAGAAATTCGACGATTTGCGCCCGGCCCACGGGAAACTCGGTGCGGTTGCGCCAGCGGCTATCCTCCGTGTAGGCGAGCGACACGGCGATGGGATCGCGGGTGTTCCAGGCGTCTTCCGCTTTGCGCACTTTTTGAATGGCGGTTTCGCGCGTGAAGGGGGGTAGCGGCGGACGGGCGTTCATATCGATAGCCTTTGAGATTGATTCGCCACGCTAACTGCCAACCCTTAGCAGCTGCAAGTGCTGCTGACCGGCACGCTCGTGTTGACCGCACTGTAGAAACGGCTGAACTACAGATCAAATGCAACTTCGAGGGAGAACGCGACCATGTACGACACCCACAATCTCGCGGCGCTGCCGCATCTCAAGACCTTGGCGCCGCAGACCATGCACACGTTCCAAACCTTCGACCGCGCCGCAATGGCGCCGGGCGCGATCCCGCGCAAATACAAGGAGCTGATCGCGCTTGGCGTGGCGCTGACGACGCAGTGCCCCTATAGCCTCGAGGTGCACCGGACCAACGCGCAGAACGCTGGCGCCACGGAAGTTGAAATCGCGGAAGTGATTTTCATTTCCGCAACCATGCGCGCGACCGCGACGATCGCGCACGGCACGCATCTGATCAGTCAGCGCAAGGGGCGCTAGACCAGGCCTGAAAAGGTCAGACGTATTTCGGAGCAGGGGCCGGCATATCCTCCGGCTGATCTATCGCTGCCGGCTCGGGATCAGGCGACGGCACATCGTCGACAACGCGATCCGGTGCGTCGAGCGGGTTTGGCGGACGTTCCGGCGTGCCATCCGGTGTCGTTGGCGGCGTTTCGGGATTGCGCGCTGGACGCGGTGTTTTCGGATTGGAAGGCAGAGACATCGTCAGCGAAGCCCTTGGTCAATGTGATCACAGATCAGGACCCGCCCAACGCGCGGACGTGTGGGTTTGTTCCAAACATCGCGGCAAAGGATCACGGACGCATGAAGGCGTTAGAAATAGCCCAAGCCCTTGAGCGCGATTGCGGCCAGACTGACGGCAATGATCACCAGCGCGATCGTCTGCAGCCGCGTTGATTTCGCCTCGGCTTGAGCCAGTCGCCGCACCGTATCATCGTCGAGCCGGATGCCGTTCTTGGCCATGTCGGCGAAGCCGAGGGCCGCAGTCTCTGCGCGTTTCAAAAGCCCTGGCGTACGCAGCAGCACTTCGCCGATCGTCTCGGCACCACGACCTGCTTCCTTCAAGCGGCCCAGCACGCCGAGGTTGGACTCTATCCAATCGCGCGCGATCGGCTCCGCCGCCGTCCACATGTTGAGCGACGGGTTGAGATCGCGCGCCACGCCCTCGACGATGACCATGCTCTTTTGCAGCAGGATCAGCTCGGGCCGGGTTTCCATGTCGAAGACGTCGGTGTAGGCGAACAGCTGGCCGAGCAGATCGGCCATGGAAATTTCTTCCGCCGTGCGGCCGTGGATCGGCTCGCCGATGGCGCGCATGGCCTGGGCAAACTCTTCGACGGTGTGATGCGGCGGCACGTATCCGGCTTCGAAGTGTATGGCGGCGGCGCGGTAGTAATCGCGCGTGATCAAGCCGTGCAGGATCTCAGCCAGAAAGCGGCGCTCGTTGAGGCCTAAGCGGCCCATGATGCCGAAGTCGACCGCAACAACTATGCCGTTGTCATCGACGAACAGATTGCCCTGGTGCATGTCAGCGTGGAAAAATCCGTCGCGCATGGCATGGCGCAGGAAGGCGCGGATGACGGTGAGACCCAGTTCCTTGACGTCGAAGCCGCGCGCCTGCAACGCCGCCACGTCCGCAATCGGCGTACCGTCGATCCATTCGAGAGTCAGTACCCGCTTTGATGTGCGCCGCCAATCGACCGCTGGCACGCGGATGCCTTCGCCGGGCTGGATATTGTCGGCCATCTCGGAAATGGCGGCGGCTTCCAGCCGCAAATCCATTTCGATATCGGTGGTGTGCTTCAGGTTGTCGACGACGGCGACTGGGCGCAACCGCCGGGCTGGCGCGTAAAAGCGTTCGACCAGACCAGCTGCAAAATAATAGCTGTCGAGATCGCGTTTGAAGCGCTTTTCAATATCGGGGCGCAGCACTTTGACGGCGACGGCTTTGCGCACGCCACCTTCAAGCACGTAGGCCTTATGGACCTGCGCGATCGAAGCGGCGGCAACAGCCGGGCCGAAGGCAACGAAGTGGTCTTCGATTTTTCCGCCGAGCGCGCGCTCGATGGCGTCACGGGCTTCGGCATCGGAAAACGGCGCGGCTTTGTCTTGCAGGTTTTTGAGATCGGCCGAAAGCTCAGTGCCGATGACGTCGGCGCGGGTGGCGAGAAACTGGCCGAGCTTGACGTAACTCGGCCCGAGCTGGGTCAATGCCGCCGCAACGCGCTTCTCTTTCGGTTTGCCCCAGCGCAGCGGCGCGGTGATGAAACTGACCGGCAGCGTCGCCAACCGTGCGGCCTTCAATGCCAGCGGCACCGGCGTGCCCTTGGGCACGAAGCGGACGCCGTGCTGGGCCAGCACGATACCGGCCCGGGCGAGCCGCAGGGTATTCAGAAGTGCTCCGGGCATGGCGGCGGCTGTGATCCTCGATCGTTGGCCAGCACATTGCCCTTGGACCAAGCGGCGTCAAGCGGTGTCAGGAAATCGGGTAAAGGCGGGCACAATACGCGGTCTGGCAACAAACAAAACGCCCGGCCGCATGGGCCGGGCGGTGCGCAGTGATGCGATTGCGAGCTGTTTACTTTTTGCAGAACGTGGCGCGGCCGTGACAGGTCACCTGCCCGCCGTCGGGATTGCACTTGTAGCGCTCATTCGTGACGCGATAGCCCTCGACCTTGTTGGTCGCGACAAAGCCGGGCCACAGGCCCCAGCTGACGGCTTGCACCATGGTCTCAAGCGCGTACCACTTGGCGGACTCAGCCGAGCCTGCGGTCGCGACGGCGCCCTTGCTGACGCAGGCGGCGTGGGCAGCTGTCGTCCCGAACGACGCAACAGCGGCGCAGGCGATGAGGCTAAGTGTTTTACTGTTCATGATCAGTCTCCTCCGTCCAAAACCAAATAACGCAAATCATTCCGGCGGAGGCTATGCCGGGCCAACTGCCGCGGTCAATCGAGGTCTGCGCGGGGGCGCGAAATCTCAGGCGTGGTGTGGCCGCTTAGAGTTTCCAGCCGGCGTGCATCGCCGCCACACCGCCTGTCAGATTGCGGTAGCTGACGCGGGCAAAGCCGGCCTCGCGGATCATAACGGCGAAGGCGTCCTGCTTTGGAAAATTGCGAATGCTCTCGACGAGGTACTGGTACGGCTCGGCCGAGCCGGCGGTCCATTTGCCGAGGCGCGGAATGACCTCGAACGAGTGAAAATCATAGAGCCGATCGAGGAACGGCACCTGGCATTCGGAGAATTCGAGGCACATAAAGCGCCCGCCGGGCCGCAGCACGCGATGCGCTTCCTTCAGCGCGCGATCAATATGCGTGACGTTGCGAATGCCGAACGCGATCGTGTAGGCGTCGAATATGCCGCTCTCGAAGGGCAGCGCTTCGGCGTTGCCTTCGACGCATGTGATGCGCGCGTCCAGCCCTGCTTCAAGGACGCGGCGCTTGCCGACGGCCAGCATCTCGGGGCTGATGTCGCAGATGACGGCGGTCGCGTTGGGCCCGCTTTCGCCCGCAAAGCGCAGCGCGATATCGCCGGTGCCGCCAGCAACGTCGAGCAGGCGGAATGCTGTGTCGCCGCGCGGCGGGTTGAGCCAGGTAATGAAGTCGCGCTTCCACAACCGGTGCAGGCCGCCCGACATCAGATCGTTCATCAGGTCGTAGCGCTCGGCCACAGTGGCGAAGACCTCGTTGACGAGGCCCTGGCGCTCGGCTTCCGGCACATCGCGATAGCCGAAGGACGTAGAGGCGGTGCTTGAATTTTGCGGACCGGTTGTCATGGCCGGAACCATAGCGAAGGCAGGACGCGGGCGCTATGGTGGACGCGAAAAAGCGTCAATTTCGCGCTCATTGTCATCCCGGGCGAGCCACCACGCGAGACCCGGGACCCAGAGTACGCGAATAGTCCTGGGTCCCGGCTCTGCGATGCGTTCTCACGCATCTCTGGCCGGGATGACAACCTGCTAGCGTTTCTCAGTTTTGGACGGCGAAAATGCCTGAACTTCCCGAGGTCGAGACGGTACGGCGCGGCCTTGAGCCCGCGCTTGTCGGACGGCGCATTCTGCGCGTCGAAGCCCGGCGCCCCGATTTGCGCTTTCCGTTGCCGGAGCGGTTTTGCGAACGGCTTTCGGGGATCACAATCACCGGCCTTGTACGGCGCGCCAAATATCTGGTCGCGGGGCTCTCAAACGGCGATGCGCTGGTCATGCATCTTGGTATGACCGGACGCTTCACGATTTCGGAAAAGGCCAACGGCGCGGGCGCAACAGCCTATCAGCCCGGCGCCTACGTTTATGACAGCGGCGCCGACCCGAAACACGATCACGTCGTGTTCCATCTCTCAGGCGGCGCCCGCGTCGTCTACAACGATCCGCGCCGCTTTGGCTTTATGGTGATGATGCCCGAAGCAGAGCGCGGCGCCCACGCGCTGTTTCGCGATCTTGGATCGGAGCCATTGGGTGACGCGCTTACCCCGGAGTATTTAGCGGCGCGGGCGCGGGGTAAACGCGTCAATCTCAAAGCTTTCCTGATGGATCAACGCATCGTCGCGGGGCTCGGCAACATCTATGTTTCCGAAGCGCTGTTTCACGCCCGCCTATCGCCGGACCGCTGCGCTGCCTCACTTATTGACCGGCGCGGACGGCCGACGGTGCGCGCCGAACGCTTGGTGCCGGCGATCAAATCGGTTCTCGAACACGCGATTGCGGCCGGCGGATCGACACTGCGCGATTATCGCGATGCCGATGGAAAAGCGGGCGCGTTTCAAGAGGCTTTCGCGGTCTATGATCGCGACGGAGCCGCTTGTCTCCGATCGGGATGCGGCGGAACGGTTAAGCGCCGCGTGCATGCGGGCCGCGCCACATATGCATGCGGCCGATGCCAGCGTTAGGACTTCGCGAGCCCGGCGTGGGTCTTGACGATGATCGCGGTCAGGCACAGCGCCGCAAAACCACCCGCGATAAAAATGTGATTGGCGGCCCAGTCGCCTTTGACGGTTGCAAGTTTGCCGGAACCGACGAGCCACAATAGTCCCGCCGCAACCGCAATGCCTTGTGCCGCAGCGCCGTTGACGGAGCGCGATAAGCGCTTGCCTGTCCCACTGCCGGCTGGGTCCGGCGCGATCCGGCCTGCGACGTAAACTTGCACTAGAGCAACAAGCGCCATCGCCAGTCCATACTGCCAGCCATGGCGCCAATAGAGCCCCGACAACTGATAAACCGCAAACATGGCGAGTGCGCCCCAGCCGTAGATCATGGCGAGCAACAGCGTCGAGCCATGCACGGCCGTGGCAGCGGCATGCGGCGCGTTTTCGATGCCGTGACGGCGCCAGAACGGCTGATTGAAATGCAGCGCCGCGGCGACGACCGCAATCGCCGCTGAGGCCGCTGACGCGGCTGAGAGAGTCCGGTGCTGCCACGCCGCGGCGAACATCATCGCGGCAGCGCTCGCCAGCAAAAGCAACAAAAGTGCCGCGACAAGACGCTGGGAGGTCATGTGTCCAGGCTCGCGATCACGCGCCAACGGCAAGACTACTCCTGCCGCGACCGCAGCAAGGCATTGAGGCTGATGGCGGCAATGGCGATGGCGCCGAAGAAGAAGATGTTGCACCCGGCCCAATCGGCGTAGCTCGGATCGCGCGGGAATTTACCGTCGACGAACATCGAAATCAACGCGCCGATGACGCCGATAAACTGCACCATGACGAGGGCGCGGCCGATTTTCATGACCGACTGATCGACCTTGCCGCTTTCAGAGTCCCGGTCGAGCATACTAGCAAACATCAAGCTCGCGGCAGCGGCGACGGCAAAGCCGATGAAGAAGTGCCACCACTCGGGCCAGCGCTCCTCAAGAATGAAAGTGTAGGTCACTAGGATGCCGATCGCGCCCCAAGCCCACACCAGACCGGTGTGGCGTGCGGTCGAACTGCCGATCACGCTTTTCGAAGCGCCGGCTTCCGTCAGGCTATTGTGGTCGCGCACGGCGATGAG
This sequence comes from Hyphomicrobium sp., assembly GCA_031402935.1. Taxonomy (GTDB): domain Bacteria; phylum Pseudomonadota; class Alphaproteobacteria; order Rhizobiales; family Hyphomicrobiaceae; genus Hyphomicrobium_B. The sequence continues at coordinate 19,404 of JANNSR010000125.1, read as the reverse complement.
CGCAAAAACCAGGCTGACGATGCCGGACGCCGCCATATGCGCGACCGGCAAATTAGCGGCCGCCGTGATGATAATGGCGCACAGCGCCAAGGTCAGTGCGATCATCCAGGCGGCTAGTGACGACATGGCTTGCCCTCCCCCGAGCGAATGCTATCAGACGATTGAGAATCAGGCGCAATCCGGTCGGGACTATAGCGATCCCGCCGCCCGTCGCTACGGCTGGACACACGGAAACGCAGCTTCGCTGAGCAAAAGCCGCTTCTGCGGTGTCGCGGGGTGCCGTCCGACCGTTGACCGGCATCAGTGCCACCGCTATAGCACGGTTCAAATACCGCCTTGGAACGCAGTTCCGGGGGCGTTTTATTTTGCGTGACCGCATCTGCGACTTACGGGTCGGCCACAGAACACCCAAAAGCCGCGTCGCGGCTCACAAAAAAGGAAATACCCATGGCCAACACGTCGTCGGCAAAGAAGGCCGCACGTCAGATGACCCGGCGGACCGAGGTCAACAAGGCGCGCCGCTCGCGCGTTAAAAGCGAAGTTCGCGCCGTTGAGGAAGCGATTGCCGGCGGCGACAAGAAGAAGGCCGAAGCGGCTTTGAAAGCTGCCGAGCCGGTCATGGTGCGCACGGCCCAGAAGGGCATGATGCACAAGAAGACTGCGAGTCGTAAGGTTTCGCGGCTGACACAGCGCGTCAAGGCCATGTCAGCCTGAGGCTAACTTTCCAATCAGATCCGACTTTTTCTCTCTGTCACATATTCGCAACGGTAAAGAGCGGGTCCCATCGGGGCCCGTTTTCTTTTGAACGGGTCTAAGCGACTGGATTCGCAAGTCTTGAAGTTGTGCACAGGTGCGGCGCTGCCGACTCTCGCACATGCGGATTGTGACAGCGCCAAAGACATAATGACGTTTAGATGACTCTGTCGTGACATCCGAAATGCTTGCGGCGCGCACGGATGAACGGCGCAAAAACGCCAGCAAAGTCAGGCCGCTTGTCCACAGAACTTGCGACGAAGACTCGGGTTGTCCACGGTGGCTGTGGAAAACTTTCTCGGCCGCGCGCGAGCCGGCGAAGCCCTGTGCGGCCCTTGCCCGCTAAGTGGTTAACAGCTAGTTAATCGACGGTGGATGGCAGCGGGGTTGTGATCGTCCGCAATAGACAGTCGGCGAGCGTCGAAGTTCAGAATGCCAGCACGAGTGCGGCGCTGATTTCATCGTCAAAACTGTAGATAGCTTCGCTTGTTACTCGGCCAAATTGGGCCGGGACAGGCCGTTGCTTCAATAGCATAAGCAAGAGCTCGGCGTTACTCGTCCGGTTTTTGGTAGTGCAGTGAGTGCGTGCGTGGGGGCGCTCGTGGATAACAATCCGTCTGTCCACATCGAGGATGTCTCTGTGCACGACACGTGGGTGCGGCTCGAAGCCGACCCGCGTGCGGTTCTTATCGACGTCAGGACCCGTGCGGAATGGGCCTTCGTCGGCATACCGGATCTGTCGCCGCTTGGGCGGCAGGTCCTAACACTGGAATGGCAGTCGTTCCCCGACAGCCGCATCGACCCGAACTTTGCGGATCGGGTCGAGGCGGCATTGAGGGCCGCGGGAACGGAGAAGACCGATGAGGTCTTCTTCATCTGCCGTTCGGGCGGCCGCAGCCGCATGGCAGCGGACGTGATGGCCGCGGCGGGCTTCCGCCGTTGCCACAACGTGGCGGAAGGGTTCGAGGGACCACTCGACGGAACCCGCCACAGAGGGCAGCTCGCCGGCTGGAAAGCCGCCGGCCTGCCCTGGATCCAAGGCTAGCGGATCCAGAGTGCAATGCCGGCGCAAAACTTGCGCCGGTCAATAAAATCGTGACGGCAACCGCTAGCGTCCGCGAGGGCGTCGCAGGCGCGAAGCGTTCTCCGTCACGGTCACGGCATAAGTGCAATGAACCAGTAACAAGTGGGGATCGAGACCGATGCAGGCAGCACAGAAAGCTGACACGGCGGGGGCCGGAGCAGATCAGAGAGCAGATCACAAGATTTTTACGGGCGAGGCCGCGATCGCGGCGGTGGAGGGGCGCGGCCAGAAAGTTCGCGCCGTGCTTAGAGCCCGGCTTGGAGAAGATGTCTACTCGAGTTGGTTCAACGCCATGGCATTCGAAAGTTTCGACGGCCGGGTCATCAAGGTGTCGGTGCCAGTCAAGTTCGTAAAAAACTATATCAACGAACACTATGCCGAGCACCTGCTGCAAAGCGCCCTCGTCGAGTTCGACAACGTCGCCCGCGTCGAGGTGATCTGGCGCGAGCCGGGCGCCGCAGCGTTTCGCAGCGCGGAAGCACGGGGCGCCGAAATTACCGGCGACGCGGGGACCTCGCAGCCACAGTTGCAGTCGACTGAAACGCCTGCGCGCGCAACCATAATGCGGCCTCAGGCTGCTGGCGCGTCACGCACAACCGCCGGCGGGCTCGAAGGCTCGCCGCTCGATCCGCGTTACACCTTCGACAGTTTCGTCATCGGGGCTGCCAACCGCATGGCGCATGCGGGGGCGACGCAGGTGGCGGAGACCGTGCTGACCGACCAGCCGGGCTACAACCCGCTCTATATCCACGCCGCGGTGGGCTTGGGAAAAAGCCACCTTTTGCAGGCGATCGCGTGGGATGTGAAGCGCCGCGCGCCCAACGCGCAGGTGCTGTACCTGACGGCCGAACGCTTCCGCTATCAATTCGTCGAAGCGCTACGCTCGTCCGACCCGATGGCGTTCAAGGAGCGTTTCCGCAACATCAACATGCTGCTGATCGACGATCTCGAATTCCTGCAGGGCGAACGTACGGAACAAGAGTTCGATCACATCATCAACGCGCTGCTCGACGGCGGCAAACAGGTCGTCGTCGCGTCGGCAAGGGCACCAAACCACATCGAGCGGCTGAACGAGCGTATGCGCTCGCGCCTGCAGCGCGGCCTTGTCACCGAGCTGCTGCCGCTCGACTATGAGCTGCGCGTCAAGGTTCTCGAAAAGCGCTTGGCGGAAAAGCGCGCAATCGACCCGTCGTTCACACTGTCGCGCGACGTACTCGATATCTTGGCGACGCGATTGACCGAGAACGGCCGCGAGCTTGAGGGCGCGGTGACGCGGCTTTATGCAACGTGGCAGTATATGCGGACGCCGATCACGCTCGATATTGCCGAAACGGTGATTCGCGATCTGGTGCAAAACCTTGAGCCGCGGCGCATCAAGATCGAAGATATCCTGCGCATTATCTCGCGCCACTTTGGGGTGTCGAAGAATGATCTTCTCTCGCAGCGCCGACATCGCTCGGTCGTGTGGCCGCGTCAGATCGGCATGTATCTCGCCAAGCAGTTGACGGCGCGATCGCTGCCGGAGATCGGACGCAGATTTGGCGGGCGCGACCATACGACGGTCTTGCACGCCATACGCAAGATCGAAGGTGAGATTACCAAAAATCCGCGCCTCGAAGACGAACTGCAAGAGTTGAAGAAGCTGTTGAACCACTAGGGCACGCAACGGCTGTCATCCCGGGCTTAGCGATCCTGCGAAGCATGATCGCGAAGACCCGGGACCAGCGCGCTTTGCCAAAACTGGGTCCCGGCTCTGCGATATGCTGAGCACATCTCCGGCCGGGATGACAGTTTGGCGGGGTGCCAGCCTTTCTTTAGTTCGATGCCCCCTGGTTATGTCGTAAAATCCATGGCTAGCCGCTACATCTTGGCTTGAAATGTGGGCTCCGTTCGGCTCTCATTGCTTCCCGTTGCGCGATTCCGGAAGGGTTCAGCGCGGCTCCGTCTTTTTTCATGCAGCGCGGCCAGCGTTCCGAGGTTTTGCCTCCGGCTTGGCTTCGCGCTTTCCCGAACAGATAAGCTGAGGACGAACATGCGTCTCGAGATCGAACGTGGAGAACTTCTGAAGGCTCTGAGCCACGTGACGAGCGTCGTCGAACGGCGCACCACGATCCCGATATTGTCGAACGTGATGCTGAAGGCGTCGGGCTCGAGCCTGATGTTCAAGGCGACCGACCTCGAGCGTGAAGTCTCCGAAAGCGTCGATGCCAAGGTGCACACGCCCGGCGCGCTGACGGTTCCGGCCCACATGCTGCGCGATATCGTCAGCAAGCTGCCTGAAGGGGCTGAGATCGAGATCAAGCGCGACGGCGACAAGGAACGCCTGACGCTGACGAGCGGGCACTCGCGCTTTTCGCTTCAAACGTTATCGGCGGAGGACTTCCCCGATCTCGCGGTCGGCGAAATCGGCCACGAGTTCACCATCGACGCGGCGGACCTCAAGCGCCTGATCGCCAAGACCCAGTTTGCGATCTCGACGGAGGAGACGCGTTACTACTTGAACGGCATCTACCTGCACACGGCCGAGACCGGCAAAACCAAAACGCTCCGCGCAGTTGCGACTGACGGCCATCGCTTGGCGCAGGTCGAGATGCCGCGGCCGAAGGGCGCCGACGGTATGCCGGGTGTCATCATCCCGCGCAAGACCGTGCACGAGCTGGCGAGCTTGACGGGCGATACCAACGTCAAGGTCAAAGTCGGCGTGTCGGCGTCGAAGGTGCGGTTCGAGATCGGCCCCGTCGTCATGACGTCGAAGCTGATCGACGGCACGTTCCCCGACTATGGCCGCGTCATTCCGCACAACAACGACAAGGAAATGAAGGTGCCGAACGCGGCGTTTATTTCCGCCGTCGATCGCGTGTCGACGATCGCCAGCGAACGCGGCCGCGCCGTGAAGCTCAATCTCGGCAAGGACAAGCTGATCCTGTCGGTCAACAATCCGGAAGGCGGCAGCGCCACGGAAGAGATTGCGGTTGGTTACGGTGCCGGGCCGTTGGAAATCGGCTTTAACGCGCGCTATCTGCTCGATATCGCCAAGCAGCTCGAGAGCGAGGACGCGCGGTTTCTCCTCGCCGATCCGGGATCGCCGACCATGGTCCGCGACGGCGGCGACGATGGCGCGCTTTACGTGCTGATGCCGATGCGGGTTTGATGGGCTTCAACGCCGTAAGAAGCCAAATGACTCGATCCAAGTTGCTCTGGTTCGCGGCGCTGGTTTTAGTGACGATTGCAGCGGTCTGCTTCAACAGCAGCGGGGGTGAATACGGGTGGCAGCCAATGATCGTTGGTGCGCCAGCTATCATGTCGGCGGTCGGGCTTTTGTTCGAAAAGCGCTGGTCGGAATATGTATCGTACGGCGCACTTGCATTCGCGGTTTTTGTCTGGCTCAAGCTGACTTTTTCTTCATGGGAAGTTGTGCCATTGCGTGAGGCGCTGAGCGCTGCGCATGAACTTCTACCTGGGGCCGTGCTGGCCACATTATGCTTTGGGGCAATGGCAGCGATTTATCGATTTTTCCGCGCGACTAGCCTGCGTAGACCGCAATAGAAACGTGGACTGGCTTGCGCTGGCAGTGGTTGCTAATCCGCAGGTTGCGTAGTGCCCGAACTTGCGAAGAAACGCTGGGTGTAAGCGCGAATCCCCTCTCCCCATTTCTGCACTCAATGGGGAGAGGGAGACGATGGCGCCGCCATCTCGCGCTGCTTTAGCCGTCTCGTCCCTCCAGCACCGCAACAATGTGCTCCAGTACACCGTCTATGTTTTCGTGAATATCGCCGTTGTAAGCCCGGACGATTTTGTAGCCGCGCTTTTTTAAAACGGCCGTTCGAACCGCGTCGGCTGCTATCTCGTTCGGCTCTCCGTGCGTGCCGCCATCGACCTCGACAATCAAACCCGCCTCTCTGCAGAGAAAGTCAGCAAAGTAGGTTTCGATTGGCGCTTGGCGAACAAACTTGAAGCCGTTCAGGTTTCTATTGCGCAGGCAATACCAAAGGACGTCTTCAGCGGACGTCGCATTGGACCGCATCGCGCGTGAGCGATTTGTTTTCCAAGGTTGAGCACGGCGCATTCTTAATCACTCGAATTGGCAGGCTTGGAACGTGTGGCCGCCCCTCACGCATTCCTTCCAGGGCCGCCCCTCACCCTACCCCTCTCCCCGTTCGCCCGGAAGTGGGCGACGGGGAGAGGGAAATGCGCCCCGTTTCACGAATCCGCGCGCGATGCTAAGCGCTTGCCATGACGTCTTCCGAACATTCGCTTTGGGTCGAGCGCTTGGCGCTCACCAATTTCCGCAGCTATGCGTCGGTCACGCTCGAGACCGGGCCGGAGCCGCAGGTGATCGCAGGCCCGAACGGCGCCGGCAAAACTAATTTGCTCGAAGCGCTGTCGTTGTTGGCGCCGGGTCAGGGCATGCGCCGCGTGCCGTTTAGCGAACTCGCTCGCGCGGGGGTGAATAGCGGATTCGCGGTCGCGGCGAAGGTGCACACACTCGTTGGCGCGGCGGACATTGGGACGGGAATTCAAGCGAATTCCGTCGCGGGGCCGCCCCTCACTCAGAATCCGTTGCCGCCCCTCACCCCAACCCTCTCCCCGTCAAGTGCAGAGACGGGGAGAGGGAGCAGTGAACGCGGCCGCATTGTGCGGATCGATGGCGTGGCGCAATCGGGGTCTGGCATTCTCGCGGATTATCTCGAAATCGTTTGGGTCACGCCGGCGATGGATGGGCTTTTCACGGGAGCTGCGAGCGAACGGAGGCGTTTTCTCGACCGGCTGATTTTGTGCTTCGATCCGGCGTACCGCACGATTGCCGGACGTTTCGAGCGGGCGATGACGGCGCGCAACCGCTTGCTCAGCGACGGCGTGCGCGATCATGCGCAACTTTCCGGTTTCGAACGCGTGATGGCGGAGAACGGCGTCGCGGTGGCGGCGGCACGGCTCGAGGCCGTATCGGCTATGGCGGGGATCGTTGCCGAGCGCAAGGCGCGCGACCCGGATTCGGCATTCCCGTGGTCGGATTTTCATCTCGAGGGCGATCTTGAGACGAAGCTGGCGCACATGCCGGCTGTCGAGGCCGAGGATGCCTATGCGGCAATTCTGCGAGAGGCCCGCGAGCGCGACCGTGGCGCTGGCCGCACGCTTGATGGGCCGCATCGCTCCGATCTCGCCGTCACGCACGGCCCCAAACAGATCGCGGCGCGGTTGTGCTCGACGGGCGAGCAAAAAGCGCTGCTGCTTGGCCTCGTGCTGGCGCATGCGGAGCTGCTGACAGCACGCCAGGAGGGCGCGGCGCCCATCCTGCTGCTCGACGAAATTACGGCGCATCTCGACGCCCACCGGCGCGCGGCACTGTTTGAAGAAATCATCCGCCTGAAAGCCCAGGCCTGGATGACCGGAACCGATGCTCAGGCCTTCGCCGCGTTGGTTAAAAACGCGCGGTTTTGGCGCGTTGAGGGGGCACAAGTTATCCCCGGCTGAGGCGTTCATCTTAAGCGGCGAACGGTCATAAGCAACGCATTGAAAAGACCGCGGTTTTTCCTGCGTTTTTACTGCGATTTCATGCGGTGTCTAGGGCCGTTTCATGCTATAAAAATGGCTTGGATTTCAGACCCCGAGAGCAGGCCCCGCATGAGCCCGACCGCCGCTAAAAAAACACCCCCCGCCGACGACTACGGCGAAGATTCCATCAAGATGCTGAAAGGCCTCGACGCGGTGCGCAAGCGCCCCGGCATGTACATCGGCGACACCGACGACGGCTCGGGTCTGCACCACATGATCTACGAAGTCGTCGACAACGCGGTCGATGAAGTTCTGGCAGGCCACGCGACCTCATGCCAGGTGACGCTGAACCCCGACGGCTCTTGCACGGTGCGCGACGACGGCCGCGGCATCCCGACCGGCATCAAGAAGGACGACGACAACGATCCGAAGCGCTCGGCCGCCGAGATCGTGTTCACGGAACTGCACGCCGGCGGCAAGTTCGACCAGAATTCCTATAAGGTGTCAGGCGGGCTGCACGGCGTCGGCGTGTCGGTCGTCAACGCGCTGTCGAGCTGGCTTAGATGCCGGATCTGGCGCGAGGGCAAGGAGCACGCCATCGAGTTCCGCCACGGCGTGCCGGTGGCGCCGCTGAAAGTCGTGGGTGACGGCAATGGCGAGCGCGGCACGGAAGTGTCGTTCCTGCCGAGCACGGAAACGTTCCACAACGTGATGGAATTCGACTACGCGACGCTCGAGCACCGCCTGCGCGAGCTGGCGTTCCTGAACTCGGGCGCGAAAATACTGCTGACGGATGCGCGCCACGCCGACATCAAGCGCGAGGAGTTCGTCTACGACGGCGGCACGTCGGCGTTCGTGCGCTATCTCGACCGCTCGAAGACCGCGGCGCTGCCCGAGCCGATTATGATCCGCTCTGAAAAAGACGGCATCGGCGTCGAGGTGGCGTTGTGGTGGAACGACAGCTACCACGAGAATGTCCTTTGTTTCACGAACAACATCCCGCAGCGCGACGGCGGCACGCATTTGGCCGGTTTCCGCGGCGCGCTGACGCGCATCATCAACAAATACGCCGAAGAAACGGGTCTCGCAAAAAAGGAGAAGGTCGCGATTTCGGGCGACGACGCGCGCGAAGGTTTGACGTGCGTACTGTCCGTCAAGGTGCCGGACCCGAAGTTTTCGTCGCAGACGAAGGACAAACTCGTCTCGTCGGAAGTGAAGCCCGTGGTCGAAAGCGCGGTTGGCGATCACCTGGGTGCGTGGTTCGAAGAACACCCCAAGGAAGCCAAAATCATCGTCGGCAAGATCGTCGAAGCTGCGATTGCGCGTGAGGCGGCGCGCAAGGCCCGCGATCTGACGCGGCGCAAGGGCGCGCTCGATGGGCTGCGGTTGCCGGGCGGATTGGCCGAATGCCAGGATCGCGACGCGTCGAAAACGGAATTGTTCATCGTCGAAGGCGATTCAGCCGGCGGCTCGGCCAAGCAGGGGCGCAAGCGCGAGTTCCAGGCCGTGCTGCCGATCCGAGGTAAAATTTTGAACGTCGAGCGCGCCCGCACCGACAAGATGCTGTCGTCCGAGCAGGTGACGAACATCATCGCGGCGTTAGGGACCGGCATTGGCCGCGAAGAGTTCAAGCTCGACAAGCTGCGCTACCACAAGATCATCATCATGACCGACGCCGACGTCGACGGCGCCCACATCCGCACGCTACTGCTGACTTTCTTTTACCGGCAGATGCATGAGCTGGTCGATAAGGGCCATGTGTATATTGCGCAGCCGCCGCTGTACAAAGTGGCGCGCGGAAAATCGCATACCTACCTGAAAGATCAGCGCGCGCTGGAGGACTATTTGATCGATCAAGGATTGAACGACGCCGTGCTTGTCACCGGCGACGGCACTGAACGGGCGGGCCGCGACCTGCGCGATATTCTCGAACAGGCACGCCAAATCACCGGCGGCATCAACGGACTGCACTCGCGCTATGCCCGCTTCGTCGTTGAACAGGGCGCCATCGGCGGCGTGTTCGATCCAGCCCTTCTGCAGTCGGTGGACAAGGCCAACGCGGCGGCGCTGCATATCGCGGAGCGGCTCGATGCCAACGCTGACGAGATGGAAACCGGCTGGGAAGGCCGCTTCGGCAACGACGGCTTTGTGTTCAAGCGCCAGGTGCGCGGCGTGACGGAGGTGCACACCCTCGACCGCAACCTGCTAGGGTCGCTGGACGCGCGGCGGTTGAACGAGCGCCAGGCCCATCTCGACGAGGTCTACGGCAAAACCGCCAAGCTGCGCCGCAAGGACAAGACCGACGTGATTTCCGGCCCCCGCGCGTTGCTGGAGGCGGTGTATGAAACCGGCCGCAAGGGTGTCGATCTGCAGCGCTACAAGGGACTGGGTGAAATGAACCCCGAGCAGCTGTGGGAGACGACGCTCGACCCCACCGTGCGCACGCTGCTGCAGGTCAAAATCGGCGACAGCGTCGAGGCGGACGATATTTTCTCGAAACTCATGGGCGACATCGTCGAGCCGCGGCGCGCGTTCATCCAGGACAACGCGCTGGATGTTTCGAATTTGGATGTTTAGCGCCGGTCAGTCGACACGGTAGCTGGCGTCGATCGTCGTTGCGTCGCTGACGCCGTTCCGCTCGATGTGGCGCTGAAGCAAGGCAAGGTTCTTGCGGTTGGCCTTGAACGCGACGTCGAACACGTCACCCAAGACCGGCACCGAGCCGACGACGGCGTCGATCGCTGCGTTACCGGCCATGCGGGCGACGAGCCTCCCAAATGATGTAGCCCGAAATCGCGCTGGAAATGGCATCGCCGACGACCGGCAACAGGCCAAGGAGCGCATCCAGTCCCATGACAATTTTCGTGCCTGGAATGGCGATGGCGCTGTCCATCAGTTTGGCCAACGCGTCGAGGCGCACGAGGATGTCACGTACTTCCGTATCACGCAGCGGCGTGCCTGGGGGCATTCGGGGGGCATGCGAGTGACCGTTTCGTGCGCGCGGCTGACAATCGTGGCCAATGCAAAATCCTTTTCGCAAAGGGCGCGGCTGCGCCCAGCGGAGGTGCGCATTTGGGGTTTGCGGCGGCGGGATTCATGCGCGAGGTCGCTGCCCGCGCTACTTCCGCTTTGGAAACGCCCGGCTGTCGCGGCCGGCGCGCTTGGCGGCACCCTGCAACTCGGCTCGGAAAACGTCGCGCTTTTCGTGGATCGAGGCGATGACGAGGCCCGTCGGCACGCCGAGACCCACGAGTGCCGCTTCGGATAATTGCAGGCTGGCTTCAATGGTTTCCGGCACCGCGTCGGTCACACCGATTTCGTAGAGATGGCGGGCGTGGCTGGCGTCCTTGGCACGCGCAACGATCACGAGCTTGGGATAAGCCTCGCGCAGCGCGATGACGATCTCGTCGATTTCGGATTGCGTGTGAATGGTGATGATGGCGGCCTTAGCGGTCTCGAGGCCGCAGCGTTTCAGAAATTCGATCTGGCGCACATCGCCGAAGTAAACCGGCTTGCCATCGCGGCGCGCGGCGCTGACAAGGTAGGGTTCGCGGTCGGCGGCAATGTAGGAAACCTTGTGCTCAGCCAACATGTCGCCGATCAGCTGGCCGACGCGGCCGTAGCCGACGACAAGGGCCTTGGCGGACGCTTCTAGCGGCGGCACGGCTGCAAGTTCCGGATTGGCGGCAGCGGCCGGCGCTACGTAAGCGGCGAGGCGGCGGCCGAGTTGCGAGAACGCCGGGATGAGCGCCATGGTCAACGACACCGACGTCAGCAGGATGCTTGTCAGCTCGCCAGTGATCAGGCCGTAGGCCAAAGCGAGCGTTAGAATGACGAACGCGAATTCGCCGCCGGGTGCCAGCAGGGCCGCGGTTTCAATGGCCGCGCGCGTCGAGACGCCGTACAGCCGGCAGAGCCCGAAGATGACGAGGGCCTGCAGGACCAGCAGGCCCGCCGTGGTCGCCAAGATCTGCAGCGGACTGGCAACCAGCACGCTGAGGTCGAGGCTTAAGCCGACGGAGAAGAAAAACACGCCGAGCAGCAGAGATTTCAGCGGCTCGATGGTGGCCTCGATGGCGCGGCGGTATTCGGTTTCAGCCAGCAGCAGGCCGGCAACAAAGGCGCCGAGTGCCATCGAAAGCCCGGCGGCGGCGGTGGCGAACGCCGTGCCGACGGCGACGAACAATGTGGTCGCGATAAAGAGATCGTGGTTGCCGGTTTCCGCAACGAGACGGAACATTGGTTGCAGTAAAAAGCGGCCGACGACGACGATGATGACAAGTGCGGCCGTTGCCGACGCGAGAGCCTTGAAAATGCCGGCGGCGATCGAGCCGCTGGCGCTTGGATCGAGCACACCGAGCAGAAACAGGATCGGCACGACGGCGAGATCCTGGAACAGCAGGATCGAAAAACTGGCGCGGCCCGCTGCCGATGACAGGCGCTTTTGCCCGGCCAGCACCTCGATGACGATGGCGGTTGAGGACAGCGACAGCGCAGCGCCAATGACGAGCGCGGTGACCGGCGCGATGCCGAACCACACCGCGACGGCAGCGATGAGCGTCGATGAAATCAGAACCTGCAAACCGCCAAGGCCGAAGACGAGGCGGCGCATCGTGACCAAGCGTTCGAACGACAGCTCAAGCCCGATCAGGAACAGCAGGAACACGACGCCGAGTTCGGCGATATGGCCGACGCGCTCCGGGCTCGAGACCGTGATCCAGTCCACAAACGGCCAGCGTTCGGCCAGCACGCCGAGGCCCTTGGGGCTGAGGATCGCGCCGGCGATCAGGAATGCCAGTACCGGACTGATTTTGAAGCGCACCATCAACGGCACGACGACGCCGGCCGTGCCGAGGACCAGCAGCGCATCCTTGTAGGTCGTCAAATCGACGGCTGCGGCCATTATGTCCCCATGCACAGTACCGGCGGCGGCGCTGTGACTTCAAAAATGCGAAACTGACTATGACGGCTGAGAGCCAGAACGGCCAGCCTGCGAAACGTCACGCAGGGGTTGCGGCTTCGGCGATTTTCCCGGCAACGCAGCCGCGTAAGCGGCGGTTCAATCCGCCTGCGATCCGGGCGAAACGCTTGTGCGCAACCCATTGGTTAACCAGACCTTAGGGTCAGTCCTCTAATTGTATCAAGTGTTGCGCGGGCCGCTGGGGGCCGGTGCTCGAAATCACAAGAGTTGCACGTCGTATGCGTTGCTGGGGTCGTTGCGTTTGATGGGCCTGTTCCGCTTCAATAAGGACAGGCAAGGCGGGGAAGCGCCGCGCGCTGGCGTGCAGCCGCCGCTGCTGCCACTGCCGTTTCAATCGCTATCGGAATTCGCTTTCAAACCGGGCGCGCCTCACGCCAACGCGCCGCTGACGCCGCGCGGACTGCTGCGCCGCTTGCCGTGGCGGTATCGGGCCCTGATCCTGGTGCCGTTCTATGGCGTTGTCACCGCCATGCTCGGGTTTTCGGCAATGATGGTCTACTACACGGTGTCGTTCCCGCATCCCCTCAGCTTGCGCAACAAAGAGCGCGCGCCTGTGATCCGCATCTTAGCGCGCGACGGGTCGGTGCTGGCCGATCGCGGCACCGCCCACGACTACATGCCGCTCGATCTTTTGCCACGCCACGTCCAGGCGGCGGTTGTCGCGACCGAAGACCGGCGCTTTTTTGACCACTACGGGCTCGATCCGGTTGGATTGTTCCGGGCGTTTTTCGCCAACCTGCGCGCCGGGCGTTTCGCGCAGGGCGGATCGACGCTGACGCAGCAGCTTGCCAAGAACCTGTTTCTGACCGCCGACCGCACCATCGCGCGCAAGGTCGAGGAACTCGGACTGGCGCTGTGGCTCGAGCTTAGGCTGTCGAAGGCCGACATTCTCGAAATCTACCTCAACCGCGTTTACTTCGGCGGCGGCGCTTACGGCATCGAGGCCGCCAGCCAGCGCTACTTCGACAAAAGCGCCCGCGAATTGACACTCGCGGAGTCGGCTCTGATCGCCGGCTTGCTGAAAGCGCCATCAAAATATTCGCCGGCCTCGAGCCCAGGCGTAGCGCGCGCCCGCAGCCGCGTCGTGCTCGCCAAAATGGTTGAAGCCGGTGTGATATCGCCGGCGGACGAACGCAAGGCGCTGGCCGAGCGGCTGATGTTCCATGAACCGAAAGCCGGCAAGGATTTGAGCGGCGTCTCGTATGCCGTCGATTTCGTGTTGGAGCGCTTGCCGCCGCTCGCCGGTGGCGGTAATGCCGAAGTTGTGGTTGAGACCACCATCGACGCCGAGTTGCAGCGCCGCGCCAACGACATCGTCAGCAAAAGTCTGGAGCGCCAAGGCGCAGGCCTCAACGCCAGCCAGGCAGCGGTTGTCGTGCTCGACAACGACGGCGGCATCCGCGCCATGGTCGGCGGACGCAACTATGCCGAAAGTCAGTTCAATCGCGCGGTCAAGGCGCGTCGGCAGCCGGGTTCTGCCTTCAAGCCGTTCGTCTATCTGGCAGCAATCGAACGCGGCATGACGCCCGACAGCGTGACGTATGATTTGCCGCTGACGATCGGCGCCTGGTCGCCGCGCAACGACAACGGCCAGTATACCGGCGAGGTGAGCCTGCGGCGCGCACTGGCTCAGTCGATCAATTCTGTGGCCGTGCGGCTGCACCAGGAAGCGGGCCGCGGCCGCACCATCGCTGTTGCCCGCCGCCTCGGCATCAAATCGGAGCTGCGCGAAGAGCCATCACTGGCGCTCGGCACGTCCGAAGTCACGTTGCTTGAAATGACCGGCGCCTATTCCGTGTTTGGCAACGGCGGCATGGGCGTCGAACCGCACGCCATCCGCCGCGTGCGCATGAGTTCGGGCCGCGTGCTTTATGCCCGCGAAGTGCCGCGCACGGCACAGGCCGTCGATCCGCTCAACGTCGGCGCCATGAACGACATGCTGAATGCGGCGCTTGTTTCCGGCACCGGCAAGCGCGCCGGCATCGCCAATCATCCGGCAGCCGGCAAGACGGGAACGACGCAGGATTTCCGCGACGCCTGGTTCATTGGTTACACCAATCATCTGACAGCTGGCGTGTGGATCGGCAACGACAACGGCAAACCCATGAATCGCGCTGTCGGCGGCGGTTTGCCAGCTGAAATCTGGCAACAGCTGATGCAGACCGCCCACGACGGCAAAGCGCCCATCGCATTGCCGGGCACGGTGCGTCAAACGCCTGGCGACGCGGCAACGCAGCTTGGGTTATTGCCATGGCAGCCCCCGTCGCAGGCGCCGCGCGTCGGCAGCATGCCCGAAGCATTGCCCTGGCTTAGCGGGAACGACAGGATCGCCCGCGAGGCACCGGGCGCTGCAGCTAGCAGCCCCATCAAGATCACGCCGCCCCCGCCGGTTACAACGCACCCAAGCGATTCCATTGCTGACGACTTCATTGCGCGAGCTCTTGCCAATACGGATGCGGACGGCGATGCAACGGCAGAGGCGCAGGCCAAATCCGCCCGCCCGCGCGGGATGATGTCACTCGGCGGCTGGTGGTAAGTCCGCTATCGATTGATCTTCAGATGATCTCGCGGCCGGCGGCGCCGTAACGATGCAGATCGAGGCCGTAGATCCGCAGCCAGCGCTTTGAAGATTCAAAATCGGGCAGGGCTTTTTTGACGAGGGCCCAAAAGCGCGGCCCGTGATTCATTTCAGCGAGATGGGCGACTTCATGCGCGGCGACGTAGTCGAGCACGTGCGGCGGCGCCAGCACGAGGCGCCACGAAAACGACAGCAGCGCCGTTGTTGAACATGAGCCCCAGCGGCTCGTCTGGTCGCGAACCGCCACGCGCTTAACTTTGAGACCATGCCGCTTGGCGTGGTAGGCGACGCGGGTATCGAGATCGCGCTTGGCTTCGTCGAACAGCCATGTCTTGAGACGTTTCGGTGCAGCATCCTCAGGCCCGGGGACGTGAATTTCCGGCCAATCACCCGGCACATCGACAACGGTGACGATGCGGGTGCAGCGGGCACCGGTGAAAACGACGCGATGCGGTTCCCCGCGCAGCGGCATGACGGCGGCGCCGGCGAACGGCACCGGATCGGGCAGACTGTCGAGGCGCTCGCGCACCCAATCGATGTTGCGGCTGACGAACGATCCGGCTTCGCCGAGATCGCATTGCACTGGGATCGTGACGATTACGGCGCGGCGCGTGCGGCTGACCCGCAGCGTCAGGCGGCGAGCGCCGGGATGACGGCGAACTTCGATTTGAGCGCCAATGTCTTCGAGCCGGACGGACGGCTTTTTCTTGCGAGACGTTGAGGCTCTGGTCTGCCGCATGCGTCTTGACCCCTAAAAACAAATCGCCGAGATGCAATTTGCGTACATTGGATCTTAGCATCCGCACGCGATTGCAGAAACTCCACCTAGCAAGCTTCGCGAGGTGGCTCTAGTGACAAACTGATATTGTGATCGCGATGCGTGCAACTGTTGCGCGATGGTCTCAGACACAAGCGCGCCTACATCATCGCCTTGTCAAGCGCGGCGGTGAGTTCGCCGACATCGTTGGTGTGCGGCACGTGCGTGACGAATTTACCGTCCTTGCCCATGATATAGAAAAGTGCGGCGTGATCGAAGCTGTATGTGCCGGGCGATTTCTCATCCGTCACTTTCTGAAGGTAGACGCGATAGGTCTTTGCGACGGCAGCAACTTCGGCGTCGCTTCCCGTCAAGCCAATCAGGCGCGGATGGAAGCTTTTGAGATAGGCTGCAAGCTTTTCCGGCGTATCGCGGGAAGGGTCGAACGAGATGAATACGGGCGTGATCGCCTCAGCCTTGGGCCCGAGCTTGTCGAGTGCGGCCGACACCACTTGAAGGCCAGATGGACAGATGTCGGGGCAGTTCGTGAAACCGAAAAACACCAGCATAACCTTGCCGAGATAGTCTTTTTCCGTGACCTTCTTGCCGGTGTGGTCGGTTAACGTGAACGGGCCCCCGACGAGCGCGGTACCCGAAACAACCGGCTGCGGCGTGCCCGATTGCTGCGCCGGCAGCCCGAACATAACCGCTGCGATCGCAGCGCCTGAGATCAGGCCAGCCAGAATGAGGCCGATGTTACGGTGGCGCATGGCTTGAAGACTCCGCATCGGTCTGGATAACATCCGGATAACTGGCGAATAACTGGTGACGTGATCACCTATGATGTTACTCCACCTTGCGCCTCGCCGGCTGCGGCGTGGGGTCACGAGCGAGCCGCCTTGGGCGCAGGACTTTTTGCACAATGGAAAAACCAGCGCCGAGTACGCCCGCACCGGCGGGATCAGCCGCAAAAGGCCCAATAGGGGCGAACGTCAAAGGCATCGTCAACGAGCGCGAAAGTCAATTGCGGCTGGTGACCACGGTGCGGCTGAGGTGGGCTGCCGTCATCGGGCAATTAATCGCAGTTGGAGTCGTGACTTGGTTCTACGGCTTCGCGCTCGACGCTGGAAGCTGCCTGATTCTGATCGCGCTCTCGGCTTGGCTTAACGTTTACCTGGCAATCCGCTTTCCGGCGCGGCACAGGTTGAGCACGCGCTTTGCGGTCGTGCTTCTGGCATACGATATTTTGCAGTTGAGCGCGCTTTTGTACTTCACGGGCGGAATCGAAAACCCGTTTGTTGTGCTCCTCGTTGCACCCGTGACGGTGTCGGCTGCAACGCTACCGCCGCGCTACACGTTCGCGTTGGGCGTGCTGGTGCTGGTGGCGGCCGTGTTACTGATCAACAACCACTATCCTTTGCCGTGGCATGACGGAATACGTTTCGAGCTGCCGCGCGATTACAAACTTGGCGTCTTGGCGGCGCTGGCCGCGTCAACCGGGTTCTTGGCGTTTTATACGTGGCGGCTGAATAAAGAATCGCGGCAAATGTCGGCCGCATTGGCAGCGACCGACATGGTGCTGGCGAGCGAACAACGGCTTCACGCGCTCGACGGGCTGGCGGCGGCGGCGGCACACGAGCTTGGCACGCCGCTGTCGACCATCGTGCTGGTTGCAAAGGAGCTCGAATACGAGCTGGGACCTGAGAGTAAATACCGCGAAGACCTGCAATTGCTGCACAGCCAAGCCAAGCGCTGCCGTGAGATTTTACAGAAATTGACGCGCAAGCCTGACGAGCAGGACCCGATGCACGCCAGCATCACGGTGCGCGAGCTTCTGGAAGAAGCGTCCAGCGCCTACCGCTTGAGCGGCAAGCGTTTGATCATTTCCACCAATCCATTTGCCGGCGTTGAAGGGGAGGCGCGGACGGAGCCGGTTGGTCATCGCCGCCCGGGCGTCATCTACGGCCTCGGCAACATCATCGAGAACGCGGCAGGGTTCGCAAAGTCGGAAGTCCACCTCGATGCCCGCTGGAACGCCAGCGACGTAGTCGTGACGATTACGGACGACGGCCCTGGGTTCGCGCCCGAATTGATGGACCAGATCGGCGAACCCTATGTCACCACGCGCCGCTACGAGGACAGAGGCGACAAGGGTCATTCGGGCCTGGGCCTTGGGTTCTTCATCGCTAAAACACTGCTCGAACGGTCGGGAGCAAGCGTCAATTTCTCGAACCAGGCCGAGCCGCGGACAGGGGCCGTCATCCAGATTATCTGGCGGCGGACAACGTTCGAACTTCACCCCAATGCCTTCGACTGGCCGGGCACCCGTGGCCCAGTGGCAAAGGCGGCAGAGTAACCGCGGTTAGCACCAAGCCCCATGCATGGCCGCCGCCAGCCCGCTAAAGCGACCGTTAACGCAGCCCGGTGCACTAAAGTAACCCTGCTGGCCGCTTTTTCGTGCACATTAGGGTTGCGCCGGATTATGCGCCGATGGAGTATCGGCGCGAAGCCTGACAGTGAGGGGCCAATCGAGCCCCGGAGGACGCCTTGGCCACCGAAGACCTATCATTCAGACAAGATGAATTGCCCGCGGACCGGTCTCTCGTGATCGTCGATGACGACCGGGCGTTTCTGCAGCGGCTTGCGCGTGCCATGGAAACGCGCGGCTTCGAGGTCCGCTTCGGTCACTCGGTTGCCGAGGGGATCGATCTGATCCGCGAAAAGGCGCCGGCTTTCGCCGTCGTCGATATGCGCCTCGAAGACGGCACCGGTCTCGATGTCATCGCCGAGCTAGCCCGCGTGCGCCCCGATGCGCGGGCCATTGTTCTGACAGGCTATGGCAATATCGCGACGGCGGTGAGCGCCGTGAAGCTCGGCGCCGTCGACTATCTCGCCAAACCTGCCGATGCCGACGATGTGACAGACGCCCTTTTGGCGCCGACGGATTCCAAGGCGCCGCCGCCGGATAACCCGATGTCGGCCGACCGGGTGCGGTGGGAGCACATTCAGCGCGTCTATGAATTGTGCAATCGCAATGTCTCGGAAACCGCGCGGCGCTTGAACATGCATCGCCGGACGCTGCAGCGAATTCTCGCCAAGCGGGCGCCGAAGTAAGACATTACAGTTTCAAAATCAGATGAACTGACCGGGGTCGGTCAGTCCGCGCAGCCGGCTAGCAGCCAAGCGTGCGAACGACAGCAAAAGTGCCTTGCGCCGCGCAGCTGTCAGCGGCGTCTGGGGCGCGGCGCGGATAATCTCGCCGCCGTAAGCGTCGGCCAGGATCAGCCCAGCCTCGGCGGGCAGAATTGCGTGCGGGAAATCCGGCGCCACGGCGAAGAAAAGCGCGTCGCAGTAGTCGCGATAATCTGGCCATTTGTTGTCGGCGCGGAAGTCGGCAGTGCTCGACTTGATCTCAACGATCCAGATAACGCCCGTTGGGTCGACCCCAATGACGTCCGCGCGGCGGCCGTTGCCGAGCGGAAATTCAGCAAGACTTTCGCAGCCTTGCGCCGCCAACAGGCGCTGGACGCCGCGGCAGATATCGCGCGCGATCAGCCGGGCATCGGGCGCGCTGGATGCGTTGACGGGGGGATCGCCGGGGACAAGCGCCGGATTGGTCATGGTACCGCCACGAAGCCGATGAGAAACTGACTTCGACCTTGCCTGCGGGGGCGAGAACTTTCAATGTCTGCGTATTGGGCCGGGCATTGCCAGTGGGGCACCGACGTATGGTCTTTTGGCGCGCAAAAAATGCGAAA
>JANNSR010000124.1:0-12582 GCA_031402935.1 Hyphomicrobium sp. | reverse complement strand
GGCTGCGCCGCAGGACGGCCAGAGGGGACAGATCTATTTTCGAACGAAAATAGATCTGTCCCCTCTTTCAGATCCTTACCGGGAAAGCCTCGCGTCCGGCGTAGCGCACGTCCGCGCCGATCTCGGCCTCGATCCGCAGCAGCTGGTTGTACTTGGCGATACGGTCGGAGCGCGACATCGATCCGGTCTTGATTTGGGTCGCGGCGGTCGCGACGGCGAGATCGGCGATCGTGCAGTCCTCGGTCTCGCCGGAGCGGTGCGAGACCACGGCTGCGTAGCCGGCCTTGTCGGCCATCTCGATTGCCGCCAGCGTCTCGGTCAGGGTGCCGATCTGATTCGGCTTGATCAGGATCGCGTTGGCGATCTTCTTCTGGATGCCTTCGGCGAGGATCCTGGTATTGGTGACGAACAGGTCGTCGCCGACCAGCTGGGTGCCGGCACCGAGACGCCGCGTCAGCTCCGCCCAACCGTCCCAGTCGCCCTCCGCCATGCCATCCTCGACGGTGATGATCGGATAGCTCGCGACGAGGTTCGAGAGGTAACCGGCAAACTCGACCGCGGTGAACTTGCGGCCCTCGGCCTCCAGCTCGTAGCGGCCGTTGCGGAAGAACTCCGAGCTCGCGACATCCAGCCCGAGGTAGATGTCCTTGCCAGCCTTGTAGCCGGCCGCTTCGATCGCCTGCAGGATCAGCTCGAGTGCCGCGGCGTTCGACGGCAGGTCGGGTGCGAAGCCACCCTCGTCGCCCACCGCCGTCGAGAGCTTGCGGTCATTCAGGATCTTCTTGAGGGTATGGAACACCTCGGCGCCATAGCGCAACGCCTCGCGCAGGCTGGGCGCCCCGACCGGCAGGATCATGAACTCCTGGATGTCGAGGCTGTTGTTGGCATGCGCGCCGCCGTTGATGATGTTCATCATCGGCACGGGGAGCACGTGGGCATTCGCGCCGCCGATGTAGCGATAGAGCGGCAAGTTGCTGGCGTCTGCTGCTGCGCGCGCGACGGCAAGCGACACGCCGAGAATGGCGTTGGCGCCTAAGCGGCTTTTGTTCGGCGTGCCGTCGAGCTGGATCATGGCGGCGTCGATGCCGCGCTGGTCTTCGGCGTCCATGCCGGTCAGCGCGTCGAACAGTTCAACGTTCACCGCATCGACGGCTTTAAGGACGCCCTTGCCGTGATAGCGGGATTTATCGCCGTCGCGAAGCTCAACGGCTTCGTGTGCGCCCGTCGAGGCGCCCGAGGGAACGGCGGCGCGGCCGAAGGATCCGTCGTCGAGCACACAATCTACTTCGACGGTCGGGTTGCCGCGGCTATCGAGGATTTCGCGGCCGATAATGTCGACGATTGCCGTCATGGGAGGTCCTGGGGTTTATTTGGGTTGCAGAGGCCGCGCGAGGCGTGTGCGGGCCTCGCCTGAAAGTCGTGCGCGTTGTAGACCTGAATGCCTGGAACCGCAAAGGCCCTGCGGGCGGGGTGCGGCTACCCGAACGGGGCGGGATTTATCTATAGTGGCATGGAGGCTTGAGCGACATGGCAAACACCCAACGCTATCATGGCGGCTGCCACTGTGGCCGAGTGCGCTATGAGGTCGATGCCGATTTGAGCAAGGTCATGACGTGCAATTGCTCGATCTGCGGCAAGACCGGCACGATCATGAATTTCGTGCCCGAGTCTGCCTTCAGGTTGTTGAGTGGCGAAAATGATCTGACCGACTATCAGTTCAACAAGAATGTCGTCCACCACTTGTTCTGTAAAACGTGTGGCATCCGGTCGTTCGGGCGCGGTACGGCACCCGATGGCCGCAGGATGGTGGCACTCAATGTGCGCTGCCTCGACGACGTCGACGTGACGGCGATGACGCCGGCGATGTTCGACGGCAAGAGCCTCTAGGCCGTGACCGGCACCTCCGCCCTCGTCCTCTTTTCCGGCGGTCAGGATAGCGCCGTGTGCCTTGCGTGGGCGATCGAGCGCTATGAGCGCGTCGAGACCATCGGCTTCGATTACGGACAGCGCCACAGGGTTGAACTTGAAGCGCGGCTGCGTGTGCTGGCGACAATGCGAAGCGCGCGGCGCGATTGGGCGGCGCAGCTTGGTGACGATCATGTGCTCGCCATCCCAGCGCTTGGGAAAATCAGCGATACGGCACTGACGCGGGACAGCGAAATCGCGTTCGCAGCGAGCGGCCTGCCGACGACGTTCGTACCGGGGCGTAATCTGCTGTTTTTGACGTATGCAGCGGCGGTTGCCTACCGGCGCGGGATTGCGACGCTCGTTGGCGGCATGTGCGAAACCGATTTTTCCGGCTACCCCGATTGCCGCAACGATACGATTGTTGCGCTGGCGCACGCTTTGTCGCTGGGGCTCGACAAGCCGGTCGGTATCGAGACGCCGTTGATGTTTATCGACAAGGCCGCGACCTGGGCCATGGCCGAGGCGCTGGGCGGCACCGGGTTCGTCGATCTGATCGTGGAAGAGACCCACACCTGCTACCTCGGCGACCGGTCGAAGCGGCACGATTGGGGTTATGGCTGCGGCAGCTGCCCGGCGTGCGACTTGCGCGCCAAGGGGTGGGCGCGGTGGCGGGCGGAGCGCATTGGCTGATCGCTCAATCGGTTGCGAAAAATTCAGCAACCGGAATTTCGAGACCGGGCGGGTCGAGGCGGAGGGTGCCGTCGGTCAGCTTTGCAGCGGTGACGCTGCCGTCATTACCCTTGCGGTGATGTGTGATGATCTTGGTCTTGGCGTTGACGATCAGCACGTGACGAACGCTTGGGAGCGCCAAGTACGCAGGGAGCTTCTTTTTCTCGTCGTAAGCGCCGGTCGATGGCGAGCCGATTTCAACCACGATGAGCGGATGCGGGATTTCCATTGAGTCTTCGTTGATCCAGGGCTCGCCATAGACGAGCGCGTCGGGCTCGAAGGCCGTATCTGGCGCGACCCGCACCGTCATGCCGTCGGGCATGGCGCGAAACTTCAAAGCCTTTCGCGAAATGGCGTCGCCAAGCGCGCGATAGATCCGACCCTTCGTGTGCGCGTGACGCAGAGCTTCTGGTGACATCGGGCGGACTATTCCATTTACAAGCTCGTACCGGCCGGGCTTGTCGAGCGCCCAGACGAGATATTCGTCGACCGTCATCGGATGGGGGACGTGCAGGTTCATAAATGCATTCTAGCCGATCCTCTTGCTCGATCCAAGCGAGGTCCAGCTTTTCTGTTCCTTTTGCGCCACTTAACCCCTGTTCCCCCGGGAACGGCGGGGTTTTGGCGTGGGCGGTATTAAACCCATACGCAGACGGTAATTCGGTTTGAACCCCCAGGCCCCATCCTGCGACAGACACTCAAGACCCCAACCCAGAGCACCCGCCGTGACCCAGACCAAAACCAGCATCAAAGGCCTCAGAACAGTGAATTTCACTGTTGGCCTGGCGTTGCTGGTTATGCTGTTCCCGGTTGCCGGCAAGCCCTTGGAAAAGCCAGCCGGCGTGCGCACGGCGATCGAGCTGATCACCAAGAAGCAGTCGGCGTTTCGCAACATCCCGGACGCAGCCGCGCAGGCTTGATGAGCCCCCCTCACCCGCCAATCGGTTTATCGCTTCGCGGCGGGCTCAGTGCAGACCCCCTCACCCCGGCCCCCGGATCGCTTCTCGTCGCAGCGCGACGAGGTCCGGGGCAGGCTCTCTCCCCAAGGGGCGAGGGAGACGTATCAAGCGTCCAATTTGAACGGATTGAAATTCGTGTTGCGGTCGAAGTGATCGGCCCCCTCGGCGCGTTTCAAAGCGCTAACAACGCGCGTCGTGACCGGGAGCATGACAATTTCGACGCTGGTCTTGGCGACGAACTGGCTGAGCATCAGCGTCAGCACGAGCTCGTTGGGCATGATGCCGGAGTTGTAGAAGGCCAGCGGATAGAATAGCGCGCTATCAACGGCTTCGCCCGCGACCGTGGAGGCCACAAAGCGCGTGCGCATGGCGCGGCCTTCACTCGCCACTTTCATTTTGGCAAGCACGTAGGAATTGACGAACGAACCGCAGATGAAGGCGAGCATGGACGCGCCCGCAATGCGCCAGGTGTTGCCGAAGGCGATTTCGTAGACCTGCTGGTTCGGCCACGTTGGCGCGGGGGGAAGCGCAACGACGACGGCGGCCATGACGGAAGCGAAGACCAGCGCCGCGAAGCCTGCCCAGATGACGCGGCGGTCGCGGCCGTAGCCATAGACTTCCGTTAGCACGTCGCCGAAAATGTAGGAGATCGGAAAGAAGAGCACGCCGGCCCCGAACGTCACCGCGCCGATCAGCGGCAGCTCGACGGTCGCGGCTTTGGCCGGCCCGATCAGGTTCGAGCACACCAGCACAACGACGAACGCCACCATGACCAGGTCGTAGTAGCGGTAGGTGCGTTGGAGGGTCGTCATTCGCCGCGCGCCTTCACTTGAGGTTCTAGGGAATAGGTTTTAGGGACTAGGGAGGAAGTCACACTGAAACTGCCTCCCTGTCCCCAATCCCTAGAACCTGTTCCCTACGGTCCATGTATACGATCAAAGAAATCTTCTACACGCTGCAGGGCGAAGGCGCGAATGCCGGTACGCCGGCCGTGTTCTGCCGGTTCTCCGGCTGCAATCTGTGGTCGGGACGCGAGGAAGACCGGTCAACGGCCATCTGCCAATTTTGCGATACGGATTTCGTTGGCAGCGATGGGATCAGCGGCGGCAAGTTCGCGAGCGCCGACGATCTGGCGCGGGCCTGCCGGAAGGTTTGCACGGCGCCATCGGGTCCGGCGCTGATCGTGCTGACCGGCGGCGAACCCATGCTGCAGGTGGATCAAGCCTTGATCGATGCGCTGCATGGGCGCGGGTTTAACATTGCGATTGAGACCAACGGTACGCTGCCGGTTCTCGGCGGCGTTGATTGGGTCTGCGTGTCGCCAAAGGCCGGGACCGACCTGGTTCAGACCACCGGTGATGAATTGAAACTTGTATATCCGCAGGAGGGCCTCGATCCTGCGACGCTGCTGGCACTCGATTTCGAACACCGCTTTCTGCAGCCGATGGACGGCCCAGCGCAGGCCGAGAACACACAAGCGGCGATAGCCTACTGCATGGCTCATCCGCCGTGGCGGCTGTCTGTACAAACGCATAAGGTTCTCGGCATCGCTTAGGCGCATCCTTTGGGGAGTTTGAATAATGCGCGTCGTCTCACTGGGCTATCTGACGGCACTGACCCTTCTGTCCCCGATCCCGGCGGCGCAGGCTGAGACCGGATGTGGAGGGAAAGACTTTCCAACGCTCTGCATGACGGTCGATATTCAAGGTGCCGCTCAACTGAAGGGCGCCTCGACCACAGCGGTGCTCTTCAAATCATGTGCCGAATGGGCCGATGACCGTGCCAACGCCAACGGCCGGCCAGCGATTTCATTTTTGATGAGTGAATTTACGCCCGTCAGCGGGGTCGCGTTCGGCCTAATCGGGTTCGTTCAAAAATACGCCGGTCCTGGAACCTATGTTGACAAAGCCCTCAGCTCCGAAGGCCAGAATTTCGCCATCAAAATCGGCGAGCAGCGCTGGTACAATCACAACGATTTTTCAAAAACACCGGCTAAAGCCACGATGACCGTCGCAGCCGATGGCAGCGGCGCGCTGACGTTTTCGAATTTCACTTTGCTGAACAACAAGCTGGATCCACCGTTCCCGAGCACCGCTGGCACCATCACCTGGACGTGCGCTGATCCCAAAAAATAGCTTAGTGCTGCAGCTGTCAGGCCGCGACGCTCAGCGCGTTGGTAGGTGATCGTTCTGGTCTTGAACGCCAACCGCCCCGGCGGCTTTCCGTAAAGTTGCATCGGGTGCTCGGGATCGCTTGCGAGAAAGGTTTCAACCATGATGATGGCCTCGCTCACCCGACCGTTTCCAGCCGGTATCGCGTCCGTGCTGGTGTCACTGAGCGCCGTAGCCGCCCGCGCCGCCGATGCAGCGTGCCAGGCCAGTTTCACGCCGGTGATCTGCATGGATATCGACATCACGGGCGGCGAAACCTTGCAAGGCACGTCCACTGGACTGAGTGGCGCGGCCGACACCTGTGCCGCGTGGACGAAAGGCGTCGAGCGCGCCGGCAAGATCCGCATGATGCTGCCGCTCGACACCAGCCCCGTTGGCGGCAAGGACTTTGCCGTCGAAGCGATTGTCTCAGGCTACACCGGGCCCGGCACTTACGATCAATCCAAACTATCGGCGCTGGGCGCACCATTTGGGATCGTGATCGGCGGCACCAAATGGGGCAACGAAGACATCAAGCCCGCCGTCTTCGAGGTCAAGGCCGACGGCTCGGGCCGCTTAACGTTCGAAGGGCTGCGATCGGCCGGCAGCTTGCCCGACGACGCGCCGAGAATTTCGGGCAGCATCTGCTGGCACTGTCTGGAGCCCGCGGCACCGTAACGCTGCCGGGAAATGGCGCTCGAAAGGACCGCCGGATAACCTTTTCGACCCCCAGCAGGCTGCTGCCTGTTGCCTTTTGCCCTGGTCTGCGCCTATTGCCTGCACTATGCGCATCTACAAGGACTTCACCTTCGAGGCTGCCCACTTTTTGCCGTCAGCGACGGCCGGAACAGCTAACGCGCGCATTCACGGCCACTCGTTCCGCGCCCGCGTTGTGATTGACGGCGAACCCGATGCCGAGACCGGATACGTTTTTCATTTCGACGACTTGAACGCGGCAATTGCCGAGACGCAAGACGCGCTTGATCATCGCATGCTCAACGAGGTCGAGGGCCTGAGCGCGCCGACGCTTGAGCGCATCGCCATGTGGATTTGGAACCGCCTCGCCAACCGCGTGCCCGGGCTCGCCGAGATACACGTCAGTCGCGACAGTTGCGCGGAAGGCTGCATCTATTCGGGGCCGCAGCGCGCGTCGCGCTTGGCGGCGGAGTAGCGCCATGGCGCGCCAGGCCCCACCCGTAACACAGCTCGGCAAACAGACGGCGTTGCCGCAGAGCCCCGGGAAAGCCGTGCTTGAGCGCGTTGCAAACCCGCATGCCGATACGCGCTACGTGGCCCGCTTCACGCAGCCGGAGTTTACCTCGCTATGCCCGGTGACGGGGCAGCCGGACTTCGCCCATCTCGTGATCGACTACGTGCCTGACAAATGGCTGGTCGAGAGTAAGTCGCTCAAACTCTATCTGGCGTCGTTCCGTAATCACGGCGCCTTCCACGAGGATTGCACGGTCGCGATTGGCAAGCGCATCGCGGAGTTGCTCGATCCGCACTATCTGCGCATCGGCGGCTACTGGTATCCGCGCGGCGGTATGCCGATCGATGTGTTCTGGCAGACGGGAAATTTGCCGAAGGATGTGTGGCTGCCCGATCAGGGTGTCGCGCCATACAGAGGGCGGGGATAACCCCGCCCTTTTTTTCAATCGCAGAGTGTCACACCAATGAGAAACGCATCATCGCGCGGTTCTAGTGGTGGCCGCGATAGTGGCAGTGGCGATGCCGGAACAGGTGGCCCATGACGTGGTGATGATGGCGGTGGCAACGACGCCAGCGCCGCGGGTAGTGCGCCTTTTCGATGAGTTGCGACTCTTGTGCAATCGCGCCCTTCAATTGGGCGGCACTGGTGGCGACGCTGGTGGCCTCGGCGGTTGTTGCGAGCGCCGCAGCTGCGGCCAAAACGGAGACCAGTCCAATCAGGATTTTCCGCATGGTTCTCTTCCTTAAAATATTCTGACAGCCCTCTCAAAACGAGAGCCCGCCGTGTCGCTTGCTCTCACAACGACGATATGGCGGCGCAACCGGCTACACAAATCACGAATTCCGCCGCGACGGCCGTGCGATCCCGGTTCGCACTGCGGCAATCGAAATGGTGCATCGCGACAGCAGATTTGCGTTGTGACTGCCGCAGCCATTGCTAGGCTCTGAACACTGGTCAATGTTGTCGAGGGAGGTTCTCGCATGTCAATCATGACAACGTGTGTACGCGCCGCCGTGGCAGGAATCGCGACGGCCGCACTAACAACGACGGCATTTGCGGCGTCGCCTAACGGCACCTGGTTGCGCGGCAACGGCGCCCATATTCTGGCGTTCGATTGCGACGGCGGGCTGGGCCTCAAGGTCGTCAAGTCGCCGGAAGCCGCCAAGGTCGGCAAGACGATCATGTGCGGCGCCAAGAAGACGTCCGAGAACAAGTGGAAAGGTACGCTGCTCAATCTCGACGACAACCAGAAGTATTCCGGTTACGTTGAAATGAGCGGCGGCAGTCTGACGTTGTCGGGCTGTGTGCTCGGCGGCATCATCTGCTCGAACGATACCTGGTCGCGGATCAAGTGAGCGGCAAAGCGGCGGATTGAACAACGGCGCCATCCAGAAAGCGGGCGCGCTGGGCCGGGTCCGGTAGCAAGCATGCGGCGCGGCTGCCGAACCAAGCGATGCGGTTGCGCTGTACGAGATCGTAGAGTGGATCGCCGATGACGTTTGGGATCAGACGGCTAACGGTCGCGAGCTGCCGCCACGGCGCTGGCAACGTGCGCCCGGCTGCGAGCACACCGGCCCATTTCGTGTAGGCGACGCCGTCCGCGAGCACCATGAAGGTGTCGAAGGTATTGGCGTCGAGATTGTAGTGCGCGTACAGCGCTTGCGGGAGAGGCTGCTGGATGGCGGCGAAGCGCGAGGTGCCGCGAGGATCGCGCGCCAGCATCCAGTTTACGCCCGCCGAGCACAGCACGCACAGGCCGTCGAAAATGACCAGCGGCTGGCTGTCGTCGAAGGCCGGGACGGCGGGATCGTGGCGGTAGCTGTGGGGTTCGCGTGGCAAGGCGGTACCTCGCTGATGTCGTGCGCTAGACACTTTGGACCTCGCGGCAACGGACACAACGAGGCCAGCTGTCGCGCGTGCGCCGGCGAAACCGCAACCTGCAAGAAGCTATCGAGAACAATGTTTTATATGCACACGTCTGATTTTTATTCTAATATTGAGAGCCGTGCGGCCGGCAGGCAGCATCTCTCGGTGAACGTCAGTAAAAAGGAGTGGCACGATGCGGAAAATTCTCTTTGCACTTGCGGGCGTTTTGACCTTTGCGGCCTGGGCAGCGCCGGCGGGCGCACTGTCGCCGGGCCCGGCCGGAAGCGGAATGCAAAATGCAACCGAGCCAGGCTTCGTGCTCGTGCATCGGGGATCGCGCGCCTGCCATCGCGTGCGCGGGGTCTGGTATCGCGATTCACGTCCGAACCGGCGCTGCCGCGCGAGCCACCGCTATTGGTCTCGCGGGCTGGCGTGGTACCGGCGCTGAGTATTGAATAGAAATTCAGAACTGTCACGATGACGTCGGGGAGGCTTTGCAGCCTCCCCTTTTTTTGCTCGCATCGAGCGTTTCTCGATCATGTTTTCGCCATGTGAATCGCGCGTTTGGCTGACGGGAACAAACTTTCGAGGTCAAGCGATGACGCACATTGAACACAACGTCGAGGGCATGCTCGCGGAGTTGACTGAACGATCGCAAACCGAAACGGAATTCGTGCGCCGCTTGTCGGACGCAATCCGCCGCGTTGACGATCAACTGCTGCGCGACGTTCGCAGCGTGTCGCTCCAGCATGAGGTCCGGCGCGAGGCGATCCTCGGCGAATTGCAGGGGCTGGCGGTGCGGCTGTGCGCGTTGCCGGCGCGCGCGGCACCCATGGCAGCGCTTGGCGGCGCGCGGCGGGAGGACGTGCGGACGGCGATTGAAGCCGCACCCGTCAACGGACATGTTCCGACTGATGCCAACGGGCACAGGCATGGCGATGCCAACGGACACACGCTTGGCGGCGACTGGCGGCGCGCGGCGCAGGCGATCGACGAAGAATTGGAAATGACGTTTGGCGGCGGTCAGCCGCGGCATTGAGTGATGGTGCCTGCGCTTCCGGCTCGCCGCGCAAGCGCTGGCGCTTCCGGCCGGCTCGACGAAGGAGAGTCGGAAGCGCCGAACTAAGACATCGCCCGCGCAAAAAAGTGCTAACCGCTTGAAGTTAAGGCTGATAGGGGGTGGAGCGCACCGCTCCCTTATGCTATTCTTTGTAAGGTGCCGAGAGGCGCAAGTGAGACGCCGGGTCGCGGAAAGCGGGCCGGCGTTTTTGTTTTTTGGCGGCTGACGCCAGATCGGGCCACGCCAAAGGTGTCATCCTCGGCTTTATGCCGAGAACCCAACCATCCGCAAGCGCATGTGGAGCGTTGGGTCCTCGGGACCCCCGGCATGCGCCGAGGACATGCAAGCCCGAGGATGACAAGCGGACAGTGATCGCGAAAGCGTGAAGAGGGAGGCCACCGGCCAGCGCGCAACGGTGGTATGATTCTCACAGTGAAATGGCTCAGGCTCGACCGGATCGGCGACCTGCCATTCGAGACCGATCCGCTAGCGGACCGTGGGCCTTTGGAAAGGACCACATGTCATGACTGCTCACTTAGACGACACAGGCCACATTGTCATTTCCGAGGACGACGCGCGCGGCGGCGTGACGGGCCACAACGTCCGCTACGTGCTGGTGTATGGGATGACCGGCGTCATCGCCGCGTTCGCGCTTGTCGCCATCTATTTCGGTTTCGATCGCCTGCAGGCCAACTTTGCCGCCGCGCTGGCGCAAAATCCGTCCGACGTGCTGAGCGCACTTGCGCCCAACGCGGCGATCGTACTGGCGGGCGCCATCGGTGCCGGGCTGGTGCTCGGCGTCTGGAACATGATTTCCGGCCGCAGCGACAATGATACCCAGAGCTTCATGCGCTTTCGCGTTGCAGCCCAGTTCGCGCTTGTTTGCGTGATCATGGCTATGCTGTGGGTGTCGGCGGGGTAGTCGTGGGGGCGCGGCGACGGCACGGCGCGCCCGCATTCCGAAGATGTGGCGAGGCAAGCGGCGCGGTCAGGCGTATTCGAGCGGCCGGACGTCGTCTTCACGGTCGAGCACGAGGAACGTGTTCTTGACCACGCCCCACGGCTTGATCGCGCGCAGGATCGCGTCCTTGTCGAGCGTGCCGCAGGTGTAGAAGTCGAGCTGCACGAGCGCCGGCGCCGTCTCGTCCCAGATGTGGACGGCGACGTGGGAGGTTTCGATGATCGCGACGCCGGTCAGTCCGCGGTTGCCCGCCTTGTCGACGTAGGCGACGTGCGGGCCCGACAGCACGTTCATGCCCTGGTCCGCGATGAGCCGCGCCATCCAGTCGATGAGATAGGCGCGGTCGGCCAGAAGCGGCGGCGCCGTGACTTCGAAGCGTCCGATGAAATGATGGTGCTTGATCATGGCAGTCCTTTCAAGGGTGCGAGAGCCCAGCCCGGTCTTCGCTTCGCAGCGAGACGGCGGGGCCGTCGCAGTTCATTTCCCCCGGGACGTATCCTCTTGCAGCTGCGGCTCGAACGTTGGCCCAAACTGCGGGCAGGCTTTCGTTGATGCGATGCCGTCGATGCCGGCTGGCTGCGAGTCAGAAGTTTAGCACGGTTTTGGTGTCGCGGGCATGGCGGGCGCTGGGCCGAGGGAGGGAAATTTGGGCGGAGGGTTAGCGGGGGGCTCTACCCGCGTTCCCGGCCGGAGACGTGACGCGCCGGCGGCACACCGCAGAGCCGGGATCTTTCGCGGTAGTGGTTTGCGGAATACGGCAACGGGTAAAGGTTCCGTGTCTGCGAAGCAGCGTAAAGGACGCTGCGTCATGCCGAAGGGGTGTCTTCGACACGATGCGCACGGGAATGCGAGTGCGGTGGGGTTGCGCGCTGCCCTCTCCACCCGCGTACCCGGCCGGAGCGATCACGGCAAGGATGTTATTCATTCAACATCGATCCAAACGATCCATTCCGG
This sequence comes from Hyphomicrobium sp., assembly GCA_031402935.1. Classification (GTDB taxonomy): domain Bacteria; phylum Pseudomonadota; class Alphaproteobacteria; order Rhizobiales; family Hyphomicrobiaceae; genus Hyphomicrobium_B. The sequence goes on along the minus strand of JANNSR010000124.1, from coordinate 785 downwards.
GTGAACTTCCGCCATCAACTCCTGCAAAAGTCGGGGCAATTCCCCCAAGTAAAAGTCCGCCCCAGTAGGAAATTCATAAATGTATCGCAATTTCTCAAATGCATTCGCACAACGCTCAAGCGCATTAGGCAGATCAGCGGGAAAGCCGAATTGGATCGCGGCTGGAGTCAGGCGCTTTTTGGGGCCGTCTTCCCAACGTTTGACTATCTGTCGCTTACGTTTTGAACCTAACTGTCGAAATAGCTCTGCGATGTTATGGGTTTCCGGAACGTGGTTGCCATCATGCATAAGAAAACATTTCAGCATCAGTTCGATAGAGAATACCTCAAGTACTAATACTGGCAAAACTGCAGCACCCGAGACCGGGATCGGCATACTGCCTCGTTTAATCTGATCGCAGGCCAGCACAAAACAGCAAGCGCTGGCAAAGATCGATTTTGATTTTGCAACCTGCTCTTCACTCAACGTACGCCCCTACCCCTAACCCGGCTCCCCGCCACCGCCTTGAACGCGGCGATGGCGGCGTCGAGCGGTACATTTCCCCTCTCCCCATTCCAAGTGCAGGGGAATGGGGAGAGGGAGAAGGCCTTACCCCGCCTCACCCCAGCGCCTTCATGACGGCCTTGGGATTTTTGGCGATGACTTTGAGATAGCTCTCGGCGGCGGCGTCGGGTTTGGAGCGGTGCTGCTCCCAATCGCGCAGCGTGCCTGCCGCCAATTTATCCAGTGGTGATCGGTCGCGATGACACGATCAACGACATTGCGATTCAGAAGATCGCCGTAAG
>JANNSR010000123.1:0-18008 GCA_031402935.1 Hyphomicrobium sp. | reverse complement strand
AAGGAATGGATGCTGCTCGGCCGCGACCCGTGGCTGCTATCGCAAACATTGATGCAGGTGCTTTACCTGATCCCGCCGGCGTTGCTGTGCTGGCGCGACATGGACGCGGGCACCGGCGTGCACATCATTTTGGCGCCCGTGCTGGTCATGGCGTTCGGACAATTGGCCGGCGGCCTGTCGTGGCTGGCGATTTCAGGCGAAGACGCGCCCGATCTGGTCGCGACCGCGCCGCTGAGGCCGGGCACGCTGTTGCGGGCGAAGACGGAATCGGTGCTGGCCGTCATCGGCTGCGCCGCGCTGCCGCTGCTGCTGACCTTGGCTTACGCGTCGCCGTGGGGTGCGCTCGTGTCGGCGATCGGCATTGCGGCGGCAGGCGCCTCGGCCATCACGATCCAGACCTGGTTCAAAGTGACGGCGACGCGCAGCCAGTTCCGCCGCCGTCAGACGGCGTCAAAGGCTGCAACGTTCGCGGAAGCGTTCTCGTCGATCTTTTTGGCGGCAGCAACGGGCTTTGCGGCGGCACAGTCGTGGTTCGCGGCCGTGTTCATTGCGTTCGCGCTGCTGACACTGTGTGTCACGTGGTTGATCCGGCCACGGGCAGAGCGCGGTTAATTGGCTAAGCCAGCGCTAGCTTGACGAGCTGTTTGATCTGCTCGAGCGTGAACGGTTTCGAGATTGACAGAAGCCGTTTGGCCGACAGCGCTTGAGCCCGATCGAGCTGATCGGAAAACCCGGACATCAGCACGATCGATAACTGCGGCTTGAGTAACAGGGCTTCGCGCGCCAGCGACAGGCCGTCGAGTTGCGGCATGTCGACGTCGGTCACGAGTAAGTCTGTGGTTGCCGCGTGCACTGTCAAATGATCGAGCGCGGCGGCGCCATCCTCGGTGACGTGAACGGAGTGGCCTTCGGACGCGAGTGCGCGGCGCACGAGGTCGCGGACGGCCGCGTCGTCGTCGGCAAGTAGAATATTGGCCATGCGGCACTCTCCTTAAGGCCGAAGCCGGTTAGTCGACGATGCGCCCGACGTAGGGCAGCTCACGGTAGCGGTGCGCGACGTCCATGCCGTAGCCGACAACAAAGACGTTCGGGCAGGTGAAGGCGACGTAGTCGGCCTGGATGTTGACGGCGCGCGGAACCTGCTTATCGAGCAGCACGCAGGTCTCGATCGTTGTGGCACCGCGGGCGGAAATCAGATCCTTGGCAAACGCCAGCGTGCGGCCGGAATCGAGCACGTCATCGATTAGCAAGACGTGGCGGCCATCGACGTCGAGATCGAGGTCGCGCAGGATCGTGACCTGCCCCGACGAGGTGCGGCTTTTCTTGTAGCTCGAGAGCGTCAGAAAATCGACTTCTGGCGCTAGCCCAACGGCGTTCAGTGCGCGCAGCAGGTCGGCTGCGAACACGAACGAGCCCTTGAGGACCGGCACGACGAGCAGGTTGCGGGGCTGGCCGGCGGCAATTTCAGCGGCGAGCGCTGCGAGGCGGCGCTGAATATCAGCGGCGGCGTAGATGGTCTCGATGCGATGGTCTGTCGTTGAAGCGGCCATTACAACGTCCTGTGGCAAAGTTTGGCTAAAACGGTCGAAAGGTGGCACCTCCACGGCGAGCCCTAGGGATGCAGGTGACGCCCAAAAACAGCGAAATCGTGTACACGAGCCCGCCACAATCGTGACCGATTGATCGGCGGGCACTTCCCGTGTCTATACACGCTCCTGAGGCAGATTGAGTCTCGAACTTATTTGACGCTGAGGCTGATCCCCAGTGATTCGCTTGTCGAACGTCGGCTTGAAATACGACCGGGGGCCCGACGTGCTCACGGACGTCAACTTCCATTTGCGGCCCGGCTCGTTCCACTTTTTGCATGGCGAGTCCGGCGCCGGTAAGACGTCGCTGCTGCGACTGATGTTCATGTCGCTGCACCCGAGCCGCGGCCAGTTGCAGATGTTCAGCGAGGACGTCAGCCGCGTCAAACCACAGAAGCGTGCGCTATTGCGTCGCCGTATCGGCATCGTGTTCCAGGATTTCCGCCTACTCGAGCATTTGACGGTTTGGGAAAACGTGGCGCTGCCGCTGCAGGTCATCGGCAAGAAGCCGGGTGATTACCGCGAGGACGTGACAGACCTGTTACAATGGGTCGGACTTGGCGACCGGATGTATGCTAACCCTTCGGTCCTGTCGGGCGGAGAGAAACAGCGCGCGGCGATTGCCCGGGCCGTTATCGGCAAACCCGAAGTGCTGCTGGCCGACGAGCCGACCGGCAACGTCGACCCGCAAATGGCGCGGCGCTTGCTGCGCTTGTTCGTCGAACTCAACCGGCTTGGCACGTCGGTCGTCATCGCGACCCACGATCATCAACTGATGCGGCAATTCAAGGCGCCGCGCATCGAGGTGCACAAGGGCCATGTCCGGATCATTTGACCGCTTCTCCGGGCGCCCGCCGCAGCCCCCAAATGTGCAGCAAGGCGCCACGTACGATCCCTATGACGATCCGGTTACTGGCGCGCCGGGGGGGCAAGGCGGCTATAGCCAACCGTATCCGGCACCTCTTGCCGTGGCGCCTGCAAGTGCTGCACCACCCAATGATGAGTCGCAGAGCGATCTCTATGCGCCGGCGCGCGACGGCGACCGCGGCCGCAAGATGAAGACGACGGCGCCTGTCGTGCCGCCTGGGTCGGTGACGGGCCGGTCGCTGACACTCGTCATCGCCATCATGTGTTTTCTTGCCTGCCTGACGGCGGGAGCGGTGTGGATGATCAAACAGTCGGCTGATGCTTGGCTCAAAGATATCGCCAGCGAAGTAACCGTGCAGGTCGAGCCCAAAGAAAAAGTCGATATTGAAAAGTCGGTCGGCGAAGTCGTGACCTGGCTCGAAAAGCAATCGGGCATCCGCAACGCCAGGCCTCTCGGGCTCGATGCATCCGCCGAACTGCTGGAGCCGTGGCTCGGATCATCCGACGCCTTGAAAGCCCTGCCGGTGCCACGCCTGATCGCGATCGAACTCGATCGCACAGAGCCGCCGGATCTCGCTGAAATCAGCACCGCATTGGCCCGCGACTTCAAGGGCGTTTCGCTTGACGATCACCGCCGCTGGCAACAGCAGATCCGTGCTGTGACGCGGTCGTTCGCGCTCGGCGGCCTTGCTATTCTGGCGCTTGTCGCGGCGGCAACGACGGCAATTATCGTGTCGGCCACAAAAAGCGCCATGGCATCAAACCGCGAAATCATCGAGGTTTTGCATTTCGTCGGCGCGACCGACAAGTTTATCGCGCGAGAATTCGAGAAGCATTTCCTGCGCCTCGGTATCAGGGCCGGCATCGTCGGCGCCGTCTCGGCGATGCTGGTCTTCACCGGCATACCGGCGATCATGGAACTGCTTGGAGGCGGGGCCGTCAGCGCTGTTGAGATGCAGCGGCTGATCGGCTCCGGTGCCCTTGATGCGGCGGGCTACATTCTGCTCGGCCTCGTCGTCGTCACGATCGCGGCTTTGTGCATGATTACATCGCGCATGGGCGTTTACCGTATTCTGCATGGAAAGAATTGACGCGCACGGAGACCTGCCCCAGGACCCCGTCATTTGATAATGTGTGATATTCCGGTTTCGGCGCCATAGCCGCATAGGTTCGGTTGTCTCCTGGCGGTTCAAATCGGTTAGACTTGCGGTATTGAGCTAACGGATGGGCCGCAGCACTCCGGCCCTTTGGGACTAAACAGTTCGAACCATGAAGACGGCGTCGCGCGCACTTGTCACTTTGACGGCCATCGCAGCCGCGATGTTTGCGTTCGGCTTCGTGCTGTTCGCGACGACGGTGATGCGCGATCCCGTCGGCGACTGGTCGAAGGCCGACGGCATCGTCGTGCTGACCGGCGGCGACAACCGCATCGTTGCCGGCGTCAAACTTCTGAGCGAAGGGCGCGGCAAGCGGCTGCTGATTTCCGGCGTCAACCGCAAGACGCGCCGCGAGGATATCCAGCGCATTTCCGGTCTCGACGTAAGAAGCTTCACCTGCTGCGTCGATCTCGGTTATGAGGCACTCGATACGGTCGGCAATGCCGATGAGACGCGCACGTGGGCCAATTCCAACGGATACAAGCGGCTGCTCGTCGTCACGTCGAGCTATCACATGCCGCGCAGCCTTGCCGAATTGGCGCTCGCTATGCCGGGTGTCGAGCTGCTGCCTCACGCGGTGACGCCGCGCAGTTTTCCCGACAGCGGCTGGTGGCTGAATGTAGCAACGACACGGCTGTTGCTTTCGGAATATCTCAAGTATCTTCCGGCCATCGCCAGGCTGACGACCCAGCGGATGTTGGGCTGGCGCGAAGACCACGCGGTGGCCGTTGCGACCCCCAAGCGTTCCGATGGCTGAGGCGCAACGCTTGTTAGCCAGTCCAGCCATTGTCCTTCGCTCGCTCGTGTACGCAGCCGTCTTCTATGTCACGACGGCGCTGTTCCTGCTGCTCGGATCGTGGCTGCTGCTGGCGCCGAGATCGTGGGCGATGGCGGGATTGGCGTTGCACGGCCGCACCTGCGTCGCGCTGTTGGCACTCATCTGCGGCACGAAGATTGAAGTGCGCGGCCACGACAAGCTGCCGGAAACGGCGTGCCTGGTTGTCGCGAAGCATCAATCGGCGTGGGACACGTTCGCCCTGATTTCGCTGTTTCGCGATCCGGCCATCGTGCTCAAGGACGAGCTGAAATGGATCCCGTTCTACGGCTGGTTCTGCGTCAAATTTCAGCACATCCTCGTCAAGCGCGACAAGGCGTCTGCGGCATTGAAGGCACTGATCGCGCAAGCCCGGAATCGTGCGGGCGCAGATCGAGAGATTATCATTTTCCCCGAAGGCACGCGGACGGTGCCGGGCGCCAGTCCCGACTACAAGCCGGGGTACGTCGCATTGTATGAGGCGCTTGGCGTACCCGCCGTGCCGGTGGCATTGAACTCGGGGCTGTATTGGCCGCGGCGCAGTTTTTTGCGTTACCCCGGCACGATCGTCGTCGAGTTTCTCGACCCCCTGCCGCCGGGATTGCCGCGCGCCGCCTTCCGCCGGCAGATCGAGACCGGGATTGAGGCGGCGTGCGCGCGATTAATCGCGGAGGCGGCAGCGTCACCGAGTCCGCCGCCGATTCCTTTGGCGGGTGGATCGTAAGTGGCGGCATCGGCGGCGCTGTCCGAAATAGGTCAATCGACACCGGAAAATAGGACACTGGATGATGAATGAAATTCTCGAAGCATTGGACAAGCTCGGGTTGGCGCTCGCTGAGCACGGCCATGTTTGGACCTACCGCGAGCGCCAACTCTGCGAGCGCGCCGCCGCTATAGCTTCTTACGGTTGTACGGCGACTGATTAGTCGGGCTCAATGAAACCCCGGCTTGCGAAGATTGAGAATAGATTGAATCCTCAGTCCTGCCGAGTTTCAGTCCGATCACGCGGGTAGGGGTGTTTTGTTCGGCTAGGATGCGGAGTTTCTGAACATCTTGAGGGATCCACGGTTTACCGTGGTTCGGTGGCGGTTTCATCGTTTGTAGTCTCGTCTGTTGAAAATGAACAGAGGATGCGCCCAGAACGCACTTGTACTGGAACGCAAATAACGCCACAAAACAGCAAATTTTCCGGTTTCGCTGGGCGCATCCCCCTGCGGAACCCTAAGTAAGGGCGACGGTGTTATCAGCACCGTCGCCCTAGTCATTACGGATATTCGTTCAGGGAGTCGAGTCCCAGAACGACCTAGTGTCGCCCTCCGTCGATTACGCGGAACCGACGATACCACTGCGATGGCGGCTCTGAACGCCCGCGCAGTGCAGCATCAATCAGCTCTGTAATGGACCAAACGTGATCGGTAATCCCGAGCGCCATCGCGGGCGTTGTGCGAATCGTTTCGTGAACGCGGCACAGATTGAAGTGAGCAACGTAGAGTGCCACGGCGGCGGCGTGGTTCTCGGCCTTTTTGCTGAAGCCGTTGGTCAGGCGCGTGAACCGTCGCGATGCCATGCGAACGCTCAAGTTTTGCCGTTCAACGTAGCTAGTAGAAATGCGGCCAGGGTCTCCGGAAATAACTCGTCGGTTTACACCTACTACCGCCCCTGGAGAGTACCGGCGCGCCGCCGGAAATGGCGGCTCACCTACTACGCGCTTGATGATTTGGCCGTAATCGGCGCTATCGCCAAACGTCCAGCGCATCATTTCTTCGTAGGCGGCGAAGCCGTCGCTATGCACGATAGGGCGGCCAAGAACGCGTAATCGGAGATCGGTCAGAAAGTGCTCGGTCGTTATGCCATCGCGCTTTCCAGACCGAAATGAGATTATAGCCTTATTGGTCGCGTCCATTGCAATGAACGTGTAGCAATCGCCCTTGCTTTGGTCATCTTCAGCCGAAACGCGGCGCTGCTTTTTGCCGATGTAGGCCCAAAGCTCATCGAGTTCGATGCGGCTGACGTTTAGGTCACGCATCATGGCGTTGTGGAGCCGGGCACAGCCGGTGCCAACCCGCACGCCAAGGCGCATAATGGTGTCGCGGTGAGTGTCGGTCAGGCGTTCGGTTGCCCGAATGCTCATGCCCTCCGTAAGGGCAGCGATAATGGCGGTTTGCCGCTCGATAGGTAGAATATTCATGGGGTCAATCCATGTGTGAGTCGGATTGACCGTCCTGAGCTAGGGCTGGAAAAACAGCGAGAAAAGTGCTATCTATCCAACATGGTCACGGCTTCAGGAGGTCAATTCCTGGGGTTGATGATCCGGGACCGGCGCTGTTAGCGCAGCGTCGGCCCCAACTGGTTGTCCCGCCCGGATTCGGACCGGGGTCTCTCCGCCTGTAAAAGCGAGCATCCTACCGCTAGACGACGGGACAGTTTGGTGCCGATTGAAAGCCGCTTGGTCTACCTTTAGAGGGGACTGCCAAGCGGCTTTTCCTGTTTTTCCAGACCCCCGTCGCCGGTCGGCGTAACGCCGGGGGCTCTCACTATCCTGATCATCGATAACTCCTTTCAATAAAAACATCATACCACCTCAATAGGCTGAGTCAATAAGAAATCAATAAAATAGAGATTTTTGTTGATGTTACTCTGCGGGTGTGTATTATGGTCGGATCAGGAGGCCGTCATGACCAATGCATCGCAGACCAAGATTCCACGGGAACGCAGTAAATCGTTCCCGGTGATACCGCTGAAGACTACAATTGAACGCTTACAGCAGTTCGAGAAGATGTTTGGCCGTCACCCTGCACCTTACGAAAAAACCGGGCTGGCATGGGGTATGGAGGAGGGAAGTAGTCAAGCAAACCGAATCCTATCAGCATTGAAATCATTCGGTTTTTTAGAATACAGCGGAACAGGCAAGGATCGTACCGTTGCAATCACAGAACCTGGTCGGACCTATCTACGGGCTCAGCAGGAAAGCATTAAACTGGACATTTTGAAATCGGCGGCGCTGAAGCCCAAGCAGATCGCTCATTACTGGCCATTGTGGGGGCCGGACCGTCCGCCAAATGTCGTCTGCCTTGACCTTTTGCGTCTTAAAGACGGCTTTACCGACACGTCGGCTCCCCAGTTTTTGAAGGTCTATGACGAAACTATCGCCTATGCAGGCCTCACTTCTTCTGATAAAGTTGCGCATGTTGATGATGGCGACGACGACGAGGATGACGAGGATGGCAAACCGGTGGAACCTGCACTAAAAAGCAATGACCCCGCTCGAAAGGCTGTGGTGCCACCGCCTGCTGTGGCAACCACACTGGCTGAAGGTGAGCGGATACTAACGACCGGGCTTCTGGCTAAGGGTGCTAGCTTTAAACTGATTGTCTCCGGCCAAGTTGGGCCAAAGGAGCTAGAACGCCTAATCCAGAAGCTAGAGCTTGATAAAGAAATTCTAGCTGACGCTGACACGGACGAGGCCGCCAACTAAGGCGGCCTTTTCCATTTAGGACAGTCGGCAAGGCTACTTAGGACACTTGCCCTCAAAACCGGACAGCACCGCATCGGCGGCTAAAACAAAAATAGAACATTAATAGAACTTTTTGTTGACGACAGCGGCGCAGGCGCTTATGTTGTAGGCACGGATTGACCGCCTGCTCGTGAGTATTCGATGACGGATGCAACCCCCGCTCTGCCTGCGATTTCCCAAGAGATTTGGGCCCGGAAATACCGTTTTGCGGGCGCTGAGGGTGTGCCGGCAGACGGCTCTTTCGACGACACGTTCCGCCGTGTCGCGGCGGCTGCCGCGTCGGTCGAGACCGGCGGCAAGAAGGCCCAGGAGAAATGGGCGCGGGCGTTTTACACCAGCATGGCCGATCTCGGCTTCCTGCCCGCAGGCCGCATTCTTGCCGGTGCCGGAACGGGCCGCGACGTGACGCTGTTCAACTGTTTCGTGCTTGGCACAATTCCCGATGACCTCAGCGGCATTTTCAAAGCCGTCAAACAAGCGGCGCTGACGATGCAGGCCGGCGGCGGTATCGGGCACGATTTTTCAACGCTGAGGCCCAAGGGCGCGGCGGTCAAAAGTATCGGCGCCGACGCCTCGGGGCCGGTGAGTTTCATGGATGTGTGGGACGCCATGTGCCGCACGATTATGTCGGCCGGCCAGCGCCGCGGCGCCATGATGGCGACGATGCGCTGCGATCACCCCGACATCGAGGATTTCATAGCGGCCAAGTCTGATCCGTTGCGCCTGCGTAATTTCAATTTTTCGGTGCTGGTGACGGATGCCTTCATGGACGCCGCAAAGCGCGATGCGGCGTGGGACCTCGTGTTCGACGGCACGGTCTACAAGACGGTTCGCGCCCGCGGGCTTTGGGACAGCGTGATGCGCGCGACGTACGACTATGCCGAGCCGGGTGTGATTTTCATCGACCGCGTTAATGCGATGAACAATCTGGCTTATTGCGAGACAATCAGCGCCACGAACCCGTGCGGCGAGCAGCCCTTGCCGCCGTATGGCGCGTGCCTGCTTGGCTCCATCAATCTGGCGCGTTTGGTGGCACAGCCATTTAGCGAAAACGCGGCAATCGATATCGCGGCGTTGGAGGCGCGGGTCGCAACCGCCGTGCGCCTGCTTGATAACGTCATCGATTTGTCGCGCTACCCGTTGCCGGTACAGGCGGCGGAGGCCAAGGCCAAGCGGCGCATCGGGCTTGGCGTCACCGGGCTCGGCGACGCGTTAATTTTTTCAGGTCTCAGCTACGGCAGTGATGCGGCGCGCAACCAAGCCGCAAAATGGATGGCGGCGATCCAGAACGCGGCCTACCGGGCCAGTGCCGAGCTGGCGCGCGAGAAGGGGGCTTTCCCGGCGTTTGATAAGCCCAAGTTCTGCGACCGGCCGAACCTGCGGCGGCTTGAAACCGATGTCCAAAAGCTGGTGGCGAAGCATGGTGTCCGCAACGGCTGCCTGACGTCGATCGCGCCGACAGGCACCATTTCGCTGCTGGCCGGCAACGTATCGAGCGGCATTGAGCCGGTGTTCGACTTCATCTATCAGCGCCGCGTGTTGGGCGAGGACGGCAAGGCACGCGAGGCGCTTGTCGAGGATTTTGCTTATGCTGCCTGGAAGGCCCGCTTTGGCGCCAAGACTTCGCCGCCGGCCGCGTTCGTCACGGCCGGGCAGTTGACGCCACAGGATCACTTAGCGATGCAGGCGGCCTTACAGCCGTATGTTGACAGCGCGATTTCGAAAACCATCAACTGCCCTGAAGATCTGTCTTTCGATGCCTTCCGCGATGTCTACTTGCAAGCCTATGCGCAAGGCCTGAAGGGCTGCACGACGTACCGGCCGAACGCGATCACAGGCTCGGTGCTGTCGCCGGTCGCGGCCGGGGTGCCGCAAGCAACGGCCGAGCTGGTCGCGGAAGGCGTACCCGGACCGGTGCCGAAATCGGGCGTAGTCTATCTGTCAAAGCCGCTCGAACGCGACGAGGCGCTTGACGGCGTGACCTACAAAATCAAGTGGCCGGCAAGCGCCCACGCGCTCTATGTCACGATCAACGATATTGTGCGCGACGGGCGGCGGCGGCCGTTCGAAATCTTCATCAATACAAAGAACCTTGAGCACTATGCCTGGACAGTGGCGTTGACGCGCATGATCAGCGCCGTGTTCCGGCGCGGCGGCGATGTGGCGTTCGTCGCGGAAGAGCTAAAGGCCGTGTTCGACCCCGAGGGCGGGCAGTGGATGAACGGGCGCTATGTGCCGAGCCTGCTGGCCGCCATCGGCGACGTTATCGAACAGCATATGATCCGCACCGGCTTTATGACCGGCGCGGAGGCCGGAGCCATGCCGCTGGCACCGCAGCTAGCCAGCGCCATGAGCCCGGAGCCGCAGGCGGTGGCAGCCGGCCCAGGCGCGTCGCGCGGCAATGCAGGCATCCAGGTGACGAGGCTTGGTCCGCAGACGACGGCAGCCGGGGCCCGCGTCTGCCCGCGCTGTGGCAACCGCAGCCTGAACCGCATTGAAGGCTGCTGGACATGCGGCAACTGCCAGTATTCGCGCTGCAGCTAGCAGCAGGCAGCAGGTCCGGCTCACAATCCAGGCCGGGCATCAACGCGCCGACGTGATGCAAAATTGCTTTGCGACCCGCCGAAACCGTTACCGGCTCTTTACAATTCAGGGCCGTTTCTGCATTTGCTCAAGCTGAGCGTCGCAAGTCCGTGCTTTTCTCAACAGTTCGTTGACCATGGTCCGAACTTGCCGCGCTTGCAGCCTAACTTCGGCTCCAAAGCTCGCCAATCTTTTAGCGCTTGCGGGATATGACTCTGACATAACAAAAAACGGTGCGGCCGTGTTGGCCGATCAGGGGTGTTGCGTATGAGTGCTGAGATTATCCTGCTGGCAGACGTGCGGGCGTGCCGCGGCCGCGCTGGCGATGCCGCCGCCACACCGGCGTTGGCCGATCAGAGCCCGCGTTTCCATTTCTGGACCGGCGCTTCGGGCCGCCGCTACGTCCACACCGTCTACAGCTTGTTCGATTGCCCGCCGATCGCGCTTGCCAACTACATGCTGGTGCGCCGCGAGAATAAGACCAAGCGGACGCTGCTGGCCATCGGCCGCTCGATTAACGACACGGCGTCCTTGAACCTTGCCGAAATCCGCCAGCGGGCGGCGGCGCTCGGTGCCGACGAGGTTCACGTGCACCTGCTCGCAGCCTCGCCGCGCGAAGCCCAGGCCGTCGAAGTCGACCTCAAGACGGCGCAGTTTGCGGCACAGTCTGGCTGAACGGCTTTACGTTTTCGGGCGTCGTCCGAAATCCGGCACGGCGGTATCCTGGCCGGCCTGAATAATGCCGCGCCGGAGCTTGCGCGACTCGTCGAACAGCCGTTCGAGCGTTTCGCCGTCACCAAAGCGGATGGCGCGCTGCAGCGTCACGAGGTCTTCCGAAAAACGGCCGAGCATTTCGAGCACGGCGTCCTTGTTGTTCAGGAAAACGTCGCGCCACATCACGGGGTCGGACGCAGCGATGCGCGTGAAGTCGCGAAAGCCGCCGGCCGAAAACTTGATGACCTCGGTATCGGTAACACGCTCGAGATGGGCAGCCGTATTGACGATATTGTAGGCGATCAAATGCGGAACGTGGCTGGTGATCGCGAGCACCATGTCGTGATGCTCGGGCGTCATGATCTCGACTTGCGAGCCGAGCCGCTGCCAGAAGCTTTCGAGTTTAGCGAGCGCCATGCGATCTGAGTCTGCTTCGGGCGTCAGGATGCACCAGCGGCCGTCAAATAGTTCGGCAAAACCAGCCTCAGGGCCGGATTGTTCGGTGCCGGCAATCGGATGGCCGGCGATAAAGTGGACGCCGACAGGCATATGCGGGCCAATATCGCGAACGGCGGCAGCCTTGACCGAACCGACATCCGACACGATGGCGCCGGGCTTGAGATACGGGCCGATTTCCTTGGCAATTTTTTCGTATACGCCGACCGGCGTGCACAGAATGACGAGGTCTGCGCCGGCGACGGCGGCGGCAGCCGTTTCATGACACCGGGACACGAGACCAAGCTCTTCGGCCTTAGCGCGCGTCGCAGCCGTCGACGAGCAGCCAGTGATATCGCGCACGATGCCAGCACGGCGTGCGGCGTGGCTGATTGAAGACCCAATCAAACCAACGCCTATGAGCGCCATGCGTTCGAACATGACTTTCTGGTCGTTGGCGCTCATGGCGCTGCTCCGCCCATGTAGTCCTTGAGGACGGCGATCGCGCGTTTGTTGTCGGCTTCCGAGCCGATGGTCATGCGCAACGCGTTCGCTAAGCCGTAGGCAACGACCCGGCGTAAAATGACGCCCTGCGATTTCAGGTAGGCATCGGCGCCGGCAGCGGTCTTGCCGCCGTGTCCTGGAAAGTGGAACAGCACGAAGTTAGCGACGCTGGGTGTGATGGTTAAACCGAGGCTCGCAAGTTCGCCCGCGGCCCACGGAAGCCACAGGTCGTTGTGGCGTTTGGCGGCGTCCATGTGGGCAGCATCGTCCATCGCGGCGGCGCCGCATGCAATCGCCGGCGCCGATACGTTGAACGGCCCACGAATGCGATTGAGCACATCGGCGATCTCAGCCGGGCAATAGGCCCAGCCGATGCGCAGCGCCGCAAGACCGTGAATTTTCGAGAACGTCCGCGTCATGACCGTGTTGCGGGTTGTCGCAACGAGTTCGAGACCGGCCTCGTAGTCGTTGCGGCTTACGTATTCGGCATAGGCGGCGTCGAGGACGAGTACGATGTCGTCGCGCAGCCCTGCGCGCAAGCGGCGCACTTCATCGATCGGGATGTAGGTGCCGGTCGGATTGTTGGGATTGGCGACGAACACGACTTTCGTCTTCGCCGTCACACGCGACAGGATCGCATCGACATCGGTATGCAGATCGGCTTCAGGCGCAATGACAGGTGTCGCTCCATTTGTCAGTATGGCGATGCGATAGACGAGAAAGCCGTGCGCAGTGTAGATCGCTTCGTCGCCAAGACCGAGGTAAGCGCGCGCCAAGAGCCCGAGTAATTCGTCAGAACCGGAGCCGCATACAATGCGGCCGGCATCAAGACCGTAGCGGCGCGCGATGGCCTGGCGCAAAGCCGTCGCCTGGCCGTCGGGATAGAGCGCGAGATCGCTCGACGCAGCCTTAAACGCCTCAATCGCGCGCGGGCTGGCGCCGAGCGGGGTTTCGTTCGACGACAGCTTGGCGGGCTTAAGTCCGCCTGGAACCTTGCTTTCGCCCGGCACATAGGCCTCGATGTCGAGGATCCCAGAGTGGGGGGCTGGAGCGGAAACGTGCATGGTGTATCTCAAGGCATCAGCGGCAGGGCGGGTGTGCGCGGCGTAGTGATAGGGGCTCGGCCTCTTGAAATCAAAGATTAAAGTTGACATTGGGCGGTGTCCGCATAGCTAACGGGAATTGCCGCGAACTGGGGGATAAAAGGCCTGCCGTATGATATCCGCGACGCCTGAAACGGCCGCTGTGCAACACGCGCGCTTACATGAGGTGCACGCGCCCTCGAGCCCGGTTGTGCATTTTGACAGCCGCGCGCCACTGAAGCTTGCCTGCCAGCAGGAGCTGGCGCCGTTCTCGATCGCCTACCAGGCCTACGGCACGTTGAATGCGAGCAAGTCCAATGCGATCCTGATTTGCCATGCGCTGACCGGCGATCAGCATGTCGCCAACGTGCACCCCGTAACAGGAAAGCCCGGCTGGTGGGAAACGCTTGTTGGCCCCGGCAAGCCGGTCGATACCAACCGTTTCTTCGTCATATGCCCAAATATTCTCGGCGGCTGCATGGGCTCGACGGGCCCGGCCTCGACCAATCCGAAGACCGGCGCGCCCTACGGACTCGATTTTCCCGTTATCACCATTCGCGACATGGTCGTGGCGCAGGCGCGGCTGATCGATCACCTCGGTATCGATCAGCTGTTCGCTGTCCTCGGCGGCTCGAGGGGCGGCATGCAGGTGCTCGACTGGGCGGCGCGGTTCAAGGATCGCGTGTTCGCGGCGGTGCCGATCGCAACCGCTGCCTGGCATTCGTCGCAGAACATCGCTTTCCACGAGGTCGGCCGCCAAGCTGTGATGGCTGATCCCGACTGGGCTGCCGGCAATTACTACGCGGCAGGGAAAATCCCGCGCAATGGCTTGGCGGTTGCCCGCATGGCGGCGCACATCACGTACTTGTCGGAAGATGCACTGCATCAGAAGTTCGGCCGCAGCCTGCAAGACCGCTCGGCCGTGACGTTTTCGTTCAACGCCGACTTTCAGGTCGAAAGCTACCTGCGCCACCAGGGTTCGACATTCGTCGATCGCTTCGATGCCAACAGCTATCTCTATATCACCCGCGCGATGGACTATTTCGACATGCGCGCCGAACACGGTGACGTTCTAGCGAACGCGTTTCGCGGCACCAAAACGCGCTTTTGCGTCGTCTCGTTCACGTCAGACTGGCTGTACCCAACGCGGGAATCGCGCGAGATCGTGCAAGCGCTGAACGCGGTCGCGGCCAACGTGTCGTTCGTCGAGATCGAAAGCGGCAAGGGCCATGACGCGTTTCTGCATGAGGAACCGACGTTTTTCGCAACCGTGCGCGGTTTTTTGAACGCAGCCGCTGTCAAGCGCGGCCTGCCGGCAGGCAACGAGGCTGGCCTATGAACGCGCCCGACCGGACACCGATGAAGACGCAGCGCGTCGACCACGATTTAATCGCCGAAATGGTCGACCCGGGTTCGCGCGTGCTCGATGTCGGCTGCGGCGACGGCGAACTGCTGCAACTGCTGACAGAACGCAACGGCGTCGACGGCCGCGGTGTGGAGTTGGCGCGCGACAAGGTCAACGCCTGTGTGGCCCGCGGCCTATCCGTAATCCAGGGCGACGCCGACCGCGATCTCGAAAACTATCCCGATCAGGCATTCGACTACGCCATTTTGTCTTTGACAATCCAGGCGACCCGCAATCCGAAGACGGTACTCGATAACCTACTGCGCATCGGCCGCCGGGCCATCGTGTCGTTTCCGAACTTCGGCCACTGGCAAGTGCGCACGGCGTTGCTTCTGCAGGGCCGCATGCCGGTGACACACAACTTGCCGGACGCCTGGTATCTTAGCCCCAACGCGCATTTGTGTACGATCCGCGACTTCGCCGATTTGGTGCATGTGGCGGATGCCGAGGTCGAACAGGCAGTGGCGTTCAACGCTTCGGGGAAGCGCTTGCCGATAAAGTGGTCGCTGTCGATGCAGAACATGTTTGGCGAGAAAGCCGTGTTTCTGCTCAAGGGCCCGCAGCGCAGCGCTTAAATCGCGTCAGTGTATACCCCGAGCGGATCCGGCCGCTTCAACTGGTTTCAAAACACGGACCTCGCGCACCTTGAGTCCGCCGCCGATCGGCGCCATCAATTCCTTGCGGGCTTCGACCAGGATCACTCCGGCGACACCGATTGCAAGCCGCGCGGCAGAGCGCTCAATTGCAGGCGCCATCCGCAACAGAACGCGCCGGTTGAACGGCGGAAAGTGCAAGGCTTCGCTCCAGTCGATGGGCGTAAACAGCGCGTCCGTCAGCTGTCTTTCGAGCTGGCCGCGGCTGAAAGGTAAACCGTGCCCGAATGGCGTTGAATCGATGCGAGACCACACACCTCGCCGGTTCGGCACGACCAGGATCAGGCGCCCGTCGGGTGCAAGAACACGCCACATTTCGCGCAACAACGGACCGACGCGCTCGGCCTGCTCGAGACAGTGTACGGCCAGCAGCCGGTCGACAGAGTTATCGGGAAGGGGCCAAAAGTGTTCTTCAACAAGAACCGAATGGCAGCGTGCGGCATGGGGCCATACAAGCGCGCCTTGCCGCGCCGGCATCAAGCAGCCAAGACGCCGCGCTTCGGTGCGGAACGATCCCAGATACGGAGCGGCGAAGCCGGCACCGATGATGGTCATGCCGCCAAGCTTCTTCCAGCGGCTACGGATGCGCGACGACAGCTGCCGGCGCACCACGTGACCGAGCGGTGTGCGATAGAAGTCTCGAAGGTTGCTGGCGTCGATCTGCATGGCGTCCCGCATCAAACGGTTCGGCCCTCTTTACGCGATTAGCGGCAGCATAAAAAGAAGCCGGACCGCTTTTCCGGTCCGGCTTCACATTTCAACGCGGGATGCGCCACAACGGGCGGTTAGCGTGCGATGGCCCGGCCGAGGCTTTCAACCTGCTCAGGCGACAGCATCGGCTTAGCGCGGAACTGATCGCCGAACAGGGGTGGCGCCACGGCGTCGTTGGCCGCCTGCCGCAGCGGCTGGATCTCGCCGGTTGCGGTGTCGATTTTTACTTCCTCGACCACGACCGTACCATCGGAATACACCGCTTCGACGCGTAAATTCAAAGTGTCGAGATCGGCGTCGCGACGGCCAATCAACAGGTCGCGTCCGGCACGATCGAGCCAATCTGGCAGCGGCGTGCCGTCGGCCTGCATGATGCGATAGTCGACAATGCGCTTGGCACCGGTTTCGATCGTGTTCGATATCTGAACGATCAAAGTCTGATCGCGCACGACGCTTTCAATGATGACCTGCTCGCGAACGCTGAGACCGCCGAGGTTCCCCGGCACGTTGTGGCGCAGCGAGAACCCAGGCAAGCCATCGAGCCGATAGTCTTGGAACGAGCGATCGATGCCTGCCATACGGCCGATCTCTCGCGCCCGCTCGATCCGGATCATCTCGACAACAGCGCCATCGGCACCAACCGAGCCGATGCCGCCGAGATCGCGCGCGCCGTTCGCCGCAGCTAGAACCGCACCATCAGCAGACAGCTGATTGGCGAGGCTTTTCAGCTGGCCGATTTCGAAAACGGCATCGACGACGGCGCCATCGGCTGTGATCGGCACATAAGACACGGGCGGCAAGCCGTAGCGTCCGCGGTCGATCGTTTCTGGGCCATTAAAGCCGAAAACAGGCGGCTTTTCGTCATACCCGTCGTCGCCAACCCTGATCGTCACGGTCGCAATCGCGGTGCCGCCATTGCCGTCGTTAATCACGTACGTAATCGTATCGGTCCCATTGAACCCGTCGCGCGGCGTGTAGCGGATCGAACCGTCGGCGAGGATTTCGATTGCGCCGTTGCCAGCATGCGCATGCGTGACGGTCAGCGGATCGGCATCGGGATCCGAATCGTTGCCGAGAACCGGAACGACGACGGTCTTTCCAGGTTCTGCTGTCGCGCTATCGTTTGTTGCGACCGGTGGCGGGTTTGTGACCGGCCACATGAATGTGCGCGTGCTTGTGCCACCATTGCCGTCGCTGATGGTCACCGTGACAGGGTATGGCCCGCCTTGCGACGCATCGCGCGGCAGCGTTCCGGTGACCAAGCCCGTCGCTGGATTGATCGCCAGCCCTGGCGGCAATCCGGTTGCCACGAAGGTAAGGTTGTCACCATCGGGGTCGTCGGCAAATGCCGAAATATCGAAACTCACGGACTTACCATCGACGGACGCTGGCGGCGTGATCGGCCCCAGTACAGGCGCATCGCCAACTGGCGTGACAAGAACCGTGACCGTATAAGTCGATGTCCCGCCGTTACCATCGGAAACGCGATACGTGAAGCTATCTGGGCCGTTATAATCCGGGTTCGGTATGTAGGTATAGGTACCGTTCGGGTTGACCGTAACAGTGCCGTGTACCGGGTTCGAGGCCTTTGAATACGTGACGGTATCACCTTCGGGATCGGTCGCTGGCGGCAGCGTGCCGCTGAACGGCTGATCTTCCGGTGTTGTCAGTGACGACGGCCCCGCAACGGGCCGATCGTTAACCGGCGTCACCGCGATGGTCAGCGTGCCGGTGTCGTTGCCGCCGTTGCCGTCAGAGACGGTGTATGTCGCAACAGGTACCGCGCCGTTGTAGTTCGCGGCCGGGACGAACGTGTAACTTCCGTTGGCGTTGATCGTCAGTGTGCCTACGCCGGGGATCGATGCGGGGCTGCCGGCTGTGAACGTGCCAGGCACGCCGGCAACCGTGTACTGCGTGATCGTCAGCGGATTGCCGTCAACGTCCGTATCGCCAACAAGCAGGCCGGACGCTGCTGGAACTGTC
>JANNSR010000122.1:0-6721 GCA_031402935.1 Hyphomicrobium sp. | reverse complement strand
GACGAAGGGCCGCGCAGCGTCGTGGATGAGAACACTATCGTGCCGTTTGGCCTCAAGCGCTTCGAGACCGAGCCGCACCGAATCCTGCCGCGTTTCTCCACCCGCAACGGACGCCGTCAGTTTGGCGCCAAGACCAGCCGTTGCGGCATCATAAAATGACTGGTCGGCGGGATGGATGACAACCGTCACGGCGTCGATGCCCGCATGGGCCAGAAACGGCTCGAGCGTTCGCCGCAAGATCGGCACGCCCGCTAAGTCCAGATACTGTTTGGGAACGCTGCCTGCTGCCAACCCCGCCCGTAATCCACGTCCGGCAGCGACGATGAGTGCGGCGGTCGTCACGCAAATCTCCATACAACAGGCGTCATTTGGATGCCGTAGAGCCACCGCGTCAAAACGGCAATCGGCAAAGCCATTGTTTGCACTTGCGAAGGCAGCGAAGCACTTCTAGACTGCTCAATAGTCGGGCATGGTTCCAGGGCGCATAAAATATAGGCAATACCGAATGAAGTCGAGCGAACCTTCGCGCTCACAGGACACTTCGCAGCCAGCGGCGCCGCTCGTGGCGCTGGCGCCGATGTCCGGCGTCACCGATTTGCCGTTCAGACGCCTCGCCCATCGATTAGGGGCGCCCATCGTCGTCTCCGAGATGATCGCCAGCGAAGAACTCGTCAAGAGCCGCGCCGACGTCGTGCGCCGCGCCGAGGGCCGCGAACTGGCGCCCTTCGTCATACAACTTGCGGGCCGCGAAGCTCACTGGATGGCGGAAGGCGCCCGCATCGCCGAAGGGCGCGGCGCGACCGTCATCGACATCAATATGGGCTGCCCGGCAAAGGAAGTGACCGGCAAGCTTTCGGGCTCGGCTTTGATGCGCGATCTCGATCACGCGCAAACTCTTATCAAGGCTGTTGTCAATGCCGTCAGCGTTCCTGTCACGCTCAAGATGCGGCTCGGCTGGGACGCTCATACCCGCAACGCCGCCGAGCTGGCGCGCCGGGCCGAAGCCGAGGGCGTCACGCTGTTGACGGTGCATGGCCGCACGCGCTGCCAGTTCTTCACCGGCAAAGCCGATTGGGCCGCCGTGCGCCCCGTGGTCGAAGCAACGGCACTGCCAGTGCTCGTCAACGGCGACATTCTGACGGTCGATGATGTGAACGCTGCGTTGCACGCGTCGGGCGCGGCCGGTGTCATGGTCGGCCGCGGCGCTTATGGTGCGCCATGGATGCCGGGCCGCATTGCCGCGTTTCTCGCAACCGGAACCGACCCCGGCGCACCATCGCGCCACGCCCAGCGCGCCATCGCACTCGAACATATCGAAGCAATGTTCATCCACTACGGCGGCACGCTTGGGCTCAAGAACGCGCGCAAGCACATTGGCTGGTATCTGCTCTCCAGCGGTTGCTCCGGCGCTGTCATGAAGACGTGGCGGACGCGGCTGTGCACCGATTGGGAGCCTAAAAGCGTGCTCGCGGGACTTGCTGAATTCTACGATGGCGCGGAGTTGCTTGCCGCATGACCGCCAATTCACCCGCATCGGCAAAATCGAAGTCCGCGTCGGTACCGTCGATGGCGTTGGGGTCGGGATTGCGCGACATCGATTGCGAAATGCTGCTCGGTACGCTGCCGCATCCGATCCTTGTCATCGCGAGCGACCAGAGAATTATTTTCGCCAACGCGGCGGCCGAAAGCTTCTTTTCGATGAGCGCCGCCATGCTCAAGCGCAGCCGCATGGCCGATATCGTCGGTTTCGGCTGCCCGCTGCTGGCTTTGATCGAGCAGGTGCAGGCGACCAGCGCCACTGTCACCGAGTACGGCATCGAGGTCTCGACGCCGCGATTTTCCGGCGCCAAGCTGATCGACGTCTACGGCGGTCCGATGCCGGAAGACCCGCAGAACATGTTCGTGATGCTGCAGCAGCGCAGCATGGCGCAGATGATTGAACGTCAACTGACACACCGGGCCGCGGCTCGTTCTGTGTCCGGCATGGCGGGTGTCTTGGCGCACGAGATCAAGAACCCGCTGTCCGGCATTCGCGGCGCAGCGCAGCTTCTCGAACCTGGGTTATCGGACGAAGACCGGCCGCTGGCACAGCTGATCGTTTCCGAGACCGACCGTATCCGCAATCTCGTCGACCGGATGGAGGTGTTCGGCGACGAGCGACCGATCACAAAGGACGCGGTCAACATTCACGACGTCCTCAACCACGTCCGCAAAATTTCAGAACATGGTTTCGGCCGCAGCCTCCGCTACGTCGAAGATTACGACCCATCGCTTCCAGCGGTGCTCGGAAATCGCGACAAGCTCGTGCAGGTCTTTTTGAACCTGTTGAAGAACGCCGCAGAAGCCATCGGCGACAAGCGCGACAACGGCCGCATAGTTCTTCAAACGGCGTTTCGTCCTGGTGTCCGCTTATCGGTTCCGGGATCCGATACCCGCGTCAGCCTGCCGTTGATGATCCAGATCGAAGACAACGGCGTTGGAATTCCAGAGCATCTAAAGCCGCATCTGTTCGATCCGTTCGTGACGACGAAGCCATCGGGCACGGGGCTCGGCCTCGCGCTCGTTGCCAAGATCATTTCCGATCATGGCGGCATCATCGAATGCGAAAGCGAGCCGAAGCGTACCGTCTTCCGCGTTCTGTTGCCCATGCAGCAGCGCATTCGCCCGCTCAACCCGGTTAAAGGCTAGAGGAGCACTTAATGCCCCGAGGCACGGTTCTGATTGCAGACGATGACACCGCCATCCGCACGGTGCTCAACCAGGCGTTGGCACGCGCAGGCTATGCCCCGCGCGCAACGGGGAACGCCGCAACGCTGTGGCGCTGGGTCAGCCAGGGCGAGGGCGACGTCATCATCACCGACGTTGTCATGCCGGACGAGAATGCATTCGACCTGATCCCGCGCATCAAGAAACTGCGTCCCGATCTGCCGATCATCGTCATGAGCGCGCAGAACACATTGATGACGGCGCTTACGGCAGCCGAGAAGGGCGCGTTCGAGTATCTCCCCAAACCGTTCGACCTCAATGAGGTCATCGCCGTGGTGTCGCGGGCGCTGTCGGAGCCCGGGCGCAAGCGGCAAGTGCCGCCGAGCGACCGCGACACGGAAGAGTTGCCGCTGATCGGCCGCTCGCCGCCGATGCAGGACATCTATCGCGTGCTCGCGCGCCTGACGCAGAGCGATCTGACCGTCATGATCAACGGCGAGAGCGGCACCGGCAAGGAACTCGTCGCCCGCGTGCTGCACGATTTCGGTAAGCGCCGGCAGGGCCCGTTCGTCGCCATCAACATGGCGGCCATCCCGCGCGAACTGATCGAGAGCGAATTGTTCGGCCACGAGAAGGGCTCGTTCACGGGCGCGCAATCGCGTGCCGCCGGCCGCTTCGAGCAGGCCGAGGGCGGCACGCTATTTCTCGACGAAATCGGCGACATGCCGCTCGAAGCCCAGACGCGGCTTTTGCGCGTGCTGCAGCAGGGCGAGTACACGACCGTTGGCGGCCGCACGCCGGTAAAGACCAACGTCCGCATCATCGCCGCCACGCACCGCGATCTGAAAACACAGATCCAGCAGGGCCTGTTCCGCGAAGACTTGTTCTATCGCCTGAACGTCGTGCCGATCCGCCTGCCGCCGCTGCGCGAGCGCCTTGAGGATGTCGGCGATTTGATCCGGCACTTCCTGCGTCAGGCCGGGCGCGAAGGCCTTGGGCAAAAATCGATCGAGACGGCGGCGATCGAGCGGCTCAAGGGCCATCCCTGGCCGGGCAACGTGCGCGAACTCGAAAACGTCGTCCGCCGCCTCGTCGCACTGCATCCGCAGGACACGCTGACCCTTCAAATCGTCGAACAGGAATTGGCGGGATCGGCGCCGCCGATGACGGCCGGCGGCGACGGCGACAGCGGCGACCTCAGCGAAGCCGTCGAGCGCTACCTGACCCGGTACTTTTCAAGTTTCGGGTCGCAGCTGCCACCGCCCGGCATTTACGACCGCATCATCCGTGATGTCGAGAAACCGCTGCTCAGCGCCGCACTTGCGGCCACGCGCGGCAACCAGATCCGGGCCGCCGAACTGCTCGGTCTCAACCGCAATACCTTGCGGGCGCGCATCCGCGATCTCAACATCCGCGTGCTGCGGACAGTTGAAGGCTGATCTGTCAAATACGACGCACGGCGCTAACGCTGGGCGCAGCCGTGCCTTGACCCGACCGCATTGCGGGTCTAAGCCACACTTGTCGCGAAAATGTCACAGTTAGGTTGTTCCGTCAGCGCGAGTGTGGCGCGGTTGCGCGCCTGCACGGTCGTAAAGCGTTTGTCTGACCGGTGCGTTGCCACGGTCGGGGCCGCGATGAGTGGCTTTGAAACATAAATATCAGAGGTTTGTGGGGCAAGACATTAGGTGACGAGCGAAAGCAACACCGCGTCCGAGCCAACTGCCACGCTGGCGAGCGCTGGACGCTCTGTGCCTCCTGCCATGCCCCCCGGATCAAAGTTGATCGAGGAAGCGGAGAGCCCGCTCAATCCATCGAACCGGGCGTTTTGGTTCGGCCTTGCGGTTGTCGTGCTGTCGGTTGTTTCAGCGCTGGCCAGTTATCTGATCCTGACGGGTTTGACGGCTGTGACCCCGCGCAACGAAGTCGTTTGGACGGCGCTCGCAATCAACATCACGCTGATCCTCGCCATGCTGGGAATTATCGTTTGGCAGGCACTTGGCTTGCGCCGGGCCTGGAAAGACCACGTGCCCGGGGCCCGGCTGCACACCCGCATCGTTCTGCTGTTCAGCGTCATCGCGGCTTTGCCGGCGATCCTGCTGGCCGTTGCCGCCACGACGACGTTTTCGCGCTCGCTCGACGGTTGGTTTTCGACCCGCACCCGCGCCATCGTCGACAACTCGTACGATGTCGCGAAAGCCTATGTCGAAGAGCATGGCCAGATCATCCGCACCGACGCCGTCAACATGGTGCGCGATATCGACGGCACGGCGGATGCGATCCGGAACGATACCGACGCATTTCAAAATTTTCTGATCGGGCAAGCCGGTCTGCGCGATCTGCCCGCCGCCTACATTATCGACGGCGACGGCGTGCCAACCGCGATGGCGATCGACGACCCGCAGTTGCCCTATGTGGTCCCCCCCGTAGCGGTCATAAAACAGGCGGAAGCAGGGCAGGTGCCGCTGCTCACGCCGACCGATAGTTATCGCATCTCGGCGATCGCCAAACTGCAGAACTGGCCGGGCCGGTATCTCTACGTCACCCGCGGCGTCAGCCAAAAAGTCATCGGCCATTTGCAGCGCACCGAACAGAATGTCGATGAATACAATCGTCTGCGCCGCGCCCGCAGCGGCCTCAAGATTGCCCACGGCTTGATTTACTTCATGATCTCGACGACTGGGCTCCTTGCCGCCATTTGGGCCGGCATGTGGTTCGCTGGGCGCTTCGTTGCCCCCATCCGCCGCTTGATTGCGGGTGCTCAGGAAGTCTCGCAGGGCAACCTCGCCATTGCGCTGCCGGAGAAACGCGGCGAGGGCGATCTCAGGCGCTTGTCCGAAACCTTCAACCACATGACGCGCGAATTGAAGGGCCAGCAGGACGCACTCGTCACGACCAACGCTCAGTTGACCGAGCGGCGCAACTTCATCGAGGCTGTGTTATCGGGTGTCTCGGCCGGCGTGATCGGCCTCGACAGCGCCGACCGTGTGACGCTTCTCAGCCGCTCGGCCGAACGCCTCCTCGGCATCACCAGCGACGACGCGGCGGGTAAACTGCTGGCCGATGTCGTGCCGGAATTCGTTGGTGTCCTGGCCGCCGGCGACGACACGGGGCTCAAGGCCAAAGGCCAGCACGAGGTTAAAAAAACCTTCGGCGACGACGAACGCACGTTCGCCGTCAAAATCACGCGCGAACGGGCGGGCGATGGCGAAGCCGCGACCGACGTTGGGTCCGTCGTCACGTTCGACGATGTGTCCGATCTCGTGCAGGCCCAACGCACCAGCGCCTGGGCCGATATCGCGCGGCGCATTGCGCACGAAATCAAGAACCCGCTGACACCCATACAACTTTCAGCCGAACGCCTGCGCAACAAGTTCGGCAAGCAGGTGACGGAAAACCGCGAGCTGTTCGAGACTCTGACGCAAACCATCGAGCGCCAGACCGGCCAGATCAAAAGCATGGTCGATGAATTTGCGTCCTTCGCGCGCATGCCGCAGCCGGTCATGGCCGATCACGACCTGCGCATGCCGGTGCAGGAGTCTGGCATCCTGTTCCGCGAAGGCAACAAGGACATCGACTTCAAGCTTGTCATTCCAAATACGCCGATCCGCGTCCGCTTCGACGCCCGGTTGATTTCGCAGGCCGTCACCAATCTGATCAAGAACGCGACGGAAGCCATTGAAGGTTTTGGCGACGCCCAGGGCCGGCCTGCCGGCTACAAGGGCGCAATCGAAGTGCGCCTGGTCGCGGCGGCCGATCGCGTCGCTATAGAGGTTATCGATAACGGCATCGGCTTACCTAAACAAAACCGGGCGCGGTTGCTTGAGCCCTATGTGACGACACGGGCCAAGGGCACTGGTCTTGGCCTCGCCATCGTTCAGAAAATCGTCGAACAGCACGGCGGCACGCTGACGCTCGAAGATCCGCCGCTGTCTGATACCCGCACGCGCGGCGCCCTTGTCCGGATGACGCTGCCTGTCAAGACTGAGATCGCTCACGAACATACTACTGCAAAGCC
>JANNSR010000121.1:0-2425 GCA_031402935.1 Hyphomicrobium sp. | reverse complement strand
CGACGATCAGCTCCCCGCCGAAATTGAACCGCTGCAGGCCGAGCTTAATGCGCTGATCAAATCGAACCAGGATATCGTCGATAGGGCGCGGACCCAGGTCGGCAATCTCGCGCACGCTTTGAAGACGCCGCTGGCGGTCATCACCAATGAAGCCCGCGAGGATAAAAGCGCGTTCGGCGGTAAGGTGGCCGAACAGGCGCAGATCATGCGCGACCAGGTCAGCCACTATCTGGACCGCGCCCGGATCGCGGCGAGTGCCGGCACGATTCTGCGGGTAACGCCGGTCGAGGCGACGGTTGAGCCTCTGGTGCGGGCGCTTGAGCGTATCCATCGCGACAAAGGCATCGAAATTACGATGACGGTTGCGCCGGACGCCAAGTTCCAGGGCGAGAAGCACGATCTCGAAGAAATGCTCGGCAACCTGCTCGACAATGCCTGCAAGTGGGGACGCAGAAACGTGTATCTGGATGTCGCGAGCGAGGCGCCGGATTCGAAAAGCAAAGCCAAGCGGTTGCGGATGAGCGTTGAGGACGATGGGCCGGGGCTGACGGACGAGCAGCGCGCCCGGATCGGCAAGCGCGGCATGCGGCTGGACGAGACCAAGCCCGGTTCGGGGCTGGGGTTGTCGATCGTCAGCGATCTGGCGACGAGTTACCGGGGCGCGATGGCGCTATCGGCATCGACGCACGGCGGGTTGCGGGTGGAGCTGGATTTGCCGGGGGTGTGAGGGTGGCTTGCGCGCTGACGGCTTGCTGAGTCTCCAAGCTGCTGTATACTTTCGTCATGACCTCTGACGCAAAAAATCTCATCGAGAAAGCCAAGGCACTGCCCGCGGAAGACCGCGAGGATATTCTTGAAGCGTTGCTCGTCAGCCTTCGCCGAGAACCTTCGGCCGATGCCGATCAGGCGTGGCGCGATCTGATCGATGCCCGATTGACGGCACTTGAGCGCGGCGACGTTGAAACGTTCGACTTCGACGAGGCGGTTGCCACGCTCCGCAACAAATGAAAATCCGGCTGATCGCGCCTGCAAAGGCCGATATGATGCGAGTCTGGGGCTATTACGAGAAACAGCGGCCCGGGCTTGGCGACGAGTTTCTCGACGATCTTGCCAGTGCCATGCAAATGGTTCGGGAATTTCCACTGGCACCGCCAGAGTTTTGGAACGGCACGCGGCGCGTGTTGCTGAAGCGTTTCCCGTACGGTGCTGCTTACCGCGTACTGGCCGATGGGATAGAGGTGATTGTCATCGCGCATACGAGCCGGGCGTCGCGAGTCTGGGCAAAACGGCTTTAGCGCCGTAGGTCGGGTTTCCTTGGTTGAGCTTGGCGCAAGGCTCTTTCTACCCAACCTACAAATGCTAAATTGCCAATTCACCCGATCTACTTACTTTGGGGTTTGGAGATGACTCTAAGCTGATTTAGCGGCGGCTTCGCGCGAAGTATGCTGATAGCGATTGATAAACGGTGTATAAGTCCGATGTGCTCTCGATTAGACGGAGCTTTCGGAGTGTACCCATGAAAAAAATATTGATTGTTTTCGTTGCCGCGATTGCATTTGCCTTCCCCCAATTTTCTACGGCGGAGGAAAAGGGACCACCCCTTGCCTTGACTGGTCAGGATTTTGATGGAGATGCACGTCCGGACACTTATCGAAAATCTCAAGACAGAAACAACTCAATGATTAGCGTTACACTGGCTAAAACTCCCCAATTCACTTATACTTCGAGGCTTCCACACGATTATGACGTTAGCGAAGCTAACGGGTTTTGGCTCACCGGAGACATTGACGGTAACGGCTGCGCCGATGTTATCCATCTTTGGAAGCTTGGCAAATATGCGCACGTCCACCTTTCTAAATGTGGCGACAATCCAATCCTAAAATATCCAACCGCTCCTTTCGTTTTTGCAAAGTTTGGAGACCAGCGGCCTGGCCACGAATACGACATGACTTTGGGAAGCTGGACATTGAGCGCTTGCCGGTGGCCCAACGATCCTCGCGCCGTGCTGCAGCATAGCTACATCGCAAGTGACGGTAGTAACATCGTACACTTCTGGATCCCGACCGAACCTGGCAAGTTCCGTCTCAACGGCGAATGTAACGCGAAGTAGGTTGGAACTTGAGTGGCCTCAACTTTGAGCCCGGCGGCGTATTGTACCGTGGAGGGGGCGGTGCTCGCTGCCAGGCGGCGCAATACGCTTCGCCCCCGCCGCGAAGGCGCCAAATGGCAAACAGTGTGAGGGCGAAGCTATTGCGCCCTACAAGGCCTCAAAGGCCAGCCCTGCCCCCTGCTGCCGCGCTGCAACATGGTGGCATTTGTCGCACAAAGGCCCGAATCACGGTGGACATCTGCCTTGTGGCGCGCACAATCAAGCGCTAGCCATCGGTGCAGGAACGTGCCGGGCCGTCACAGCGTTTGTTTGTTG
>JANNSR010000120.1:0-22215 GCA_031402935.1 Hyphomicrobium sp. | reverse complement strand
TTGGCTGGGGGACTAGGATTCGAACCTAGACAGGCAGAGTCAGAGTCTGCAGTCCTACCATTAGACGATCCCCCAAAGCTCAGGATCGGGTGCGGTCAAAGCCAGGCACCGGAGCCGGGGTGATAGCAGCAGCGCCGGGTGTCCGCAAGGCGCGCCTTTAGCAGCGCGGTATTGCCGGCGTGAGCGAGCTGATTTGAACCGCTTGGCAGCTATGGCGGTGTTGCCATCAGCTCCGGCCGGTACTCAAAATGCATAGTGTCGTAGTGATGCCAGCGCCCGCCCCAGATAAAGCCGTGCTTCTCGAATATCGCGACGATTTCCATCGGGATGGCGTTTTTGTATTCGATCGCCCCCGACGGGCCGCCCTTGGCCCATCGCCAGTAGTGGGCTTGGCTGACCGCGATGTCGATGGCGATGCCGTAGCCGTGCGCTGACATCGTTTCCGTACCGGCGATCACGCGGCAATTGTAGGTGCCGCCCGGCGATGTCAAAAAGTCGTCGAAGGTTGCCGGCAGCGCATCAAGCTCGGCGCTGACCGCTTCGAACGCCTTTGCAGCGCCGTTGAGCGTCGTGACTTGCAAACGCGCGCCTGACTTTTTCGGCAACCACACGATCTCGACGAGGAATGGGGTAACGCCGCCGCTGCGGCAGTCTCCATAAATCATGCGGAAAAAGTCGCCGTTGCGGGCGCGGCCGGGATCGACGTTGAGAGCCGGTGCTGCAGCGGGCGTGTTGGCCGGATAGGTGAAATCAAACATGTCCTCGACATCGGGCTTGTCGAGCCAGGCATCGAACGGCTTTGCGCCAGCACCGTCGTCCAACGGCAGCTTGCTGCCGTTGGCGAAGACGATGTCGTTGCCATCGATCGCCGTAATGAACGACGGATAGGAGGCCATCAGCCGCGCCGCGATCTCGTCGCGCGGCAGCTTTTGCGCATGAGCGCAACTGCATGCCGCTAGAAGTGCGCACACAAGTATAGTCCTCGTAACCATGCTGGCGTCTGCGTCGCGTCGCTTCATGTGCCACCTTTACAGTGTTTATTGCGCCAAAAGCGCCGTTTGCGCTCCGACCGAGCTTAGGCTTTACGCCTGCGCGCGACCTGATACAGTCCACGGCAAGACTGGTCCAGACACCGGCCTGAAGAGCACGAGGTCACCCGCGCTGAACTTTAGCGGAGCCGCGTCATTCCAGGCCCTGGAGATGCACGTGAAGCCTGAAAATCCAGGGGCCAGTGCGCCGCGCGGCGCCGCAGGATCCCGCTACTCGGACCCTCAGCAGCGGACGCCGCCCAACGGACAGGGCCAGCGCGCACATTGGCCAGATACCGTCTACGGCGCGCTTGATCTCGGCACCAACAATTGCCGTCTGCTGTTGGCCCGTCCGTCGCGGCGCGGGTTCCGCGTCGTCGATGCGTTTTCGCGCATCATCCGTTTGGGCGAGGGCGTCAGCCAGGCCGGCCGGCTATCGGACCACGCTATGGCGCGGACTATGGACGCGTTGCGCGTGTGCGCCGGTAAACTCGCACGCCATCGGGTCACGCGAGCCAGAATGGTGGCGACGCAAGCCTGCCGCATCGCCGCCAACGGGCCGTCGTTCATCCGCGATGTCAGGGACGCCTTCGGTCTCGACATCGAAATCTTGACGCCGGAAACCGAAGCCAAGCTCGCGGTCTCCGGCTGCGCCACCTTGATCGATCAATCCGCCGACTACGTGCTCGTGTTCGATATCGGCGGCGGATCATCCGAGATTATTCTGCTCGATCTGACGCGGCCCGGCGTGCGCCGTGGCAGTGGCGCCTTCCGCATCGACGTCAGTGGAGCAATCGTCGCCTGGACCTCGCTGCCGGTCGGCGTCGTGACACTCGCCGAACGCTTCGGCGGTCACGATGTCACGCCTGAGATCTTCGAAGCCATGGTCTTAGCCGTCCATGATCTGGTCGCGCCGTTCGAAGCCGAACATAAACTTGCCCGATTGATCGCCGGCCGGCCGGTGCATCTGCTCGGCACATCCGGCACGGTCACGACGATTGCCGGCGTTCTGCTCGGGCTGCCGCGCTACGACCGCAATCAGGTTGATGGCATCTGGCTGCGCGTCAGCGATGTCGAAGCAATCACGCAACGTCTCGTCGGCCAAACCTATGAGCAGCGCACAGCAGAACCCTGCATCGGCCGCGAGCGTGCCGATCTCGTGCTGGCCGGCTGCGCCATTCTTGACGCCATCCTGCGGCTGTGGCCGGCCGAACGGCTGCGCGTTGCCGACCGGGGCTTGCGCGAAGGCATTCTGACCACGCTGATGATGGAAGACGGCGTTTGGCGCTCAGGCCGGCGGCGGCGGCGCGGTGGCGCCCGGCGCGACGGCGGGGAGAGCGCGGTATGACCAAAAAGCCATCGAAGGGCGGCGCCAAGGGCAGCCTCAGCGGCGGCCAGCGCCAGTTGCGGACCAACGTCAAGACCGCGCATAAGCGCTCGGCGTCGTCGGCGCGCTGGCTCGACCGGCAGTTGAACGATCCCTATGTCACAGCCGCCAAGCGCGAGGGGTATCGCTCGCGCGCCGCCTACAAACTCAAGGAGATCGACGCCCGATATCATGTTTTGAAATCGGGCCAGCGCGTTATCGACCTTGGTGCGGCGCCCGGCGGCTGGTCGCAAATCGCGGCTGCCAAGGTCAAGTCGCACGAGGGCAAGGGCCAGGTAATTGCCATCGACTATCTCGGCGTCGAAGCAATCCCCGGCGTCGATATTCTCGAACTTGATTTCATGGCGGATGCGGCAGAGGGCGAACTCAAAGCCCGCCTGCGCGACGGCCGCGCCGATTTTGTCATGTCCGACATGGCGGCGCCGACCGTTGGCCACACCAACACCGACCACTTGCGCATCATGGGCCTGGCGGAAGCCGCAGCCAGCTTCGCCGTTGACGTGCTCGCGCCGGGCGGCGCATTCCTGTGCAAAGTGTTCCAGGGCGGCACCGAGCGCGACCTGCTCAACGTGCTGAAGCGCAATTTCGCAGCCGTGCGCCACGTCAAGCCGCCGGCCAGCCGCTCCGATTCCGCCGAGCTCTACGTGCTTGCCACCGGTTTTCGGGGTTCCAATTAACGCCTCGAGTCGGTTAGAACCCCAATTGCAAAATCCTCCTGCTTCGAGTCACTGGCTCTCATGAGCGATTCACGACAGCGCCTGATCGATGCCTCGACGCGCCTATTTCTGGGCGGCAGCTTCCACAAGATCGGCATCGCCGAAATCTGTTCGCAAGCCGATGTCAATAAAGGCACATTCTATCATTTCTTCCCCTCGAAACTTGAGTTGCTGCTTGAAGTGATCGACATCTACGCGGCTGAGATGTTCGACAAACTCGATCAACTTGCGAAGAGTGACGTCAGCCCGGCGCAAAAACTACGCGGTATTTTTCTCGTGCCGCAACGTGACAACGAAGCCTGGAAGTCGGAGCACGGTTCGGCGCCGGGATGCTTCCTCGGTAATGTCATTCTCGAACTTGGCGCCAACGAGCCTGACGTGCGCGCTAAGGCCAAGGCCGCGCTGGCGCGGTGGAATACGGCCATCATTCCGATCGTCGAGGAGTTCTTTAAGGCAGAAAAGATCTACAACCTCGATGCCAAAGACGCGGCTGAAATCTTGATCGGCATGGCGCAAGGCGCCAATGTCATGGCGAAAGCCAAGAACGATCCAAAGGTGTTTCGCGCCTATGCCAAGCTGGCGGTCGAGTTGATCCGCGCCGTCGCCAATCCGCGCTAGTGATCCCCGCCGACGACACCCGGATGCCGGCCGGTTAATCGTTCAGCGCCGTGCTCACAACAGCCGCGTCGCCTCGGGTTGCAACTGAAGCCGACTTTGCGATCGCATCCCGGCACACGTCCGCCGCGCCGCGTTTGGCACGGGCCGCGTCCAACGATGCCGCAACCTCGTACAAAATCTCAGCCTGCGTTCGCGGCGCGCCGGGCTTGAGTGCGAGGTGCGGGTCGCAATTCGCCTGCGCCCAGGCCAAAACAGCAACGGGGTGCGCTGCGACGGCACGCGGTTGTGTATCGGGATCCGCCAAATCTGGCGCGTTCGTAACCGGGCTGTGATTTGCCCATGTCACGGCAAGCACCGTTGTGATCAGGGCTAGTCCAAAAGCTGTATGACTGTCGCGCAACGTCAGCATAGCCCATTGAATCCTACGGGGTTCAACACCCCTTGGGCTCTGCTTTTGGCAGGATTTGACGACAGCGAAGTGACATCCTGGCTGGGCTAATCGCTTCAATCGCCGCGCAGTTGATAAACCTGTTAACACTTCGCCGATTTGACGCGGGCCCCGGCGCTTCCAAGACCTAAGCCTTGGTGCTATAGACCCCGCGACAATGTTCGCCCGCGGGGGCCGGAACGTGTCGCCCCCCTGAAAATCCGGAGAAAACCGCATGGCCTCGGGCCCATCCGTTCTCGATTCGGGGGTTGCCCTCACATTCGACGACGTCCTGCTCGTTCCCGGCCCGTCCGACGTCATGCCGGGGCAGGTCAACGTCGCGACCCATCTGACCAAGCTGATCACGCTCAACATCCCGCTGCTGTCGTCCGCCATGGATACGGTGACGGAAGCCCGCCTGGCGATTGCCATGGCCCAGGAAGGCGGCATCGGCGTCATCCACCGCAACCTATCGATCGACGAGCAGGCCCGCCACGTCGCCCAAGTCAAACGATATGAAAGCGGCATCGTGCTCGATCCGGTCACAATCGATCCCGCAAGGACGCTAAAGGAAGCGCTCGAGCTGATGGCCAAGAACGGCATCACCGGCGTTCCGGTCGTCGAGGCCGGCGGTAAAGGCACGCCCGGCAAACTCGTCGGCATTCTGACCAACCGCGACGTCCGCTTCGCGACGCGTCTCGACCAGCCGGTCTACGAACTGATGACGCGCGAAAAGCTTATCACCGTCAAACGCTCGGTGTCGCAGGACGACGCTAAGAAGCTCCTGCATCAGCATCGCATCGAAAAGTTGATCGTGGTTGACGACAGCTATCGTTGTATCGGGTTGATCACAGTCAAGGACATCGAGAAAGCGGCCAAGCATCCGAACGCCTCGAAAGATTCTCAGGGCCGCCTGCGCGTCGCTGCCGCGACGACTGTTGGCGATGACGGCTACGAGCGCACCGCACGATTGATCGACGCCGGTTGCGACGTGATTGTCGTCGATACCGCCCACGGCCATTCGGCGAAAGTCATCGAGGCCGTCGCCCGCATCAAGAAGCAATCGAACGCCGTGCAGGTCATCGCCGGCAATGTCGCAACGGCAGACGCCACCAAGGCGCTGATCGACGCTGGCGCCGATGCCATCAAGGTCGGCATCGGGCCGGGATCGATTTGCACGACGCGCATCGTCGCCGGCGTCGGCGTTCCGCAGTTGACGGCCGTCATGGATTGCGCCCGCGAAGCCGGGCGCTCGGGCGTGCCCGTCATCGCCGACGGCGGCATCCGTTATTCGGGCGATATTTCGAAAGCGATCGCCGCGGGGGCCTCGTGTGTCATGGTCGGGTCGCTACTGGCCGGTACCGACGAAGCGCCGGGCGAGACGTATTTGTACCAGGGCCGCACCTACAAGTCGTATCGCGGCATGGGCTCGGTCGGTGCCATGGCGCGCGGTTCCGCCGACCGCTATTTCCAGGCCGAGGTGCGCGACACGCTCAAACTCGTGCCGGAGGGCATCGAAGGTCAGGTGCCCTACAAGGGCCCGATGGAAGCCGTCGTGCACCAGCTCGTCGGCGGCTTGCGTGCCGGCATGGGTTACCTCGGCGCCAGGACGATTCCCGAATTCCAAAAGCGCGCCAAGTTCGTGCGCATCTCGCCGGCCGGCATTCGCGAAAGCCACGCCCACGGCGTATTGATCACGCGCGAAAGCCCGAACTACCCAGGCAACGGCGGCTAAGCCCGCGCAGTCGATTTCTCACACATCAACGAGGTATTCCATGGAGACGCTCCTTCTCTATCCCGTGTTCGTGCAAATCGCCTTGATGGCGGTCCTCCACGTGATGATGGGCCGTGCCCGCGTCGGCAGCATCAAAAGCGGGGAGGTCAAGGTCAAAGACATTGCGCTGCGCCAGCCGAACTGGACCCCGCGGGCGACCCAGATCGGCAACAGCTATCACAGCCAGCTTGAGCTACCGGTTGTGTTCTTCACGCTGATCGCCTTCGTGATGATCACGCGCCAGGCCAGCACGTTGATGCTCGTCCTCGCCTGGGTGTTCGTGCTTGCCCGCATCGTCCACGCCACCATCCACACCACCAGCAACGATCTGAACAAGCGTTTTCCGGCTTATGTCTTTGGTGGCGCGGTCCTGCTGGTTATGTGGATCGTGTTTGCGGCCGGCATTGTCTTGGGCACCTGAGGTCCATGAAACCCGGTGCGCGGATCGCGGCAGCGATCGAAGTCCTTGATGCGGTTCTGAACCGCTACCAGCCGGTCGCGCTCGCGCTTGCCGACTGGGGCAAGGCGCACCGCTTTGCAGGCTCCGGCGACCGCAACGCCATCGGTCACATCGTCTATGATGCGTTGCGCCGCAAAGCCTCGATCGGCTGGGCCATGCAGTCGGACGGAGCCCGAGCGCTTGCTCTCGGTGCGTCTGCTCAGGCGCTGGGCTTAGCGACCGGCGCCGTCTCTGCGGCGTGTGATGGTGCCGAGCACGGTCCGTCATCGCTTAACGAAACAGAAGTCAGCGGCCTGACCCGCGCGCTCGATACGGCGGACGATCACATCCGCGCCGATGTTCCCGAATGGATCTGGCCGAGTTTCGCACGCGCCTTCGGAACACATGCAATCGCCGAAGGCGAAGCACTGGCCAAGCGTGCGCCCGCCGATCTGCGCGTCAACACGCTGAAATCCACGCGCGAGAAAGTGCTGAAGGCGCTGGCCGGATTTGGTGCCGAGGCAACCGCGCATGTTGCGACGGGCGTGCGCATACCGCCGCCCATCGGAGCTGCCCGCACGCCGAACCTGCAAGCCGAAGCCGCCTATCAGGCCGGGTGGTTCGAAATCCAAGACGAGGGCAGTCAGATCGCCGCCGCGTTGACGGGTGCCGGTCCGCGGATGCAGGTGCTCGATTTGTGCGCTGGCGCCGGCGGCAAGACCCTCGCGCTTGTTGCCGCCATGCAGAATACCGGGCAGGTCTACGCTTACGATGCCGACCGGCATCAATTGAAGCCGATTTTCGATCGCCTGAAGCGGGCCGGCGCGCGCAGCGTTCAAGTTTTGAAAGCCGGCGACGTGGCCGCGCTCGACGCGCTAGGGGCCCGCTTCGATTGTGTGCTCGCCGACGCGCCGTGTACGGGTTCTGGCACATGGCGGCGGCGTCCCGATGCCAAATGGCGAGTCAAGCCCGAGGCGCTCGTTGAGCGGTGTCAGGAACAGCGCGCCGTCCTGGCGCAAGCGGCCAAGTCGGTCCGGCCCGGCGGCCGCCTCGTATACGTCACGTGTTCGGTGCTGCGGGAAGAAAACAGCGACCAGGTTGCGCAGTTTCTCGCCGACAATCCGGCATTCCGCGCATTGCCGGTCGCGGATGTCTGGCGCTTGGCGTTACCAAGCGAGCCGCCTCGGTCTGCCGACGGCAACGCCAACCATCTTCTGTTGACGCCCGGTCAACACGGTACCGACGGATTTTTCATCAGTGTTCTCGAGCGCGCCGCGTAATCGCCGGGTCTTGCGGTACTCCGCACCGGGCTGCGGCGTAGTTTTTTGAAAGTTGTGCTATGCGCGGAGTAGAAGTCCCGGTCCGGAGATCAACTTGAATGTCGAGTGTCCTGTCGTTCGCTGTTTTCCTTGCCCTTGTCTTCGCCGCCGCCGCGTCGGGCGCGGTGTACATGCCGGGGCCGTGGTACGTCGCGCTGAACAAACCGTGGTGGACGCCGCCGGATTGGGTGTTTCCCGTCGCCTGGGCCATTCTCTACACCGGCATTGCCATTGCCGGCTGGCTCGTCTGGCGGGCTGGCGGATGGAGCGGCGCCATTGCGATCTGGGGCATTGGCCTGGTTCTGAACGGGCTTTGGTCCTACTTCATGTTCGGCCGCCAGGACATCTTCGGCGCTCTTATTGATGTGGCGGGGCTTTGGCTCGCGACCGGCGCTTTTGTCTTTGCTGCCTGGCCGCTCGATCATCGCGCCAGTCTGCTTTTCCTGGTGTACTGGGTCTGGGTCAGCTTCGCCGCCGCCCTGAATTTCACTGTTTGGCGCATGAACTGACGCGGGATTTGACTTTTGAAACCGGACCGCTTTCAACTCCTGCCAGGGGTTTAAACTAACGTCCGGAAACGCATGCCGTATTTGCCGTATGTCGACGGGCTGCGCGCGGTCGCCATTGCGGCGGTCGTCGCCTTTCATGCGATGCCGCAGGTCATGCCGGGCGGCTTCGCCGGCGTCGATGTGTTTTTCGTCATCTCAGGATTTTTGATCACGCGCTTTATTGCTGCCGAGATTGCGGACGGCACGTTTTCGCTCGCCGCATTTTTTGTGCGCCGGGCCAGGCGGCTGCTGCCGGCATCACTCGTCTGCTTTGCGGTCGTCACAGGCTTAGCCGCCGTTGTGCTGCTGCCCGACGCCTTTCTCGACTACGGCCGTAGCCTCATCTCATCCGTGCTGATGTACGCCAACTATTACTTCTTCAGGAACAGCGGTTACTTCGCAGCCCCCTCGCTCGAAAAGCCGCTGCTGCACACGTGGTCGCTCGCCGTCGAAGACCAGTTCTATCTGACCTGGCCGCTGCTGCTGATGCTTGCGATGCCGCGTCTCGGCCGGCCCACTCTACTGGTCGTGACGGCAGGTCTTGCGCTGGCGTCTCTTGTGCTTGCTCAATCGATGCTGCCGCGTCACGTAGACTTCGTCTTCTATCTGCTTCCCACCCGCGCCTGGGAGCTGCTGCTCGGCGCGTTGCTGGCGCTGACTGCCGGTCGGATCAGGCTTGGGACGTTTAACGCCGAAGCGCTTGCCGCACTCGGGCTCGGCGCCATCGGCGCCAGTTTTGCGATGCTGTCGGCTGGCGACACTTTCCCAGGTCTCAGCGCGGTTCCGGCCTGTCTCGGCACCGCCGCTATCATCGCTTCCGGCTTGGCGCATGGCACGGCCGTCGCGCGCGTCTTGAGCCTCAGCCCCATCGTTCTCCTCGGGCTGATATCGTACTCTCTGTATCTCTGGCATTGGCCGCTGCTGGCGTTGCTCAGCTATCGCCTGGAACGGCCGCTCGGCGCGGAAGAGGCGCTCGCCGTCGTCGCTATCAGCGTGGTCATCGCTTATCTGTCGTGGCGCTTCGTCGAGCGCCCATTTCGCGCCGGCCGGGACGCTTTTTCCGGCCAAGCCTTGATGGCCAATGACAGGCGCTTCATCACAGTCGGTCTCGCCGGTGTCGCCGCCGTGGCGCTGACCGGCGGCGCGGTCTCAATCGCCAAGGGCGTGCCGCAACGTTTTGGCGATGCCGTGCGCCCGATGCTCGAGCACATGGTCTCGGGCAACCCGTTGCGGCGCAGTTGCGATAACTTCGAGAATATTTTTGGCACCGATGCGGTCTGCAATTTCGGCCGCGCCAAGGCGCCTGGCGACTCGTACGAGGTCGCCGTGTTCGGCGACTCGATGGCCGATCACTGGGTGCCGCTGGCGGAACGCTTCGCCGACGCACGCGGTTATGCCGCCCGTCAGGTCACGAACGGCGGTTGTGCGCTGTTCTTCGGCATCGAGATTCCGGAGCCGTCCGCCGCCAAGGCGCTTGAGTGCGCGTCCTATCAGCGCGAAGCGCGGAAATTTCTCGATGCCAACCCAGGCCTCAAGCTCGCCGTCATTTCAGCCTTCTGGTCTAAGTGGATGGCACGGATCGATGCCATGTCGCCGGACATCACGGCTGCGGGTTCAACGGCCGCGTCGCAGTTCGAAAAAACTTTGGCCGAGACGCTCGGTGAGTTCACGAAGCGCGGCATCAAGGTCTTGCTGATTGGGCAGATCCCGACCTACCCGCGCTTGCCCGTGCGTTGCATCGTGTCGGCGTTGCGCGACGGCAGCGACACCAGCCCGTGCGGGCTGACGGTCAACGACGCCGGGCGCGAACTCGGCGCCTCGAATGCCAGTCTGAACCGGCTCGCGGCGCAAAATCCCGATATCAGCGTATTTCTGCCGTCCTCGGTCATGTGCGGGAAAGAGCGCTGCCCGCCGGTTCTAGACGGCGTCATGCTTTACAAGAACGAAGGTCACGTCAATCGTTTTGGTGCCGAATACCTCGGCCGCTTCGTCGCATTTCCCACCCTAGAGGCGCGCGGCAACGGCAAACCTTGACGCACCTCCGGCGCGATGATCTATCCGCTTAATCACCCGGCGGCCCACTCTCAACGGTTTTCGAAGCCTGCAATGTCAGACACCGTTCTCATCGTCGATTTCGGCAGCCAGGTGACGCAGCTCATCGCGCGGCGCGTGCGCGAAACCGGCGTCTATTGCGAAATCCATCCCTTCCAAAGTGCCGATGCAGCACTGGCGAAGCTCAAGCCGAAGGCCGTAATCCTGTCGGGCGGACCTGCGTCAGTCACAGTAGAAGGCTCGCCGCGCGCGCCGCAGCGCATTTTTGAGTCTGGCCTGCCGATCCTTTCGATATGCTACGGACAGCAAACAACGGCTGTCCAGCTCGGCGGCGTCGTCGAAGGCGGGCATGCCGCAGAATTCGGCCGCGCCGATGTCGAAATCCTTGAGCCAAGTGCGCTGTTCGACGGCGTCTGGGAGCTGGGCAAGCGTTAC
This sequence comes from Hyphomicrobium sp., assembly GCA_031402935.1. Lineage (GTDB taxonomy): Bacteria > Pseudomonadota > Alphaproteobacteria > Rhizobiales > Hyphomicrobiaceae > Hyphomicrobium_B. Next base: position 11,472 of record JANNSR010000120.1, on the reverse strand, counting down.
CCTGTGTGGATGAGCCACGGCGACCGCGTGACCAAGCTCCCCGCCGGGTTCACCGTCAAAGCGACGAGCGAGAACGCGCCGTTTGCGGTCGCGACCGATGAAGCGCGGCGCATTTTCACGACCATGTTCCACCCCGAAGTCGTGCACACGCCCGAGGGCGCCAAGTTGATTTCGAACTTCGTGCACAAAATCGCGGGCCTAAAATCCGATTGGACCATGGCCGCTTACCGCCGCGAAATGGTCGCGAAAATCCGCAGCCAAGTCGGCAAGGGCCGGGTCATTTGCGGCTTATCTGGCGGTGTCGATAGCGCCGTTGCGGCCGTTCTCATTCACGAAGCTATCGGCGCTCAACTGACCTGCGTCTTCGTCGATCACGGCTTGATGCGATTGGGCGAGGCCGAGCAGGTCGTCGGGCTGTTCCGCGATCACTACAACATTCCACTCGTTCACGTCGATGCGTCGGCGCGGTTTCTCGGCGCGCTCGCCGGCGTTTCCGACCCCGAGGCTAAGCGCAAGGCAATCGGCAAACATTTCATCGAGGTCTTCGAAGCCGAAGCTAAGAAAATCGGCGGCGCCGAGTTCCTTGCTCAAGGCACGCTCTACCCCGACGTGATCGAAAGCGTGTCGTTCACCGGCGGGCCGTCGGTCACCATCAAATCGCACCACAACGTCGGCGGACTGCCCGAGCGCATGAACATGAAGCTCGTCGAGCCGCTGCGCGAGTTGTTCAAGGACGAGGTGCGGGCACTGGGGCGCGAGCTTGGTCTCCCCGATGCCTTTGTCGGCCGCCACCCGTTTCCGGGCCCCGGTCTTGCGATCCGCATTCCAGGCGAGATCACGCCGGAAAAGCTGGATATTCTGCGCAAGGCCGACGCGATTTATCTCGATGAAATCCGCAAGGCCGGCCTTTACGACGCAATCTGGCAGGCCTTCGCGGTGCTGCTGCCTGTGCGCACCGTCGGCGTCATGGGCGACGGCCGCACCTACGACTATGTGCTGGCGCTGCGCGCCGTCACGTCCGTCGATGGCATGACCGCCGACTTTTTTCCCTATGACATGAATTTCCTCGGCCGCGCCGCAACCCGCATCATCAACGAGGTGCGCGGCATCAACCGCGTCGTCTACGACGTTACGAGCAAACCACCCGGCACCATCGAGTGGGAGTGACGCGAACCGCCCCCGCGGATGTCTGCGCGGAGGCGGCCGAGTTGGCCGTATGGCAGGGGCTCAATCCCTACCACCAGCCCTTGCAGTGGAAGTACTTGCTTTTCCAATAGAAGCGGCCGGTATCGTACCACATGTCACGGTAGTAGCCGCAGCCGCCGCCAAAGATGACGACAGGCCGGTAGTCAAAGTGATGGAAGTTGTGGAACTTGTGGTGCCGGAAATGCTTTCCGCCAGCACTTGCTTCATGCGTGCCGGTACCGAGCGCACCAAGTGCAATAATAGTACCTAAGGCATAACCTGCTTTAGACATGACAATCGTCTCCAATATATGGTTCGGTTTTGCCGCGGCTTCAGCGCCACGGCTATCGCAAGCTCTCAATGCTGGCGATGAAAGGATGTTCACATGCTGGATTGGGCGCGGCTGTTCCGGGTGGAACAGGGGCGTTGTTCGGCGGCGCGTTTAGCGCTGGCGTGTGCCCGTTTTGGCGATCAGCTCGACGACTTCTTCACCCGAGACATCGCGCGACAAAGTATCGAAGCGGCCGGTTCCCGTCAGCGCCTTGTCGAGCTCGGTTTGGAACGCGGCGCCATCAAGTTCAATTGTGCCGAATTGGCGCAGATGATCGGTGACGAACTGCGTGTCGAGCAACTTAAAACCGCCATGGATCAGCCGCACGACGAGATGCACAAGCGCGATTTTGGATGCATCGCGTTCGGTTGAAAACATGCTTTCGCCGAAGAACGCACCCTTCAAAGCCACGCCATAGAGCCCGCCAACCAGCTGGCCGCCGTTCCAGACTTCGACGGTGTGACAGTGCCCCAGGTCGAACAACTCGCGATAGAGGCTGCGGATGCGCTTGTTGATCCACGTTGATGACCGCCCGGGCCGCACTGCGGCGCAGCCGTCAATCACGCCATCGTAGTCATGATCGATTTTGACGCTCAGCTGCGTCGTGCGAACGGTGCGCAACAGGCGGCGCGGGAAATGAGCAGCTTCAAGCGGTAGCACCCCGCGGTGCTGCGGCTCGATCCAATATAGCGCCGGATCGTCGGCGCTTTCGGCCATAGGAAAGATGCCGCAACTGTACGCCTTGAGCAGTACCTGCGGGGTAATCTCGAACATCGGGTCGTCGCGCGACGCCATTGTATTTCGTGCCGTTCGAACTCTGGGACGCGCGCGGAAAAGATCGCGCATGGGCACTAGCTTACTTCATTCCGAGGTATTTTTCGAGCCAATGAATATCATAGAGCCCGTCGACGATGTCGGGCTGTTTGACCAGATCCTGAAACAACGGGATCGTGGTTTCAATGCCGTCGATGACGAATTCGTTGAGCGCGCGGCGCAGGCGCATCAGGCAGTCGTTGCGGGTTTTGCCCGTGACGATCAGCTTGCCGATCAGGCTGTCGTAGTAGGGCGGGATACGATAGCCCTGATAAACGCCGCTGTCGACGCGGACGCCGAGTCCGCCGGGGGGATGCCAATAGGTGATCTGGCCCGGCGAGGGACGGAATGTTTTCGGGTTTTCGGCGTTGATGCGGCATTCGATGGCGTGGCCGCTCAGCACCACTTCGTCCTGGGTCACGCTCAAGGGCGCACCCGACGCGATGCGGATTTGCTCGAGCACGAGATCCATGCCCGTCACCATTTCGGTAACCGGATGCTCGACCTGCAGCCTTGTGTTCATCTCGATGAAATAGAACTCACCGTCCTCGTACAGGAACTCGATGGTGCCGGCGCCGCGGTATTTGATCTTGCGCATTGCGGCGGCAGCAATCTCGCCGATTTTCTTGCGCTGTGCCGCGTTGAGGGCAGGCGAGGGGCTTTCTTCGAGAACCTTCTGGTGGCGGCGCTGCAGCGAGCAATCGCGCTCGCCCAAGTGGATGGCGTTGCCCTTGCCGTCGCCGAAGACCTGAATTTCGATGTGGCGGGGCTTCTGCAGATATTTCTCGATGTAGACAGCGTCGTCGTTGAAGGCGGCCTTGGCCTCCGAGCGCGCGGTCGCGAGCGCCACGCCGATATCGGCAGCACTTGTCGCAACCTTCATGCCGCGTCCGCCGCCGCCGGCGGCCGCCTTGATAAGCACCGGGAAACCCATCTCTTTGGCGACTTTCAGCGCCTCGGTTTCGCTGGTGACCGCGCCAGCCGAGCCCGGCACCACCGGAATACCGAGCTTTTTCGCGGTTTCCTTGGCCTCGATCTTGTCGCCCATGATCCGGATGTGCTCGGACGTCGGGCCGATAAACGTGATCTTGTGTTCTTCGAGGATCTCGGCGAAGCGGGCGTTTTCCGACAGGAAACCGTAGCCTGGATGCACGGCATCGGCGCCGGTGATTTCGCACGCCGTCACGAGTGCTGGTATATTCAAATAGCTGTCGCGGGCCGGCGGTGGGCCGATGCACACGCTTTCATCCGCCAAGCGCACGTGCATGGCGTCGGCGTCGGCGGTTGAATGAACCGCGACGGTGGCAATGCCAAGCTCGCGGCAGGCGCGCTGGATGCGCAGCGCGATCTCTCCACGGTTGGCGATCAGGATCTTGTCGAACATGTCTGCGGCTCTCCCAGGCTTAGGCGTCGGTGTGGGCCGCTTATTCGATGACTATCAGAGGCTCGCCGTATTCGACCGGCTGAGCATTTTCGAACAGGATCGCGATGACCGTGCCGGAGCGTGGCGCCGGAATCTGGTTCATGGTCTTCATGGCTTCGATGATCAGCAGCGTATCGCCCTGGTTCACCTTTGAGCCGATGTCGCAGAACATTGCGGCGCCCGGTTCCGGCGAGCGGAAGGCTGTGCCGACCATCGGTGATTTGACGGCACCTGGATGCTTCGACATGTCTCCCGGAATCAACGCCGGTGTCTTGCCCTCGGGCAACGCCGCGTTCGCGGCCGGTGCCGCGTGGGCGTAGGTGGCCGGCACCGCGGCTGCGACCGTGATCGTCTTGGCGACGCGGATTTTAAGACCGCTCTTTTCGATCTCGATTTCGCTCAAGCCGGTATCGTTCAAGAGTTCCGCCAATTCGCGGATCAACTGGCCTTCGGCGCTTGGCTTCGCAGCGGTGTCTTTCGCTGTCATCAGTCGCGTATCCCTTTGTGTCACTGCCGGTGTTGTTTCTCTTTACCGATCTCATTCGCGGACTGCGGCATTACCCGCGCTCCTTCTTACTCAACACATCCGCGATCGCTTCGAGCGCCAGTTCATAGCCCTTGGCACCGAGGCCGCAGATGATGCCAGTTGCTGCCAGCGAGATATACGAGTGCTGGCGAAATTGATCGCGGCGGAAAATGTTGGAGAGATGAACTTCGATCACCGGCTTCTCGGCGGCCTGCAGCGCGTCGAGAAGGGCAACAGAGGTGTGCGTATAGCCGCCCGCGTTCAGAATGATGCCCTGCGCTTTGTCACGCGCCTCCTGCACCCAATTGACCAGTTCGCCCTCGATATTCGACTGGCGAAAATCGATTTTCAGCCCAAGCGGCTTGGCAGCAGCCTCGCAGCGGGCGCGGATATCGTCCAGCGTGTCGCGGCCATAGATTTCAGGCTCGCGCAAGCCGAGCATGTTCAGGTTCGGACCGTTGAGGACGTAAATGAGGTGAGCCATTGGGCGGGTCTGGGGGACGGGTCTGAGGGCAGGGGCTGAAATGGGTTTGGCCGCGGCTTGAGGCTGCCGCGACAGAAAGCCCGGTCTATCAGCTTTCAAACCCAACCGAAAGTGCGCCCATGGCCGCGGATATTGATCCCGCACTATGCGTTAACGCTTTGTCCTCAATGATTTTTCCGCTTTTTCGCGGGTTAGCAGGTTTTGCAGCCCGCCTTGCGGAAATCGGCGACCAGCGCTTCAAGCTGGCTATGCAAATCTTCCGGTGCGCCCGGGATCGATTTATCGCCGACAAGGAAGTGCGGCGTGCCGTTGATGCCCATCTTCTTGGCCAGCGCCTTCATGCCCTCAAGCTCGTCACTGACGGCGGCGCTCGCCATGTCGGTTTTGAACTTGGCCATGTCGAGGCCGAGCCCCTCTGCGGCCTTTATCGACGCGGCTTCGTTGGCCTGGCCTTTGACGCTCAGCATGGCCTGGTGGAACTCCCAGTATTTGCCCTGCCGCTTGGCGGCAAGCGCCGCCTTGGCTGCTTCTTCAGAGCCTTTCGACAAGATCGGCAACTCCTTGAACACGACGCGCACCTTCTTGTCGCTCTGGATCAGTTTCTGCACATCCGTCAGCCCGCGTTTGCAGTAGCCGCAGTTGTAGTCGAAAAACTCAACGACCGTGATGTCGCCGTTCGGGTCGCCGGCAACGGGGCTGTCCGGATTGCGGTAAATGTCCTTGGCGTTTTCGGCCATGAAGCTCTTGAGCTTCTCGCTCTGCTCTTTTTCGACCTTGGCATCGAGCGCTGTTTGCACATCGACCATAATCTCGGGGTTCTTGATCAGGTAGTCCTTGATGATATCGCCGATGGCCTTCTTCTGCGCATCGGTGAAGGCTGCGTCCTCGGCCGCTACCTGCGTGTTCGCGCCGGTGAGTGTGGCGAACGCCAGGGCGGCAACGGCGCACGCGGTTTTGAACGGGATGATCGAGAACGTGCGAAGCATTGCTGTGACTTTCCTTGAGGATTTCGAGATATCGGATGGAAACGTGACGGACGCGTGGCGCAGCCGCCGCGTCATGTTTGCGGCCGGTAGTTGATGATGTCGTCGTTCTTGATCCACTCGGGCGAGCCGGATCGCAACTTGACCTGTGCGCGTTTGGCAAATATCTGGGCTTGCTTCAAGTTACCTTCGAGAAAGTATGCCTGTGCCGTCATGGCGTCGGCCTCTGGCCCCTTGCCGTCCTTGTAGTACGCCGTGGCAAGCAGCCGGAATGCCCGCGAATTCTCGTCGCCGATCAACGATTTACGCAACAATTCGACGGATTCGGCGTTTCCGCCCGGCGCGTTGGCACCCTGCAATGCGGTTGCAAGCTGCACCCGTATGAGCGTGCTGTCGGGCGCGAGTTTCAGCGCTTGGCGCAACGTCGGTATGGCGTCCGCCATCTTGCCCGACCGCATCATAACGTCGCCCTTCACCTCGTAGAAATATGGATTTGCCGGGTTCTCGCGGATCAGGACATCGAGGTCGGCGACGGAGGCTTCAAGCGCGCCGGGGCCGCCTTGAAAAAACCGGGCGATGGCGCGGCCATAGCGTGCGGGGAGCGATTTGTCAGCGGCCGGATAGCGGTTGAACACGACACCCGGGCGTTCGAGATAGCCCGACAGCTTGGCCTTCATCAAATCGTGGCGCAGTTGCAGTGCGGCCGCGTCCGGCTGGCGCGCGTACGGGCTCGACGCCACAAGGTCGCGCAGCCGTGCCAAGCGGTCGGTCGCGACGGGGTGGCTGCGCACGAAAGGGTCCTTGAACTGATCGGACACATATTCCTGCTGCTGGAAGCGCTCGAACGTCTCGAGCATGCCCTGGCCCGACTGCTTGGTGGCATTGAGATATTGCAGCCCGGCCTGGTCGGCGGCCGATTCCTGCGACCGGCGCTCGGACAATAACCCGCGCACGATGACCTCGTTGCCGCCCTGCATGATGGCCTGGCCGCCCGATATCGCATCGCGGCCGCCGTCGCCGCCGGCAACTCCGCCCGCGACCATGGCGCCAATGCCGATGATCTGGGTCAGCAAGGCGCGCGTCTGGTCTTTGGCGATACGGGCGCGCAGCGCCGCCATGTGCCCGCCGGCAATGTGGCCGGCTTCATGAGCGATGACGCCGATAACTTCATTGGGGGTCTTCGCCTGCAACAGCGTGCCGGTGTGCATGAAGACGTTGCTGCCATCGAGCACGAAGGCGTTGAAGCCTTCGTTGCGGACGATGCGCACGGTCACCCGCCCGCTGCCAAGTCCGGCGGCCCGGAACAGCGGCTTGGCATAGTCGCCGAGCAGCGTTTCGATTTCGGTATCGCGAATGAGCGGCAGACCCTGGGCTGAGGCCGGTGCCGTGGCCGTCGCCAATGCACAGGCCCAAACCACAGCACGCAGCGCTGGCGCATGCCAATAGTTGCGGCTTAAGTCGTCGCGGGTCCTTGGCGCGCGGCGCGGGCTCAGCATTGCGTGTTTCTCAATCGCTGCCGGAGTGACCGGACCAGACCTAGTCTTGAATTAGGGGAACGCTTTGGCGCGCCGTCGGCTGTTTGAGAGTATTCGCGATAGGCAAGCCGGTCAAACTCGAGCCACCCCGGCAAGCAAAATCGACGCAACGCGCAACCCGCGACTATCAGCGCGGCACAATGGGGCATCACCAAGGCGCGCCGATCACCCGGCAAAAAGCCGGTTTGCAAGGAGGGCGGCAAGGTAAGCAACGACGGCACAGACCGGGAATGTGACAAGCCAAGCCAATACGATCCGGCGCAGCACACCCCAGCGGACATCGGACACGCGGCGGCTCGCGGCAGCGCCGACGATTCCGCTTGTGATTGTGTGCGTCGTCGAGAGCGGAATACCGTAAGCGGACGCCCCGAAAATCGTGAAGCCGGCCGCCGTCTCCGCCGCGAAACCCTGCCACGACTGCAACTTGGTCATTTTAGACCCGATGGTCTTGATAATGCGCCAGCCGCCGCACGCCGTGCCAGCGCCCATCGTCAGCGCGCATAGAATGATGACCCAGATCGGGATCTCGAATTCCGAAATCGCGCCGCCGGCCAGCAGCGTGGTTGCGAACACGCCCATGAACTTCTGGCCGTCGTTGAGGCCGTGATTGAAGGCCATGAAGCAGGCCGACAAAATTTGCAGCCGGTCAAACACGCCCTTGGATTTTCCAGGCTTTGACTTGCCCGCAAAGCGGATGATCAGCAGCCCGAGCAGCAGTGCCGCGAGGCCGCCGAGTCCGATCGACAAAGCCATGCCGATCGCGACCTTCTGCCAGCCGACCGCCTGCAGAGCGCCAAGTCCGCCGCCGGCGAATGCAGCACCCGCCAGGCCGGCCAGCAGCGCATGCGACTTGCTCACCGGCATCCCAGACCAGCCTGCGAAACTGCCCCAGGCGATAACGCTCAACATCGCCGCCGTGATCGATGGCAGCGTCAAGGCTGCCGGATCGACGATGCCCTTGCCGACGGTCGCCGCAACGGCTGTGCCCGACATGGCGCCGATGGTATTCATGACCACCGCCATAAGGATCGCCGTGCGCGGCGACATCACGCCTGTCGAGACGACAGTCGCAATGGCGTTGGGCGCGTCCGTCCAGCCATTGACGAACTCGGCGATCAAAACGGTAGAGAGTGCGATGACGAGCGCGATCGAGAGGGCGCTCATTCACGCCTCCTTGCGCGCGAGCGAGACGATCAGCTTGCCGCAGCGCTTGGCGTCATCCGTCATCTCCTCGAGCATCTGATAGAGCTTGTCGAGAGCGATGAATTCGAGCTTGTTGGCCGCGTCGGCTGAAAATTCCTGCACCAGGCCGCGCTCTGCCTGGGCGATGATCTTGTCGGCTTCGGCTTCGGCGTCGTTGATCAGGCGGGCCTTGTCACGTGCGCCCTGGAGCGTTAGTCGCGGCGCGCTGAGGAGTGCCACCAGATCGCGCAGCGCCTGGATTGAGCGCTCGCCTGCGACGATCAACTCCTTGGCCTCGGGGCGCAGCTTCGACAGAAACGGCTTGTAGATATCGATGTGGGTCGCGGCGCGGCGCATGCCGTCGATGACATCGTCGATTTCGTCGGTCAGGCGCACGGCGTCGGGAATGTCGAAGCGCATGATGAAGGAATTGTCGAGCAACTCGTGAATCTCGTCGACGACCTTATCGGCCTTGCGTTCTAGCGCAACGATGCCCGGCACGTCCTGGCCATCGGTGGCGCGGAAATGTGCCGCGCATTCGACGCCGATGCCGGCAAGTTGACCCAGCAGCTCGGCATAGCGGTCGTTGTGGGAAGCGCCGAAAAGGCGCCCGAGCGTACCCGTTCCATTGCTCACGTTGTGATCCCCCGTCAACCGGCACAGCGCGCATTCGCGCTTTTCATGACACTGCGATGACGGGCGGGTTATAGCGCGAGTCCGGGCGCCGTGAAGCACCAGCTTGGCCCTCAAGGCACTTGGCGCCATCTTTTCGCGGACCTGTGACGGTTTGCCCAATGAAAAGGGCCGGATATTGCGATCCGGCCCCCAAACATTCAAAAGATAGGTGCTGCCGTCACTCGCCGCTAAACTTGCGCTGCCACCAGCCCTTGCGTTGCGGCGCGGCTGAGGCCTCGTCAACGGCCGCAGTGCCGCTGCCCTCGGCTTGGTCCGGCCGGACGACGACGCGCTCGACGCGCGCCTCACTTGAATCCTGCTCGTGGCGGCGGCGCACTGGCGCGGCGTCCGGCAGCGGAGCTGCTGCTTCAGGGACCACCGCAGCCGCGCCGGCAAACGGTGGGGCCGACGGCACATCCCAGATGCGTTCTGAGCGCTGGCGTTCTGTGCGCTGGCGTTCGGGTCTATGCCGGGGCACGTTCTTCTCAGCCGAAGTGTTGCTGTTGAACGCTGGTGTATCGGCGGCGAATGCAGGAATATCCGGCTGCGGGCCGAACCCATTCTGCGCGGTACCGGCACTGGTGTCGTCAGCCGCGCCTTCATCGCCATTGGCGCTGATCTCGCGTGGGCCTTGGTCACCATCGCGCTCGCGGCCACGGCGTCCGCCACGGCGCCCGCGGCGGCGGCGGCGGCCCGGCCGGTCATCGCCGCGCGCATCGCTGCCATCGCCCGAGGCTTGCACCTGTGCTTCGTCCGCTTCACCGGTTTCGTCGTGACCCATGCCAGCGTCGGCCGCTAAATCGTTCGCGGCACCACCTTCATTGTTGGCGTTCGCGAAAGGCGGTTGCGCCCGGTTGGGGCGCGCGTCGCCGCGCGGCCGGTCACCCCGGTTGTCACCCCGGTTGTCATCGCCGCGCTGTCCGCGTCCGCGACCACGCCGCCGGCCACGCCGCCCGTCGCGCTGTCCGCCATCGCCGCCGCCGTCACCGCGATCGCCGCCCCGGCCGTCGCGCTGTGGCTTTTCATCGCCGTCGTCGGGATCGCCGACGGTTTCAATGTTCGAGCCCTCGAAGCTTGGCACTTCATCCTCGCCTGCGGCCTCAGCCTCGCCTTCGCCTTCAAAGCCCCAGTCCATATTGACGGCCGCGCGTTCCGGCCGGCGAACCGGCAAGGCGGACGCCGCACCGCGCTCAACGGTAAAGTTGGCGCCCTGGATGCGGTCGCTGCCGACAATCGTGACGGCATAGCCGTGGCGCGCTTCCATGTCGGTGACGTAGGCTCGCTTGGAGTTCAGAATGTACAGCGCCACTGCCGGCGTCGTCGTCGCGATCAGCGGCGCGTGCGCGCCAGCCGTGATCGCATCTTCGAGGCCGCGCAGCACGGCGAGTGCGATGCTCTCCGTCGAGCGGATGATGCCGGTGCCCTGACAGTGCGCGCACTGCGAGGTCGAGCCTTCAACGACGCCGGTGCGCAGCCGCTGACGCGACATTTCCATCAAACCGAAATGCGAAATGCGCCCGAGCTGAATGCGAGCCCGGTCGAAGCGCAGCGCGTCCTTCAACCGGCGTTCGACGGAGCGGTTGTTGCGCTTTTCTTCCATGTCGATGAAGTCGATGACGATGAGGCCCGCAAGGTCGCGCAGCTTCAACTGCCGTGCGATCTCGTCGGAGGCTTCCAGGTTGGTCGCGAGCGCTGTCTCTTCAATCGAGAATTCGCGCGTCGACTTGCCCGAGTTGACGTCGATCGCAACCAGGGCTTCGGTCTGGTTGATGACGATGTATCCGCCAGAGCGCAGCGTCACCTGCGGAATGAACATGGCGTTCAACTGCCGCTCGACGCCGTACTTGGTGAACAGCGGCGTCGGGTCCTTGTAGGCGACGACGTTTTTCGAGTGGCTCGGCATCAGCATGCGCATGAAGCCGGCGGCTTCCTGGTGGCCGGCTTCTCCCGCCACAACAACTTCTTCGACGTCCTTGTTGTAAAGGTCGCGGATCGAGCGCTTGATCAGGTCGCCTTCCTCGTAGACGAGGGCCGGTGCGGTCGATTGCAGCGTCAGGTCGCGCACGCTTTCCCACAGCCGCAGCAGATATTCGAAATCGCGCTTGATTTCTTGCTTGGTGCGGGCCGCACCCGCCGTGCGGATGATGAGCCCCATGCCTTCCGGCACTTCAAGCTCCTGCGCGATGGCTTTTAGGCGCTTGCGGTCCTGCGGGTTCGTGATCTTGCGCGAAATACCGCCGCCGCGCGCCGTGTTCGGCATTAAAACGGTATAGCGGCCGGCGAGCGACAGGTACGTCGTCAGCGCCGCGCCTTTGTTGCCGCGTTCTTCCTTGAC
>JANNSR010000119.1:0-25912 GCA_031402935.1 Hyphomicrobium sp. | reverse complement strand
GTTCGATTTGAACCTGCCCTACTTCGCCGTGCGCTCCGGCCGGCAAGGCACCAGTGCGATGTATAACAAGGACTGGAAACCGGCGGTGTCGCAGTCGACGGAGAGCGCGGTGAGCCGGAAAGTGCCGGACAGTTCGTCGGGGAGTGGCAAAGACGCGGCGCCGGAGGCGGTGCCGGATAACAATAAGAAATAGCAGACGCAGAAAAATCGCTACTCAATAGTTCGCGCGGGCCATCGATTGCCGGCGCCGCCTCCCACTTCACGTCATGGCCGCGTCGCGCCAGCGACCGTGGCGAAGCCACGGCAGGCGGCCACCCACGGCAAACTTCCCCGCGTTCGGGCTTGGCTAATTGAACAACACGTTTAAACTGAAGCGGTGCGCAAGTTGTCCGTTGTCGTGGGTGGCCGCCTGTCGCTGCTTTGGAGCGATCCGCTTCGCGGACGCGACCATGACGGGCGGCGAGACCTACCCCATCTCCCACCACGTCCCCCCACTCCACACCCCGACCGCGCCGCTTCGGCCATCGCGCGGCACGGCGAGTTGCACGAGGTCGGTGTAGACGGCGCGGGTGACCAGGGCTTCGAGTCTGCCGCGAACTAGGACGTAGGGTTTCAATCCGCCAACAGGGGCTTGGCGCACAAACCGCATCGGATGCGCGGCATCGACTGTCACAACATCGTCGACGTTGGTGCGGAATGTCAGCGCTTGCGAGCGGCCCTCACCCATCACCGCCATATCGACGGCGAGAAACGGCGCATCCTCAACATCGACGTCGATCTTTTCGGCCGGCGTGACGAGGTAGGTTTTCCCGTCCGCGTCCCGGCGCAGAATGCTCGCGAACAGTTTGACGATTGCCATGCGCCCGATCGGCGAACCCTGATACAGCCAAACGCCACTGCTGAGGATTTTGAGGCCGATATCGCCGCAGTAGGGCGGGTTCCACGCTTCAACCGGGCGCGGACCACTGCCGTCGCCAGCCGCACGCATCAAGGCGTCGAGACCACCTGCCGCAATAGAGCTTTTCGCAATTGATGCGTTGTCCTCACTCATCCGGTTGCGGCCTGCTACCCAAAGCGTTTTCAAGCCTCTAATCTAACGTAACATTCACTTGACCCTAGGGGGCCCGGGCGGGATCGTCCAGGCGCGATTGAGGCGGGCCAGGAGACGGCTTGATCCTTGAAAGACAAATAAAAAACAGCTTCCAACCCGAGGCCGCGCACCACCCATGAGCAATGTCGTCGATACCCAGACCGATATCGTGCCGCGCTTGGAAGCGGCCGCTGAACGCGTGCAGCGCGCCCACAAGGCCGCGGCGTCGGTCATTTTCGGTCAGGACCAAGTGATTGAGCGCACGCTGGTGACGCTATTGTCGGGCGGCCACGCGCTACTGATCGGTGTGCCCGGTCTCGCCAAGACGCTGCTAGTCGATACGCTCGGCAAAGTGCTCGGCCTCGACGCCAAGCGCATTCAGTTCACGCCCGACCTGATGCCGTCCGACATCATCGGCTCCGAGGTGCTCGAAGACGAACCTGGACGTGCCCGCTCGTTCCGTTTCATCAAGGGGCCGATCTTCACGCAGCTTTTAATGGCTGACGAAATCAACCGTGCCTCGCCGAAAACACAGTCGGCGCTGTTGCAGGCCATGCAGGAGCATCACGTCACCGTTGCCGGCCAGCGCCACGATACGCCAGCGCCGTTCCACGTGCTCGCAACGCAGAACCCGCTGGAGCAGGAAGGCACCTATCCGCTGCCCGAAGCTCAGCTCGACCGCTTTCTGTTGCAGATCGACGTCGACTATCCCGACCTGATCGCGGAACGCAAAATGCTCTACGCGACGACCGGAACCGACAGCACCAAGCTCGAAACCGTACTCTCGGCACAGGAACTCATGGCGACGCAGCGCCTCGTCCGCCAGATCCCAGTGCCCGATAAAGTCGTTGAAGCCATTTTGAAACTCGTGCGCTCGGCGCGCCCCGGTACAGGCGCCAGCCCCGAGACCGATAAGTTTGTCGCCTGGGGCCCAGGCCCGCGCGCCAGCCAAGCCTTGATGCTGGCTGTTCGTGCCAAAGCGCTTGTTGATGGCCGCTTGGCACCATCCGTCGACGATGTCGTCGGGCTTGCCGAGCCGGTCTTGAAGCACCGCATGGCGTTGTCGTTCGCAGCGCGTGCCGAGGGCGAGGACCTGTCCAAGATCATCGCACGGCTTGCCGAGGCAGTGGGGTAACCGGAATGGCTGGCCCATCTGGGCAGCGGATCAGCGCCACGACCGGCGGGCGGCAAATTCTGTCGCTCGAGCGCGAAGCCGTAAGCCTCGTCGACCGCATGCCCGAATTGCTGATGGAGGCCGACCGCATCGCGTCGACGGTGGCGCACGGCATCCACGGCCGCCGCCGCGCCGGACCTGGCGAGACATTCTGGCAGTTCCGGCAGCATGAGCAGGGCGAAGGCGCGCACCTCGTCGATTGGCGGCGTTCTGCGAGTTCCGACCACTTGTATGTGCGCGAGCGCGAGTGGGAGGCAGCTCACACGCTGTATCTGTGGCCGAACCTGTCGCCATCGATGATCTTCAAAAGTCATTTGAGCAAAGTGACCAAGGCCGAACGCGCGCTCGTCTTGATGCTGGGCGCAACCGAGCTTCTGGTCCGCGGCGGCGAGCGCGTGGCGCTGCTCGGCCTGACGCAACCGACGGCCAGCCGCCGGGCGACGCAGAAACTGGCTGAAACGCTGGTACTCAGCGGCGACATTCACGCTCTCGGCTCGGAGCCGCCGGCAACACGCTTGACACGCTTTTCCAGCGTCATCCTGTTTTCCGATTTTCTCGATCCCATCGACAAGGTACGCGAGACGATTGAATCGCTCGGGGCCGCGGGCGCGACAGGGCATCTCTTGCAAATCCTCGATCCGGCAGAAGAAACGCTGCCCTATGCGGGGCGCACCGAATTCTTGTCGCCCGACGGGTCGCAGCGCTGGATCGCCGACCGCGCCGAAAGCCTGCGCGACCGCTATCGCGCCCGGCTTCTGGCGCATCGCGCGGCGATCCAAGAAACCGCACACAGGCTCGGCTGGTCGTTTCTCGTCCATCACACCGACCGGCCCGCGTCCGAACCTTTGCTGTCGCTGCTGATGCGGCTCGAAAATTCTGCCGGCGGGTATCGCTGGATCGGCGCGAGTTCGGATGTGACGGAGCGCGCGTCATGACTTTCGGCGCTCTCGCCTTCCTTAACCCGTGGCTTCTCGCGGCCCTCGTCACGCTACCGGTGATCTATTGGCTGCTGCGTGCGGTGCCGCCGCGCCCGGCGCAGGTCGAGTTTCCGCCGACACGGATTCTCGTCGGCCTCGAAAACGAAGAAAAAACCGCCGACAAAACGCCGTGGTGGCTGACATTGATCCGCTTGCTGGCGGCGACGCTTGTTATTCTCGCGCTCGCCGATCCGGTTTTGAACCCGGCGAAAAATGCCGGGCTCAAAGGCACAGGCCCTGTCGTCATTTTCGCCGACAATGGTTGGGCGGCCGCCTCGCGCTGGCCGGACCGCGCTCGCATGATCGAGCGCTTGATTGGAGAGGCTGAAAGCGCCAACCGGCCCGTGATTGTGCTTGGCACGGCGGCGGTGACAAAAACGGTGACGGCCAAGATTGAAGCCCCGCAAGACGCGCGCAGCACCGCCGCCGCGCTGAGCCCGCAACCTTTTGCGCCGGACCGGATGCAGGCCGCGACCGCACTTGAGGCCGCGCTCAATGCCGCGGGTGCAGCAAACCCTAGCATCGTTTGGCTGCACGACGGCGTCGATCACAAGCAGATCGCCGGCGACGTGGCGGCCAAGCTGCAGGCCCTTTCGGGTAACGGCTCGTTCGCCGTGATCGATGAAACCAAAGGCCTGGAAGCGCTCGGACTGACGGCGCGCTTGGGCGAAAAGGGCAAACTCGAAGCAGTCGTGCTGCAATCGTCCGGCTCGCCGCGCGAAGGCTCAGTCTTCGCCTATTCGGCGCGCGGCGAACGCTTGGGCGAAGCAGCTTACAAGTTTGGGATATCGGAAACCTCGGTGGCGACGAGCTTCGATCTTCCGCTCGAACTTCGCAATCAAGTTGCCCGCATCGAAATTCCAAGCGAGCGCTCGGCCGGCGCTGTCAGCCTCATTGACGCGGCAACGCAGTGGCATCGCATCGGACTGATCTCGGGCGAAAGCCGCGAGCAGGCGCAACCACTGCTGGCGCCGCTCTACTACATCCAGAAGGCGCTCAAGCCGTACGCCGAGATCGCCGTGTCGAAAGACTCAAACCTCGGCCAAGGCATCGACGGCGTATTGAAGCAGAACGTGTCTGTCATGATGCTGGCCGATATCGGTACGATTGCGGGCGAAGCCGAAAAGCGCGTCGACGATTTCGTCAAGCGCGGCGGCATGCTGGTGCGATTTGCCGGGCCGCGCCTTGAAAAGGGCGGCGACGATTTGCTTCCCGTTCCGCTGCGCGCAGGCGGGCGTTCGATGGGCGGTGCCCTGTCGTGGTCGTCGCCGCAACCGTTGAACGGTTTTGATGAGTCGAGCCCTTTCGCTGGCTTAACGATACCGGCCGACGTGACGGTCAACCGGCAGGTCCTCGCCGATCCGGGTAGTCTGACGCCCGAGGTGCAGATCTGGGCGCGGCTGAAGGACGGCACGCCGCTAGTGACCGCGACCAAGCGCGGCGACGGCACACTTGTGCTGTTCCACATCACCGCCAATTCCGACTGGTCGAACCTGCCGATCTCCGGCCTGTTCGTCGATATGCTGCGCCGCCTTTCAACGATGGGCAAAATCGGCGCTGGCGGCGAAGGCGACGGCACGCAGTCATCGAGCAGTGGCACCGCCGCAACGGATGCACTAAACGTGCTGGCGCCGCTAAAGACGCTTGACGGCCAAGGCGCATTGAAGCCGCCGCCGCCGACGGCCGAACCGGTCAAGGCCTCAGATCTCTCGACCTTGGAACCGTCGCTCGCGCACCCGCCCGGCTACTACGGCACTGGCGCGTCGCCGCGTGCGCTCAACGTGCTGACACCGAAGAGCACGCTGCGGCCGATTGCCAATCTGCCAGCGAGTGTCGAACGTTTGAGCTACGACAACGCCGCGAGCACACCGTTGAAGCCCTGGATGCTGGCGGTTGCGTTGGCGCTGTTGTTCGCTGACATCATTGCCATCCTTATTTTACAGGCCGGCGGATTGAAAAACCTGTCTGGCAAGCGCAGCGCGTCGCGTGCCGCAGCCGTTGCTGCAATCAGCTTGGCGTTGGCAGCGGCATTCGTTAGCAGCGAAGTTCGCGCCCAAGACCGCAAGCCCATCGACGCCGCGCCGCCCGCACCGGCCGGCACCGTTGCAGCCTTGGACAAGGCCGCTATCGACGCGACCAGTAAAGTCACGTTCGGCTATGTGTTCAGCGGCGACAAGGACACCGATGACGCCAGCCGCCTTGGTCTGCTCGGTCTCGCCAAGGTGCTCGAAACCCGCACCGCCGTTGAACCCGGAGAGCCCGCCGGAGTCGATATCGCCAAGGACGAGATTTCGTTCTTTCCGGTTTTGTACTGGCCGGTGATCGAAAACGCCGAGGCCTTGCCCGACGCCGCGATTGCCCGCATCGACGCCTATATGAAGGAAGGCGGGCTGATCATTTTCGACACCCGCGACTTTGGCCAGGGCGGCGCCAGCACGCTGCCGCTAGCCGGCAAAGGCGGCAACGCACTTCAGCGCTTGTTGAGCAAGCTCGATGTGCCGCGCTTAGAGCCGGTTCCGGAAAACCATGTCGTCACCAAGTCGTTCTACTTGCTCCGCTCGTTTCCCGGACGCTGGGATGGCGGCCAGCTTTGGGTCGAAGCCATCTCCGAGAACACGAGCGAGACGCGTCGCGCCCGCGTTGCCGACGGCGTGACGTCGATCATGATCACGCCAAACGATTTCGCCGCCGCCTGGGCGCTCGACGATCGCGGACGTCCGATCTATCCGGTGGTGCCCGGCGGCGAGATGCAGCGCGAGATGGCGTTCCGCTCCGGCATCAACATCGTCATGCACGCGCTGACCGGCAATTACAAAGCCGATCAGGTGCACGTGCCGGCGCTGCTTGAACGGCTTGGCCAATAAGGGCGATGGGTAGGGCACAGCGATGAACTGGTCGGTTGATTTCGCGCCGCTGCTGCCAGGGCCCATTCTGTGGATGCTGGCGCTTGCAGCCCTCGCGCTTGTCGTGCTGCTGATCGTGCGCCGGTCGCGCGGCGCGTTCCTGCGCTTAGCTGCCCTTGCCGCCATGATTGCAGCACTTCTCAACCCGACACTGCGCGAAGAGGAACGCGAAAACCTCGCCAACGTCGCGATCGTCGTGCTGGATGAAAGCACGAGCCAGAAACTCTCAAGCCGCCCGGAGCAGACGGCGGCCATCC
The DNA here is from genome assembly GCA_031402935.1 of Hyphomicrobium sp. Classification (GTDB taxonomy): domain Bacteria; phylum Pseudomonadota; class Alphaproteobacteria; order Rhizobiales; family Hyphomicrobiaceae; genus Hyphomicrobium_B. Next base: position 19,511 of record JANNSR010000119.1, on the reverse strand, counting down.
GCGCCGATCTGGAAGCCAAGTTCGCGAAAATCCCGAACCTCAACATCAAGTGGGTGGCCGGCGGCAAACCCGGCGACAGAACGGCGGCGGGAACAAACCTGTTCGCCGACCTCAACGCAGCCCTCAGCGACACCGCACCCGATCGCATCGCCGGCGTGCTGTTTGTCAGCGACGGCCAGGTGCACGACGTTCCGAAGTCGGCGCAAAGCCTTGGCTTTGACGCGCCGGTGCATACGCTTTTGACCGGTGCGCCGGGAGAATTCGACCGCCGCATCGAGGTGATCGAGGCGCCGAAGTATGGCCTCGTCGGCCAGTCGCGCACCATCCAGCTGGCCGTGCGCGAAACCGGAAAGACCGGTGCAGCCACAGGACCGGTTACGCTGAAAGTGCGCCGCGAAGGCAGGCCGGACGAGACGGTGCGCACCGAAATCGGCCGCACCAACAAAATCGACATGCCGTTCCCGCACACCGGCACCAACATCGTCGAGGTCGAACTTGATCCAGCCCCCGGCGAGCTGACGCCGGCTAACAACCGCGTCGTCATCGCAGCGGAAGGCGTGCGTGAAAATCTGCGCGTTCTGCTGGTGTCGGGCGAACCGCATGCGGGCGAGCGCACATGGCGCAACCTGCTCAAATCGGATGCCGCCGTCGATCTCGTGCATTTCACGATTCTGCGCCCGCCTGAAAAGCAGGATGGCACGCCGATCAATCAGCTATCGCTGATCGCCTTCCCGACGCGCGAGCTGTTCTCGGAGAAGATCAAGGATTTCGACCTGATCATCTTCGACCGCTACGAGCACAAGGGAATCTTGCAGCTTTTGTATTACGAGAACATCGCCCGCTATGTCGATCAGCACGGCGGGGCTTTGCTGATCGCTGCTGGCGACGATTACGCCGACACGTTCTCGATCCACAAAACGCCGCTGGCGTCGGTGCTGCCTGCTTCCCCCACAGGGCGCGTGATCGAGACGCCGTTCAAGGCCCGTATTTCGGCGGAAGGTCAAAAGCACCCCGTCACCAAGGGCCTGCCGGGCTCGATTGCGCCGCAGTTGGCGGATGCCAAAGCCGAACCGGCATGGGGCCGCTGGTTCCGTCAGGCGGAGGTGCGCGCCGACCGCGGCCGCGTTGTCATGACGGGCGCCGAAGACAGGCCACTGCTGATCCTCGACCGCAAGGGCAAGGGCCGCGTCGCGCTGCTGACATCGGATCACGCCTGGTTGTGGGCGCGCGGCTATGACGGCGGCGGCCCGCATACCGATTTGTTGCGCCGCCTGTCGCACTGGCTGATGAAAGAACCCGATCTCGAGGAAGAACGGCTGACCGCCTCCGCTAAGGGCTTGAAACTGTCGCTTGAACGCTCTTCGATGGAAGACAAGGTTGAGCCGGTGAAACTGATGGGGCCCGGCGGCGAGGTAACCGACGTGACACTTGAACCCGGTGCCGCTGGCTCGGGCGTATGGCAGGCGACAGTCGACGTTAAAATCCCAGGCCTCTACAAAGCCGAAACACTGGGGCCGTCCGGCACGCTGACGGCCGTTGCCAATGCCGGCATCGAAGACCCGCGCGAAATGAGCGAAGTGACGGCGACGCCCGACAAGATGAAACCCATCACGGATGCCACCGGCGGCGGCGTGTTCTGGACCAAAGCCACCGGCTTGCTGGCCGGCGCTTCGGCGAGCGCCATCGAGGTGCCGCGCATTTCGATGCTGTCGAACGCCAAAGTCATGGCCGGATCGGGCTGGCTCGGATTGAAGGACCGCGAAGCGTTCCTGACGCGCGGCGTCAAGCTGACACCGATGTTCACAGGGCTCGCCGCACTGTCAGCCCTGCTCGCGCTCATCGCGCTCGCCTGGTGGCGCGAGGGGCGGTAACTGCCCAGTAACGAGGACGCATGACGATGGACTACACTCTGCCGATCGGCATCATTTCCGCCGACGATACCGGCCCGGCGATTGCAAGCCGCTTCGCAGCGAAAGGCCAGCGCGTCGCATTTTACGCCACGCCCGGCGCGCCGCGTCCCCCGGCTGCGGCGCAAATCGAAATCGTATCGACGCCGACAGACATCGCGTTTGGATGCGACGTCGTCATCATGGCCATCGACGACACGGATGAGCTCCGCCGCGTCTTGATCGGGAGCAAAGATCGCGTTGGCATCGCCGCAGAGCTGGCGCCCGGAAGCGTGATTGTCGACCTTGGCGCCCGGCCGCCGCGCGAAACGCTGGCCCTGCTTGGCATCACCGGCACGCGCGCTATCGCTATTGTTGACGCGGCGGTGATCGGTCAACTGAGCGGCGGCGGAGAGAGCGCCCTGACAGTACTCGCAGGCGGTTACCCCGATGCCGTCGATACCGCGATGACCGCGCTCAAGTTGATCGGGCCCGTCGAGCGCACCGGACCGCTCGGCAGCGCCCACACGGCGGCGGCGTTGATGGGCTACATGGAGGCAGCCCACCACATCGCGCGCGAGGAAGCGGCAAACGTCGGCCGCGCACTCGGTTTAGCGGTTGAAACACTGGCGCATGTGCTCGACCGATCCGACTCTGCAGGCAACATCCTTCAAATGACCAGCCGGACCGAGCTTGCGAGCACTCTGGCGCGCACAAACGGCGTTGCGGCCGAAGTGATTGACTTCACCCAGCAAAAACTGGCAGCCGGCAGCAACGAAAGCCGTTGATGACCGGACTTTCCGCTCCATCGCCGTTCGGCACGGCGGAGCGACTCACCTAAACTCATTGGCAACTCGTTCTTTTCGAGAGGCTGCCCATGTCCGCACTTTTCCGCATCGTCTACGCCGCGCACGCCAACGGCACCCACCATAAGCTGGCGCTCGACGCGCTCAACCATTTTCAGCGGCGCGATGCGGAAGCCTGGAGCCGCGTGTTCCTGAAGCATGTCGACTTGTATCTCGAAGGCTCGAAGGCGCCCGACAATAGCTTCAAGGATTTCAAAAACCACGTTCTGCACGTCGGCGACGAATACTGGGGCGGGGCACCCGAAAAGGTCGAGGCTTGGTACGGCCACACAGTTGCAGCACTGCAAGCCGGGAAGTGGGGCGACGCGGCCTATGCGGCCGGCGTGCTAAGCCACTATTACACCGACCCCGTGCACCCGTTCCACACCGGCCAGACGGAAGCCGAGAACAGCATGCATCGCGCTTGCGAATGGAGCATCAACCGCTCGTACGACAGCCTGCGCAAGCTCGGCGAACAGCTGCATGGGTCGCTGACCGTGCCGGTTCCCGATGGCGCGCACTGGCAGCGCGAGATGACCTGCAACGCGGCGGAGTTCTCGCATCGCTACTATGAAAAGCTGATTGCGCATTATGATTTGAAACGCGGCGTCGTGAAACCGGAAGAAGGGCTTGATGACATCGCGCGCAAGATAGTCGCCGAACTGCTCATGTACGCGGCGACGGGATACGCGCGCTTGCTCGACGCGGCAATCGCGGAATCGGGCGTTGAGGCGCCCGACGTCAACCTGACCCTCGATACGTTCCTCGCGACGCTGAAAATGCCGGCGAAATGGATCGAGAAGAAACTGACGAACGACGCCGACAAAAAGCTCGTGCAGGCGATGTACGACGAGTTGAAGGCGACGGGGAAGGTCGAGCAGAACCTGCCGGAAGACGACAAGATCATCCGCGATCTGCATGCGCGCGAAGTGTTGGCGCCGAAACTTGCAGCGCGTGACGCAACGCGCGCCGCACGCGTGCCCGGCGGCGATCCGGCTGATAACCGGCGCAAAGCGGATATTGCGGTTGCTGCGACTGGAAAAGCCTTAGCGCCCGTTGCACGTGCGTCCGATCCCGTTCTCGATTCCGCGATCGCCAAGTTCGCGACGGCGCCTTCGACCGATAAGCCGATTGTTGCAACGACGGCGGCAAAGCTTGCCAGCATTCTGCCGCCAGCAATCCCGAACGCCGCGCCACGATCAAGCGCATCCGACGACGAGGTGCCGCTATCGCTGCCGCCGAAGGGTGCGTTCGGCAAGCCCAACGTCGAACCGGCGGTCGCACGCATTGAACCGGCCATTGCCGCGCCAGTGCGTGTCAATGCGCCGCCCACGGAGCCGCCGGCGACATCTCCGGTACAAATTGATGACGCGCGCGAGGCACGGAACGAGCGGCGCAGTTATCTCGCCGAGACCGACGACCTCGAAGCCGCGCCGTCAATCGGACCGAAGATGGCGGCGCGCTTCGCCGAGCTTGGCATCAAGACGGTTGCCGATTTCCTTGGCCACGAACCGCACGACATGGCCGAGCTGCTGGATGACAGCCGCATCGATGCCGAGATGCTGACGGACTGGCAGGATCAGGCGGCGCTCGTCATCGACATTCCAGATTTGCGCGGCACGGGTGCGCAGCTTCTCGTTGGTGCCGGATACCGGACGCGGGATTCGATTGCGGACGCCGATCCGGTCGACCTGTCGGCGGACGTTTTGAAGTACGCGGCGACCAGCGACGGCAAACGCATTCTGCGCGACGGCCATCCGCCCGATCTCGAAAAAATCAAGGATTGGGTGGAGGCAGCGCAGGAAGCGCTGGCGGCTTGAGCGCCGAAATGGCGGATGCTTAACGCCTGCAGCGCGAGCTAAGGCCCTGATCCCGCTCGCACTAAAAAACTTATCCTCGCGTTTCCGGGCGGCCGCATACTTCCGCTGTTCGAAGTGTTGTGTGCGAGGACGTGCGTGGTTTTGGTTCTTTTAACGATGATTTCTATGACGCAGACAGCTGCCGCGTCAGGGCATGGGCGGGGCTGCAGTCGCGGTCTCCGACGTCAGCACGCAGGCGCGCGGCAAGTTGCGCGCGGCGTCGCCGCTGACGCGGTTGGCGGCGGGGAGGCGCCGCAGCGTGGCGCTGAGGGCGCCGGCGGACTCGCGATTGCCGCTACGCATTTCGGTGACGCGATGATGCCAGCCGTCGCGCACCACCCACGTCGGCACAAAGCCAGCGGCCGTCAACGCGGTTTTGCCATCGCGGCCTTTGGTGAATTCGAGCAGCGCGACGACGCCCGAGCGGTTCGGCGTCCATGGCTGGTTCGAAATGAAATTGCCGGTCGAGTAGATCACGAGGCCCTCGCGGCCATCCTTGGCCGTGATCTTTTCCCACGGCTGCAGAACGTGCGGGTGGGCGCCGATGACGGCGCTAGCGCCGGCCTCGATGGCCGCGCGGGCGTAGGCGCGATCGGAGCTGAGCGGCGTGTGCGAATTTTCAGCACCCCAGTGCGGCGTGAGGATCACCGCATCGACTTCGGGGTCCTCAGTGAGCCATTGGATCTCGCCCATGACTTGGGCTTTGTCGCGATAGCAATTAAGGATCTGGCCGTTGCGATCGACGCCGCCGTTGGTGCCGTAGGTGCAGGCAAGGAAAGCGATCCTGACGTCCTTCGATTCAACGACCGTGCTCCACGGGCGCGTGTTGCTTTCGTCGCGCCGCCGCGTGCCGGTGAAGGCGAGCGCTTCGGCTTCCAGCGCGTCGATGGTGCCATCGACGCCGAGAGGGCCGCGATCGCCGCCGTGGTTGTTGGCGGTCGAGACGACGTCGAAGCCAGTGTCCTTCAGGTCGGCGATCAGCGAGGGGTGGTAGTTGAACAGGAACTCGTTGACCTTGGCCGAGTAGACGCGGCCATCGAGGCGGCGGCCCGGATCGGCAACCGAGCGGCCGCCAATGCCGACACCGGCGGCGACGGCGCCTTCGAGATTGCCGTAAGTCAGATCGCTCTGGTCGAGAATGTGCTGCACGGGCTGCCAGAAATCGGCATAGCTGCCCTTGGTTGTCAGCGCTTGTTTCTGGAGCGCTGCATGAAACAGCAAATCGCCGACGGCGGCGACGACGACGCGCGTGCCTGGGCGGCAGGCATTGGTGAATTGGATCGCGTCGGCGGCGAGCACCGGAACGCTGACCGCAGTCAAAGCCGCGGCGGAGGAAAACGCAGAGACCAAACGCATCATGCCCACCCGAAACGCAAAACACCCGTGGGAACCAGGAACAACGTCATAGCTTCGCACCGGGATCAACTATTGGCGAGGCTCTGGTGCGTCCGGACTGCGAAATTGAGCGATCCGTGTCTTTCAGGAGCGCCGCACGCGTCATGATCAGTTTTTGGGCCTGGTCGCAAGTCTGGGCCACGCCTTGCGATGTCACCGGGTCCGCGGGGATGCGGCAGCGTTTACCAATTCATTAGTTCAACCAGCATCTTGCACGGCGTTGACAAGCAAAAATGAGCCGGCGTCCGTCTTGAAAGGCGTTCGCGCCCCCTTAAGTTAAATACAAGACATACGCCCAGGCGGTTGGATCTCGTTTCCAGCGCAGGGTGTGCTCCAGGCGGATCGCGCTGCCGGCGTATGCCGTGTCGCACCATGCGCAAGGAGAACTCTAATGACCGTAAATCAGCTCTTGAAGACCCATCGAACGTGGGAAGACTATGCCGGCATGGGCCTTGGCGTAATCGTGCTGTTCAGCCCTTGGCTCACCGACCAGACGAGCCATTCGTTGGCAGTTACGAACGCGACGCTCGCTGGAATCCTGCTTTTCATTCTTGCCGGACTTGAAATCATGCGGCTGTACCGCTGGCACGAAATCGTCACGCTGTTGGTCGGTGCGTGGCTTTTCGTATCACCTTACATTCTCGGGTACGTCGCATTGACCCCGCTTGCGACATGGCATGTCGGGCTCGGTGCCATCATCGCATTCCTCGCCCTGCTCGAAATCTGGCAGGACTGGGGCCTCTCGGACGAAGACCTGGGCGCGCACGGCCAGTGAGGCGCGCACATCTCTCATACGCAAAGGCGGCCGGATGTTACGTCGCACCCGGCCACCGCTTCGCGTCTTTAATCACGACATTGGGCTGTCGCGGACGCCTTGCATTGGCCGCCGGATAGCGCGACACTCAAAACCTATCCGAGGGGCGCCGGTGGTCCGGCTGAGATTGCGCAAAAAAGCGCGAGCACCCTTTGAACCTGATCCGGGTCATGCCGGCGAAGGGACGGAGTTCAAACGCGGCTTTGCCGTATCCGCACCTATCCGCTCATGACCAACTGCAAATTTGCGCCGGCCCATGCCGCGCGCGTCCCCTCTCCCCGTTCCTTCAACGAGGAGAGGGTTAGGGTGAGGGGCAGATGGTGCACCGTGCGTGCTGCCGCCCCTCACCCCGACCCTCTCCCCAGGACAGGCGCAGGGTCATGGGGAGAGGGAGAAACGCCATGAACAAAATCACCCGCACAAGCGACATGCAGACGCCGAAGGTCACGACCGGGCCGATTTCAGGTTCGCAGAAGGTCTACGACGCGCCGGCCGCACATGACGACGTCCGCGTGCCGTTCCGAGAGATCGCGCTAGCTGAGGCAAGCGGGGAAGCACCATTTCGCGTCTACGACAGCTCCGGCCCGTACACGGATGCGGGCGCGATCATCAACGTTGAGCGCGGCTTGCCGCGGCATCGCGAAAAGTGGATCCAATGGCGTGGCGGGGTTGAGACGTACCAGGGCCGCGAGGTGCGCCCCGAGGACAACGGCAATGTGTCGGGCGCTCACGCGGCACGGGATTTCCCTAACAAGCCGAGACCGATGCGGGGGATGTCTCCCTCTCCCCGTTCCTGCACTCAACGGGGAGAGGGCCGGGGTGAGGGGCAGCCTCTTGCGCCGTTGCCCGTTGCCGCCCCTCACCCTAACCCTCTCCCCGCTGAAGGGGCGGGGAGCGGGAATGGACTGCTCACCCAATTCGAATTTGCGCGCGCCGGGATCATCACGAACGAAATGATCTATGTGGCCCATCGCGAGAACTTGGGGCGCACGGTGGTGCTGGAGCGCGCGAAGGCTGCACTGGCTGATGGTGAAAGCTTCGGCGCGAGCCTGCCAGAACACATCACACCGGAATTTGTGCGCGATGAGATTGCGCGCGGGCGGGCGATCATTCCGTCCAACATCAATCACTCTGAACTGGAGCCGATGATCATCGGCCGCAACTTCCTGGTCAAAATCAACGCCAACATCGGCAATTCGGCTGTTTCGTCGGGAATCGAAGAAGAAGTCGAGAAGATGGTGTGGGCGATCCGCTGGGGCGCCGATACGGTCATGGACTTGTCGACGGGCCGCAACATCCACACGACGCGCGAATGGATTTTGCGCAACAGCCCGGTTCCGATCGGCACCGTGCCAATCTATCAGGCGCTCGAAAAATGCGGCGGCGATCCGGTGAAATTGACGTGGGAGATGTACAAGGACACGCTGATCGAGCAGTGCGAGCAGGGCGTCGACTATTTCACCATCCACGCCGGCGTACGCTTGCCTTATGTGCCGCTGACAGCGAACCGCGTCACGGGGATTGTTTCTCGTGGTGGTTCCATTATGGCCAAGTGGTGCCTGGCGCATCACAAGGAGAGCTTCCTGTACGAGCGCTTCGACGAGATCTGCGATCTCATGCGCAGGTACGACGTGTCGTTCTCGCTGGGCGATGGTTTGCGCCCCGGTTCGATTGCGGACGCCAACGACCGGGCGCAGTTCGCTGAACTCGAGACGCTCGGCGAGCTGACCAAGATCGCCTGGGCGAAGGGCTGTCAGGTCATGATCGAAGGCCCCGGCCACGTGCCGATACACAAGATCAAGATCAACATGGACAAGCAGTTGCGCGAATGCGGCGAAGCTCCGTTTTATACGTTGGGCCCGCTGACGACCGACATCGCGCCGGGCTACGACCACATCACCAGCGGCATCGGCGCGGCCATGATCGGCTGGTTCGGCTGCGCTATGCTGTGTTACGTGACGCCGAAGGAGCACTTAGGGCTACCGAACCGCGACGACGTGAAGACCGGCGTCATCACTTACAAAATCGCGGCGCATGCGGCGGATTTGGCCAAGGGGCACCCGGCGGCACAGTTGCGCGACGACGCATTGAGCCGGGCGCGGTTCGATTTCCGCTGGGAGGATCAGTTCAATCTGGGCCTCGATCCCGATACGGCGCGCAGCTTCCACGACGAGACCTTGCCGAAGGACGCGCACAAGGTGGCGCATTTCTGCTCGATGTGCGGGCCGAAGTTCTGCTCGATGAAGATCACGAAGGACGTGCGCGACTATGCTGCGACGTTGAACGCGCAGGCGGGTGAGATGGACGGGGCCGCCCGTGAAGTGGGCATGGCTGTGATGAGCGCGAAGTTCAAAGAGATGGGGGGAGAGTTGTATCTCGACGCGGAGAAGGTCAAAAAGGCCAACGAAGCGTTGGGGTAGAAACGTCGTGAGCAAGCTACATGTCTGAAATTATCATCGTCGCTGGGCCCAACGGGGCGGGAAAGACCAGCTTTGCGCGGCAGTATCTTGGCAATCCCGGCGGTGCTTACACATTTGTGAACGCCGACGAAATCGCACGAGAACTAATGCTACCTGACATCAGCCCGACGCAACGCGATCTGGTAGCTGCTCGAGTTATGTTGCAGAAGATTCACGAATTGACCGAAGCTAGAGCAAGCTTTGTCATTGAAACGACGCTGGCAGCACTGAGTTACCTTCCTAAAATTGAAAACTGGAAGCGTGAAAATTTCCGTGTTGTATTGATTTTTCTTCGGCTACCCAGCGCCAATGCGGCTGTTGATCGTGTTCGAAGGCGAGTTGAAGCGGGTGGTCACGGAATTCCGGAACAAACCGTTCGCCGCCGCTTCGAAATGGGCCTGAAATACTTGGAAAGGCACTACAAGCATGCCGTTGATGAGTGGTATGTTTGGGATAGCCTGGAAGGTGATTTTGAATTGACGGAGGCTTGGGACGACTGATGACCAAGGCACGAACACTAGACGTCGAAAAGGTCACCGCATCCCTGAGGCGCGCAGCACGCCTTGCAGTGACTGGTAGCCGGGATGACCGCAACGGGCGGTTCACGGCAATAGAACCGACCAAAAAGCCGGCCCGCCAAGCAGACAGCCAGAAAACCCAAAAAGATAAAATCGCGAAGTAGGACCGATGCCGCAATTGAAGGAAAAGGAGGCGGCACGAGACCGCCACCTTTAGGGCGATCGCGCTCAGCTATCTGATCACATCGACCGAGAACACGACCTCGGCCTTCTTCGGCTCGTTGCCGGCGCGGCGGATGTTGTCGCCGCAGCGGAACGGATCGGAGAATTCCAGCACCCGGCAGCGCCGCGTATCGACGGTGAAGTCGAGGTCGCGCTTTGGGCTGGTGACGCGGTTGATGTCGATCTTGTCGTCGGCCTTGCCGATATCTTTATCGAAAATTTCGAGCCGGACCTTGGATTTGCGGCCGCTCACGACCTTCGACACCTTCCAGTTCGGCGATGCCTGGTTCTGCTGGCGCTTGATCGGCGTCGTGAACTGCTGACCGTCGATTGTGACGCGGGCATAAAAGTCATCGGGCCCCGCCAGCCAGACGTCGGCCGGATCGAGCGCCGTGATCTGCGAAATCGTGATGACGAGTTCGCGGGCGGATGCAGCGGGCGCAGTGGGCAGCAACGAAGCGATGCCAATAGCAAGTGCTGCAAAAATTTTAGCCCGGCACGCGGGCTTGTACGTTGAGACAAAAGACATGAACGCCTCCACAAGCGAATCCAAGGGACGATGCCGCCACCGGCGCCGTTGATCGGCTTAGTCTAGGATACTTTTTGCTTATCGCGTACCGGGCGGGCGCAAGTCTCAGCGCGTGTGTGGGATATTTGTCCGCGGGCGCGCGGGTGTGCGGCTGACAATTGGGCCATCGCGGCGCAGATCGCCAGCCTTCGGCTTTGTTCATTTACCGAAATGACGAACGGGCTTTTCAAGGGCCGCAAACTGTGAAATTCTCTCACCCATCGTCAACAACTGGAAGGAGGTGATCCGATGTCGAGTGGGATGTCAAAGGCTGCGATTTCGTGGTCGCTCACGCGCTTCCCGGATCACATCCGGTAGTGCGCTGAGACAAGCGATCCGGCGGACCACAACATCCGCTTCATTTCGCAACCAATCTCACGAGGGCCGCTTCACGTCGAAGCGGCCCTTTTGATTGCAAGAAAAACTGAAAAATTCCCGCGCCGCGCACTTGACTTCGCAAAAATCTATTGTGCCAGAATCACCACACTTGCCGCAAATCAGAGCATTTTGATTCGATTTCTGTGGAAGAGCATTTCGAGTTGTCCTAGCCTCCCAATTGTGGGACAGCCGGTCGGGGGATCGGTTGGGGGTAAGAATTATCCCACAAATCGCCGTAAAACGCCGCTCGGGGCCTTGTATTCCGTGCTGCGTAAACGCCCAAAGTCTGCCTGTGCGTCTTGTGGCGCTTTGGCAACGCGATTTGGTTTGCGGCGGGCCCGGGGGGGCCTCAGGGCGTCCAAAAGGAAAACGGGTGGCACCTCGTGCCGCCCGTTTTCTTTTTTCGTCTCAAGGTCTGCAAGCGTTAGATGCGAACATGCGAAAGCGACCATCGCAGAGCTGAAAAGTTTCCGCGCAGTCCAGCTTATTTACCGAACCATAGCTGCCAGATCTCTTTCGCCTTCTCAGTCATGGATTTGCCGGTGCCGGCGGGTGCTGCGTCCGCTGGCTTGCTGTTACCGGACGATTGCTCCGATGAAATCGACGACGATGCGTTGGCGACCGTCGGGATCGTCGTCACGGGGGAAACCGCTGCCTGCGGCTGGGCAGCGGCGGCCGGAGCGGCGTCAGTGACAGGCGGTGCGGGGGCCGCAGCAGTCGGCGCGGCGGCCGGCATGTCGGCCTGTGCTGCAGCGGTCGCGGCTGCTTCGGCGGGCGCTGCAGCTTTCGCCTGCTCTTCGGCCGTCGGCGTGCCCTCTATGGTTTTGACGACGCTGGAGGCCGGACGCTCGGCGCCCGCTTGCGGCAAGCCTTTGGCATCTTTCTCGATGGATGCGTCGAATTCGGCCAGCGTTGTAACTTCGGCCTTGGCTTTCAGGTGAACGATCTTGAAGCCTTTTTCCTTCAAGGCCGCGAGCAACAGCGGCAGGGCCTTGGCGGTTGTTTTGTGGATGTCGTGCATCAGCACGATACCCTTGCCGTTCTTTTCAAGCTTCTCGATCACCGATTTCGCGATGTTTTCCGCCGGTTGCGGCTTGAAATCGAAACTGTCGATGTCGGTCGAGAACATGGCGATGTTGCGCTTGCCGAGATGGGCAACAGCCTCCGGCGTATCCTTCAAAGTCGGAAAACGGAAGAACGGCGCGATCGGCACGCCCGCCGCACGGCGGACAGCGCTGATGCCGCGTTCGATCTCGGCCTTGCCCTCTTCAAAGGACTTGAGCTTGGCGATCGGCTGGTGGCTCCAGGTATGGGTGCCGATGGTATGGCCGGCCTTGGCGACTTCGCGGATAATCTCGGGGTATCCGAGCGCCATTTTTCCGATCGAGAAGAACGTGGCCTTGGTGCATTGCTCGGCAAGGGCTGCAAGCACCAGTTCGGTCGAAAACTTCTGCGGGCCATCGTCGAAGGTCAGCACGACTTCTTTCGGCTGCAGGAAATCGATGGCCTTGTAGTGCTCGAAGCCGAAGCCCGGACCGCCGGTCGTGTCGATCTCGACCGTGCGCGAAACGCCGAGCGCGTTGGCTTTCGGGCAGGTTGCCGTCTGCGCTGCACCTGGACCGGCGGCAAACGCCGCAATAATGCCAACCGCCGCCGAAATCGAAAGCCGCCGCATCAAATCCTCCAAAATATGATTCTTCGGGGCGAAGCTACACCACGTTCAATCGCAATGCGAGGCGCGCAACACATTGTTTTGCAAGGGCCAGAGTGGCAATCGTGGCGAACTGCGGCCGACTGACCCCGACGGCGTTCGGCGGTTGCGCTGATGGCCGCGGAAAAGCTAAAATTTGCTCTTGTTCAAGGATTTGAGGAGGTTGTGCTCAATGTCGATTTCAGGACGGTTGATCGCCGGAATATTGAGCTTGGCGGCCTTGGTGCTGCTGATGCCAGCGACGATCGCGCAGGCTTTGCCCGCAGCAGGTTTTGATTTATCGGCCGCTGGCGGCAACGGCCATGTCATCAAAGTTCACGACCGCTGGCGCGACGACGACGATGACGATGACGATGACGACGTCCGCGAATACCGGCGCCATCGCCATAGCCGCGATTACTATCGCGATCAGGATGACGTCGTCGAAGCGCCGTTCACCCGCGTCGAACACGGGCGCCGTGTCGTCGTCGATGCACCGTTCACGCATGTCACTGTCGGACGGCGCGGCCGCCATATCGTGGCGCCGTTCGTCAACATCTGGATCCCGCGCTAGAGCATTTTCCGACGAAGTGGGAACCGGTTCGTCGTAGAAAATGCGACAACGCAAAAAACTAGAGCGCCGATCCGATTCCATCGGATCGCAATGCGCGCTAGATCCGGAACCGGTCTGAGACGTAGACAAGGCGGGGTCGATTTTTTCTCGCTCCGCTTTTTGATTGTCTAGGAAGAAAGCGCCAGCATGAGCATACGATCGCCGGCCGTGCGGCAAGGGGTAAGCGCGCTACTGTTGCTACTCTTCACGTTGTTCGGTGTCGCGATTGCGCGCTCGGGCGATGCGGGTCCGCCCGTCCCAAACCCTGACGACCTGATCGCGCTGGTAAGACAAACCGTACTGGCCGTTGATACCGGAAATAAAACCGGCGACTATGCCGTGCTCGCCGCCATGGGTACGCCGGATTTTCAAACGGCCAATCCCGCCGTAAAGCTTGCCGTTGGCTTTAAGAAACTGCGGATTGACCGCATCGATTTAGCACCGGCCGCAACCGTCGTGCCGCAAACGACGCGGCCGCCGAGCCTCGACCGCAACGGGCTGCTGCGCATCCTTGGCTACTTCGAGTTCCCAACGAAGCAGATCGTCTACGATCTTGTTTATGCCTACGATGCGCCCAGCAATGGCTGGCAGCTTGCAGGCATTCTGATCAAACCGCGCGATCTGCCCGAGCAGCCGGTATTGATGCAGCCGCAATAGGGACTAGGGCCCCGTCTCATGCCGCCTTAACCGGACATTCCGCTGGCGGGCGAGCTGAGAGTTGGCCATAATGTGTCCACAAGGGCGTGTTCTCGATCGCATCGCGGGAACGATAACAATTCAAGTCTGCGTTTTGGGGGTTTTCCTATGTTCAACCGCGTTGCAACGCCTGATCCTCGTTTGTCCGATCCCGTTCGCTCCTCCGGACCGATGCCCATGCAATCACTCAAATCTCCGCCGCCGTTCGCGCAAGGGCCAGCGGCCGCACAGATGCGCCAGCCCGATACGCCGACGTCCGTGCTCGGCCAGGACATCACGATATCCGGTCAACAGCTGGTCCTCAAGACCAGGGGCTCGCTGCTGATCGCCGGACATATTCAGGGCGATGTGCACGGCGAAAGCGTCACCGTCGGCGAGACGGGTAGCGTTGCTGGCACTATTACAGCGCGGACTATTACGGTGCAGGGCGAAGTGCGCGGGGCGCTGAAGGGCTCGGCCGTTATTCTGAATGCCACGTCGCGGGTCGATGGCGATATCGTCAAGCAGACGCTCGCAATCGCGGAAGGGGCTCAGTTCGACGGCAGCGTGCGGCGTGCCAAGGACGTTTCCGAAGTCACGCCCGATCTCAGCTGAACGCTCTCAACAGCTGTTCAATCGAAAATTTTCCAGACAAGCGGTGGCGCTCGCCCGGTGCGAGCGTCACTACATCATCGCCGGCGTTACAGGTCTCGATGCAGACCATGCGGCGATGACCGTCCGCGCCGAAGTCGCCGAGGCGCGCGGCCTTGTCAGGCCCCGGATTCCACACGACCGTTGAAAGGCTGCCACCTTTGGCGACGCGGATGCGGCGGCTGAGCGATGCGTCGTTCAGCACCACATCGTCTGCGGTCGCCTGATAGATGCGATCGATCTCACGTGTGATGCGAATATCGCCGGTCTCAACCGGACGGGTGCGGCGATCCAGCTGATCGATGTAGCTGCGGCCGGCCAGCCCTGTTACCGCAACATCGGCGATATCGCCGACGGCGAAATAACTGTGCAGCGCTTGCGTCAGAGCAAACGATGTGGAGCCGGTATTCGCCGTCGTCAGCGCAACAGTCAGGCTTCGATCCAGCGTGATCTCGACCTAGGCGCGGGCCCGATGCGGCCACAGCGCCGGATCGATGCCGGTCGCATCAAAGCCAAGCACGAGATGGGCGCGGCCATCGGATGCCGCCGAACCGGTGACCTGCCACGGCGCGGCGCGGACAAAGCCGTGCGCAGGCTTGGTGGCGTCGCTAGGGTGCGGGCCGAACCATGGCCAGCAGACCGGAATGCCGCCGCGCACGGCCTTGCCGGTGCCAAGCTGTGCTGCAGGCGATAGCCAGAGCGCATCAGTTGCGTTGTTCGGGATCCACGACAAAACTTGCGCGCCTTGAATGGCGACGACGGCGGTTGCTCCAGCGGCGTGCAATACGGCAACGGGGCCGCCATGCCGTTCAGTGAACACGACGGCACCCGCACGGCCCCAGCACGCATCGAGATCGGCGGCGGCAGGGATCATCTCTTGTCCGTTACTTGCAAAGCGCGCGTCGCCTCAATAGGGCCTGTTGCGGCCATTTGGATTGACCTCGCCGCACGTCGATTGCACGCGGATGTCCTGGCCGACGAGGCGGCAGACATGACGCTTGTAATTCGGGTTTTCGCGGATGCTCGCCGCTGAGGCCTTCATGCCGTACTGGCGGGCGACGCTCGCCAGTAGCGCGTCCTGGCAATAGGGCGTGCTCAAGGGCTGGCCCTGCACAATTTGGAAGCCGTCCGGCGTGCAGCGGATCGCCGCCGCGGCTGGGTGCGCCGACAAGGTGAGGGCGACGGCTGCGGCAGACACTGCCATTATATTATTGCAGCGTTTCATGGTGTGAACTCCAGGATACTATTTACGCCGCGTTGGTTGGCGTTGCCAATATCCATCTCGCCAGATGGCCCGCTTGTTGTGTAGTAACGCCAGATCAAGCAATGCCGTTTCAGCGGCACTGGCGAACGGGGAAGACAGCCGATGATCACGCTCTATGACGCTGCGGGCACTGCCCTAACCAAACGCGAGGGCACAACAGCCCTTGAAACCGCGACGGTGTGGATCGACCTGCTCAATCCGACCAACGAGGAAGAGACGGGCATTGAAAAGGCGCTCGGGCTCGAAGTGCCGACGCGGGCTGAAATGCGCGAGATCGAAGCCTCGAACCGTTTTTACAGCGAGGACGGGGCCCAGTTCATGACCGCCTTCGTCGTCCATGCCGCCGAACCGGAAGGCGTCGTGACGTCGAACATCACATTCATACTCGCCGGCAACCGGCTGATCACCGTGCGCTACGGCGAACCGAAAGCGTTTGCACTGTTCGCCGACAGGGCGTTCCGGGGGCTCGATGCCTGCGGCTCCGGCGCCCACGTCATGATGGGCTTGATGGAGGCGCTTATTCAGCGTCAGGCCGACCTGATCGAACGTCTGCAGGATGGTGTCGAGGCCCTGGCGCCTCAGATCTTTGGCAAAAAGTCCGCCGGCAATGGCGACAGCCGCCCGCTGGAGGCCATGCTGCGGGCGATTGGCAAGCAAGGCGATATCACCTCGCGGACCCAGGAAAGCGCCACATCCCTTCATCGTACGCTGCTGTACTTCACGGACGCCGTGCGCGAGCGCGGGCCGGACGCAAAATTACTGGCCCGCGTCGAAAGTGCGGACCGCGACATCGTCTCGCTCGCCGAACAGCTACGCTTCGTCTCGAACCGCACGACGTTTCTGCTCGAAGCGACGCTCGGCATGATCTCGACGGAGCAGAACCAGATCATCAAATTGTTCTCGGTCATGGCCGTGATGCTGATGCCGCCGACGCTGGTTGCGTCCGTCTACGGCATGAACTTCAAGCACATGCCCGAACTGGATTGGCCGTGGGGCTATCCGCTGGCGATCGGGCTGATGATCGTCTCCGGCCTGGTGCCGTTCCTCTACTTCCGCCGTAAGGGCTGGCTGTAAAGGCTACTCAGACGATCCAAGAAAGGCCGAGCGCAAGTGCGCCGCAGATCGCCAGTACTTGCATGATGTTGGCGTGAAAACCAAACAGCAGGACGGCAGCCAGCAGCGCCAGTGCCGCCGCGACCGTATCGAGGCTTGAGAATTCGGGCACCGGGAGGATCATCGGGCCAAGCGCGGTATCCGTGACGGTACGAAACAGCACGTGCAGCGCGAACCACACCGACAGGTTCAGGATCACGCCGACGACCGCCGCAGTGATCGCCGACAGCGCCGACTTGAGCCGTGGCGCTGATTTCAGCCACTCGATGTAGGGCGCACCACCGAAGATGTAGAGGAAGCAAGGCGCAAAGGTTGCCCACAGCGTCACGGCCGCACCGAGGACGCCCATCGCCAGCGCCGGTTCGCCACCCGCGCGATAGGCCGCAAGAAAACCGACAAATTCGGTCACCAGGATCAACGGCCCCGGCGTCGTCTCGGCAAGGCCGAGACCGTCCAGCATTTCGCCGGGCTTGAGCCAGGCATGGGTTTGCACCGCGTCCTGCGCCATGTAGGCGAGCACGGCGTAAGCGCCGCCGAACGTGACGACGGCGAGTTTGGAAAAGAACCAGGCGAGTTTCGCCAGAACGTGGTCGAAACCAAAGGCCAACGCCACCGCCAGCAACGGCACAATCCAGATCGCCAGCCACAGCGCGATAGTCGCAAACGTCTGACTGAGCGGCACCGGCGTCGCGGCCACGGCCTGCGGCTCAAATGGAGCGTTCAGTCCGCGAAGGTATCCGAACACGCCCGCCGTCAGCACGATCAGCGGGAATGGAAGCTTGAAGAAAAAAATGGCAGTGAACGATGCGGCCGCGATCAGCCATTCGGTCTGATCCCTCAAGGATTTTTTCGAGATTCTGAGCAGCGCCTCGATGACGATGGCGAGGACAGCCGCCTTGATACCGGTGAACACAGCCGTGACGGCTGGCACCGCGCCATAGAGCGCATACAGCGCCGAGAGCACCAGGATCAACAGCGCGCCCGGCAGAACGAACATCAGCCCTGCCGCGAGGCCGCCTTTGACGCCATGCAGCCGCCAGCCCGAGTAGGTCGCAAGTTGCATGGCTTCGGGCCCGGGCAGCAGCGTGCAGAAATTGAGCGCCAACAGGTAGGTGCGCTCGTCGAGCCACTTCTTGTCGTCGACCAGCACGCGGTGCATCAGCGCGATCTGCCCCGCAGGGCCGCCGAATGAGGTCAGCCCGATGCGGGTCCAGACGCGAAAGGCTTCCGCGAAGGAGGGTCGCGCCAGGCCTTCGGAAGCGGCGTTTGCGGTGCTGGGGGTCACGCAGCCCTCCGGACGCCGCCGGCCGTTTGCCCGCCATGCTGCGGCGTGGCGTCACGCAACTTCGATGCGAACGCTGAATTGTCTTTGTTTTTCAACGCGAATTTCGTGTTCAGAAAACACCGTTTAGCCGGGCCGGTTGACCTCGCGTTAACCCTTATGCTGCGCTGCCACAGCCAGGACGGGCCTTGCGCTTTTTCCTCGGCGGCAGATCGCGTTCTGGCGTTTTGCTTCAAGCTTTTCTCGCTTCCCGGCTGCATCAACTTTGCAGCCTTGCGCGCCGCCGGAAAATCCTTGAAGCCGCTGCCGCCCGATCAACGGGAGTATGTTCGATGGGTAAAATTCTTAAGGCGATGCTGGCGATCCTGCCAGCGGCATTTATCACGACCGCGACAGCGGCGAATGCCGCGACGGACTGGCGCCAGTCGTGCTCAGGCCCGGCCTACGTCTGCGGCGGCGCAGAAGCCATTGCCAAACCCAAGGCCATCGCTAAGGCCAAGGCACCGGCCTTGAAACCGGCGGCCAGCGCACCGGCGCCGAAGGCCAAGAAAGCAGCGAAAGTCGCGAAGGTGACAACGGCCAAGAAAACGACAGTCGCGAGCGGCGATACGCCCAAGGCTAAGACCAAAAAGAAGGTCGCGAGCAAGGCGTCGCCGGGTGGCGGCTCGGCCGGCCAGTCGGGCATGGCATCGTGGTACGGCGGCAAGTTTCAAGGCCGCAAGACCGCCAACGGCGAAACCTACAACATGAACGCGCTGACGGCTGCGCATAAGACCCTGCCGTTCGGCACCCGCGTTCGCGTCACCAATACGAACAACGGCGATAGCGTCGAAGTCCGCATTAACGATCGCGGACCTTTCATCGCCGGTCGCGTCATCGACCTGTCGCGCGCCGCCGCTGGCGAGATCGGCTTGACCAACACCGGCGTCGCGCCGGTGAAAGTGACGATCCTCGGTAAGGGCTGAGATCGCGATCGCGACGCACGGGTGTTAACGACAGCAATACTTAGAACGGTGGGTTGGAGGCTCCAGCCCGCCGTTTTCGCGCGCCGTTCATCTCAGAAATGTGCGACCTGCCGTCGCGCAACCTCTAGGGGTGTCTTGAAATTTCTATATCATTCAGAACGTTACGAAATATGGTTAAAATGTGATGCGAGCTGCGGGTTGACCCAACCGCCAAGCGATGGTCCTTTCCGGCCGTCAGGACGGGGGCACCCCCGTAGTCATGGCGGCAGAATGAATTCGTGTCCTGGAGTTCTGTAACGGGTCCTCGCATCGCG
>JANNSR010000118.1:0-3044 GCA_031402935.1 Hyphomicrobium sp. | reverse complement strand
ACGAAAAGAACCATCGCCCCACTTCCCTGATGGTCGCGCCTGTGCTTGCAACCGCCTTCCTTGGCGAAGCTCGTCTCTGCCGCGCGACAATCAAGGTGAGACTCAGCGTCAATCAGGATGAGACTGCGCCGTGTGTGGGCTGACGGAGGGAGGGCGCAAGCCCGACTGACGGCAGGCCACACACGGCGGCGCTATTTTTTGAACCCGTCTGGCGGTCGGGCAGGTCTGCGGCAAAGTTCTGATTCGTCTCAGCAATTGAGGGATCAGCATTTGCCCGGCCTCCACATCACCGACCACCAGATGAGGCTGTACATGAGTATCCGAACAACCCACGAAACCGCCGTTGCTGCTGCCAAGGCCGGCATCAGTCGCGCCACCGGCTTCCGCGTCGATGCCGATCCGCGATTGCCGTCGCAGAAACAGAAACCCCGCGAACGGCGGCGACCGGACCCGCTGGCCGCCATCTGGGAGGCCGACGTCGTGCCGATCCTGAAGGCGGCGCTCGGCATTCGCACTGTCAGCGTGATGGCTGAGCTGCGGCGTCGACATCCGGAGTTGAACCCAAACATCCGCCGCACGCTGGAGCGGCGGATCACCAACTGGCGCGCCCACTATGGGCCTGAGCAAGACGTGATCTTCCGCCAGGAGCATGAACCCGGCCGCATGGGCTTGTCGGACTTCACCGACACCAGCGCGCTGAACATCACGGTGGCCGGGGTCACTCTTGTCCATCGGCTGTATCACTTCCGGCTGGCGTTCTCGGGCTTCGCCCACGCCCACGTCGTGCTGGGCGGCGAAAGCTTCGTGGCGCTGGCCGAGGGGCTGCAGAATGCCTTGTGGGCGCTCGGCGGCGTGCCCAAGCAGCATCGTAGCGACAGCCTGTCGGCGGCGTTCCGTAACCTCGACAAGGCAGCAGCGGATGACCTGACACAGCGCTACGAGGGTCTGATGACGCACTACGGCATGACGCCGTCGCGCAACAACCCCGGCGTTGCCCACGAAAATGGGTCGATTGAGAGCCCGCACGGCCACCTCAAGAATGCACTGAAAGACGAGCTGTTGTTGCGCGGCTCCAGGGACTTTGACGATTTGGATGCCTACCGCCGCTTCGTCGACCTGATCATCGGGCGGCAGAACGCGCACAACCGCAAGCGGATCGAGTTGGAGATGCCGCGCCTCGACAAGCTGCCGAAGCGGCGGACGGCGGACTTCGAGGACAAGTCCGTGACGGTCACGCGCAGCGGCGGGTTCATGCTGAACCGGGTGTTCTATACCGCGCCGTCGCGGTTGATCGGGCATCGGCTGCGCGTGCGGCTCTACGATGACCGGCTCGAATGCTTCCTGGGCTCGACCGCCATGATGACGGTGCGGCGCGGCCAGCCGGTCTCGGACAGCAAGGGCGGTCACGTCGTCGACTACCGGCATGTGATCCACGCGTTGCGCAAAAAGCCGATGGCGTTGCTCAATCTGGTCTATCGCGATCAACTGTTCCCGCGTCCGGCTTACCGCCTCGCGTTCGAGGCTTTGCTTGCAGCCGCCGGTGACAAACGGGCCTGCAAGATCACCGTCGAA
Source organism: Hyphomicrobium sp. (assembly GCA_031402935.1). Taxonomy (GTDB): domain Bacteria; phylum Pseudomonadota; class Alphaproteobacteria; order Rhizobiales; family Hyphomicrobiaceae; genus Hyphomicrobium_B. The sequence continues at coordinate 1,472 of JANNSR010000118.1, read as the reverse complement.
CTGCTGGCGCTGGCCCACGACCGGGCCTGCGAAGCTGAACTCGCCAAGGCGCTCGACGCTGACGTCGATGCGGGCCGGTTGCCCGATCTGGCGTTCTTGCGGGCCTACTTCGGACCTGATCCAGCATCGGTGCCGCTGATCGACGTAGCGGTGGTGCCGCTCTCTGCCTACGACGAACTGGCGTTCGTGGCGGCCGGCGCGCCGGAGGCGTGTCGCCTCGAACAATTAAACAAGCAGGTGGCGGCATGAGTGCGTCCATCACGATCGACACTGCACGCGTTGAACTGCTGCTCAGTGAGCTGCGCCTGCCCGGCGTCAAGCTGATGTGGGCCAAGCTTGCCGCACAATCCGACAAGGAAGGTTGGCCGGCGGCTCGGTTCCTGGCAGCCTTGGCCGAACTTGAGGTTGCCGACCGCATCCGCCGCCGCACCGAGCGGCACATGGCGGAAGCCAAACTGCCACCTGGCAAAACCATCGCCGCCTTTGACTTCACGCATGTGCCGATGGTCTCAAAGGCACAGGTGATGGCGTTGGCAGCTGGCGATGCATGGCTCGAAAAGGGCGCCAACGTCTTGCTGTTCGGCCCGCCCGGCGGCGGCAAGAGTCACTTAGCGGCAGCCCTCGGCCTGGCGCTGGTAGAAAACGGCTGGCGCGTGCTGTTCACGCGCACCACCGACCTCGTGCAACGGCTGCAGGTGGCGCGGCGCGAGCTGGCGCTGGAAGCCGCCATCACCAAGCTCGACCGCTACGATCTGTTGATCCTCGACGACATCGCCTACGTCACAAAGGACCAAGCCGAAACCAGCGTGTTGTTCGAGCTGATCGCTGCGCGTTACGAGCGGCGATCGATGCTGATCACGGCCAACCAGCCGTTCGGCGAATGGGGCAAGATCTTCCCCGATCCAGCCATGACCTTGGCGTCCATCGACCGCCTCGTCCACCACGCGACGATCCTCGAAATGAATGTCGAGAGTTATCGCCGTCGCGCCGCACTTGATCGCAAACGGACCAAGAAAACAGAACCGCCAGAAACTTGATTGACGCGGCGCGTCAATCAAACCGCTTGCTACTTCGCGAGCCAGCGTCAATCATCAAAACGCTCGGCCGCCTCGTCTCATCCAGATTGACGCGCGCTCTCACCCAGATTGTCGCGCTATAGTGCTCGGCCAACAAGCGAATGGTCCAGCGCGCGTGGCCGGGCGGCGGCTTGGAGCACGCGAGCGCCGTCAGCTTGGCTTGGCGCTCGCCATCGAAGATCGGCGGCGTGGGCGGTGTCTCGCGCTTCTTGCGCGTGAGCACGGCGTCGAGCCCCTTGGTCACGAACGTCTCGCGCACGCGCATGACCATCATCAGATTGGTATCCAGCGCCTCGACGATCTCGGCATCAAGCCAGCCCGGACCGTCCCCGGCCTGATCTGCCTTCAACAGAATGCGCGCCTTCAGGATCGCTTTCGCAGGCGCCTTGCCCTTGG
>JANNSR010000117.1:0-16951 GCA_031402935.1 Hyphomicrobium sp. | reverse complement strand
CTCTTCCGTGCGGCAGGCCAGTTGCCATGTCTTGCGCCAAATCTTCTCGACTTCGCGATCGTGCCAGTCCTTCGAAAAATAGCGTTCGACAGAAACATCGGCGCTTGATTGGGCTTGAGCGGGAGATTCCTCGCGCATGATCGCCGGAGCTGGGTTGGCGTCGCTCGCGAAAATTTCCTGAACAGACGGCCTTGGCCGCCGTGCAATAATGTCCATCGTGCCCTCCCCAAGGTATCCGGTTTTTTCCACCTTGCGTCCGTACTAACGATTGCGCAATGCAGACACTTCCTTACGCCCATCTGCTGACGCTGACTCTGGACATCGGATTCGGAACTTCGCCCAGCGCTCGCCTATAAGCTTCTGTCATTCGGGCTCGCTGATATTGCTCGCCAACTTTTCTTGTTCGTCCATCGCGCGGGACCCGGCGACGGTGGCAATTTCCAACCAATATAGGAGTGTTCGCGGCCCAGAGGGCTAGTGAACCGTTGCGGCCCAAGACAGACGTTGGTGACCCCGGCAGGACTCGAACCTGCGACCTCGAACTTAGAAGGTTCTTGCTCTATCCAGCTGAGCTACGGGGCCAAGCGCTTGCTCGCACCTGCTGCATGATCAGGCGCTGCAACGCCCCAGGACGAGCTATGCGGCGCGCCCGCGTGAGCGTCAAGCGATGCACAGCCTTTGGACAGCACGGATCTCGAAGCCTGCCCAAAGTCCGGCATCAATACGCGCAGCCGGCGGCGTGCCACCGATGCCGGGGAATTCGAATGTTGCGGCATCGACACAACACGTCGCAACGCCCATGAATAGCTCTACCTGAAGTTGTATTCAGTTGCACAAAAGTATACTCAATGTTGTGTGATAACTATTAACTCGCCTTTGGATTGCAGTTTTTCGCCGAAGACACAACAAATCTGGCGGTTCTGCCGCCAAACGTCTTGGAACAGACTTTGCAATTTGAGCGCGCAACTGCAGTGGACGGCTGATTCTAACGATCATCCGCAGTTCGGCGGATGGAGCAAAAGAGAGGGAAGAATGGGCACGATCCGGATCGAATATGTCCCAATTCAGAAATACGGACTCGGCCTGTTCGGGCTCGACCACATTCAACTCGTCTACCAGGACGAAACCGACGTCATCGACAGCCAGGACTACTGGTTCGTGCTCGAGGGCATCCTCGAAGGCTCCGCCTTCAACGGTACGCTTGGAGCACTCGGAGAAGATGCGCATACCTCTCTCGCCAGCGCCAATGGCGCCAGCCGCGATGACTTGATCGCCAAAATCGGCACGCCTGACGATCGCGGCTCGCGCATCATCAAGACGGGTTCGGATGCCTTCGGCTTATGGACGACCATGGCCAATTACGGCGGTGGCATCCAAGAGATGGATCTGCCCTACATCGGCGCCTCGTGGCCATTCTCGCCGCAACCGACAATCAACTCGACGTCGTTCATTGCGTCGGTCCTGTATTCCATCGGCGTCGATATTCACAACCTGTTGCCGTTCGGAATCAGAAACGCTCCAGGAGCCTCCACGCTCATTGGTACGGCCGAAGCTGACGACATGCGAACAACGCAAGAGTTCAATCAGCTTGTCACGGGGCAGGGTGAGGATTCACTGCGCGGCACCAGCAATCGGATATACATCGAGAAATTCTACGGCGGCGAAGACAACGATACTTTCTACTGGTCGCCAGGCGAGAATATTCTTCACGGCGGTCAGCCGCGGCTCGCCTATGCCAACGATGGCTTGGATACTGTCGATTATTCAGGCGTTGGCGCAGTGCATATTTATTCGACGAAGCATGCCGTTGAACACAAGGTCGCCAACTATATCGCGGTGTTCGAAAACGGATCCGATCAATTGTTCTCAATCGAGGCCGCCGCGTGGGATCGGAGCAACGATCGCATCACTGCGGGCGAGGGAGTCGAGTTCCTTGAAAAGCCGCTGCTTCTGGACCTTCAAGGCAACAGCGGCGGCCAGGGCGATATCCTTGGATTTGGCGACGGCGATAGAGACCTAATCATCAATGCCGTCGACGACACAACGGTATCGGTTCAGGCCCTGTCGAGCTTGGGCGAAGATGCGGGATACTGGGCACAATCCGTCGAGTGGCTTGCCGGCGGCGGCGGCGATGACCTCATCTACACGAACGCCAGCGTTCTCGGCGCCGAAGGCGATGCAGGCGACGACACGCTCGACGGACGCCTATCGGAAATGTTCAGCGGCGGCAGTCCGGAAGGCTACGACATCGAACTCTACGGCGGGGAGGGCGACGATACGCTTGTCAGCGGCAGCGGACGCACACTCGCGAACGGCGGCGCGGATAGCGATACGTTTGTACTTTCGGCCATGGGCAGCGGCTTGGGCGCCGTCGAATTCGTCATTGATGACGCCGACGCCGACGACAAACTCTACGTACCCTATGACTTCTTCAAAATCGCTCGCGGCGACTATGAGGGGTCGCAACTGTTCCAGTTGACCGGCGCACCGTTCAAGATCGACGACATCATCACCGAGTCGCTGTTTCAATGGGGCTTGCCCGACGACGACCAAGTGCACGGCGACATCGAGTTTGTCGGCTACCTGTCCTATAAAATGGAAGGCAGCGATCTCGTGCTATCGCTGTATCAGGGGCATGTCGAAACCGAAATAGTCGACAATGGCCCTGGCGAACCGCCGGGTCCAACGTTGACGTTGTCCGTCGGCGAACTCGATACCCTTGCTACAATCCGCGTGCGCGACTGGAGCGAAGGCGTGCTCGGCATTACTTTCCCGCTGACGTGGGATTCCGCCCTTTTTGACACGCTAGAGAACGGGTTTGCAGACTATCCGGGCTATCAGTCGGCAATTACGGACGATACCGACGCGTCCCATTTCATTGCGCCTCTCGACGAGCGCCCAGAGGCGCATCTCCCAGCCGAGTTCGCATCCAGCGGTGCTGTATCAGCCCGCGCGGCGTTTGCGCCCGTCACCATCGGCACCGAGGGTAACGACACTCTCGCTGCCCTGACAGGCGGCCCCTATCACTTCGACGGCAAGGGCGGCGACGACGACATCACCGGTAGCGGTAATGGCGATACGCTCGATGGCGGAACGGGAAGTGATACGTTGCGCGGCGGACGCGGCAACGACACCTACTTTGTCGATTCCGCCGGCGATGTTGTGGTTGAAGATGCACGCGCCGGATTCGATCGCGTGATATCGGCCATCAATTACACGCTTGGCGACAACGTCGAGAATCTCGTCCTTGGCGGCGCGGCGTTGACCGCAACAGGCAACGCATTGCGCAATACACTTGAGGGCAACGACCTCGACAACACCCTAACGGGTCACGATGGCGACGACACGCTGGCCGGCAACCTCGGCGACGACACATTGATCGGCGGCGCAGGCGGCGATGGCTACGTCTATGAGAATGGCGACGGCCGCGACATCATCATCGAGGACGCGGGCGGCTCACTCGACGACGTGCTGATTTTGGCTGGAACGCTGACGCCAGGCGACATTACATTCATTCGCGATCCCGGAGCAATGGCGGATCTTATACTTAGCCTCAAGGATGGTGGCCGCATTACTATCCGGAACTATTTCGACGCCAACGGCCCCGGCCTCGAAGCAATTGAGTTTACCACTGGCACGGAATGGTCGGGCAGCGACCTTGCGACTCGCGCTGCCGCAGCGATTGTCACAAGCAACGACGCTCCGGTCGCGACAGACGACAAATTGGCGACAACGCTTTCAGGGCCAATCGTTATTCCGGTTGCAGCCCTCCTCGACAATGACCGCGACGCCGATGGCGATGCGCTCGCCCTGCTCTCCGTCTCAAATGCGAGCGGCGGAACTGCGGTGATCGACGGCAACGGCAATGTTGTGGTGACGCCGGGCGCCCAGGCAGGCAACGGCTTCCTGACGTTTGACTATACGATCGGCGACGGCAATGGCGGCACTGCGCAAGCTACGTTCGAGCTTTCGCTCTACAAAAATTCGGCTCCGTCGATAGTGTCAGCAACCCTCGGTGCTGCGCTGGAAGACACGATCGCGACGGGCCTCATCACGGCACAAGACGCGGATGGCGATTTGCTCGTCTATTCCGTGAAGGCGGATGCCCGGCCTCTCAAGGGCGCTGTCACAGTCAGCAGCGATGGCACGATCAATTACACGCCGCAGGCCAATGCCAATGGCGCCGACCAGTTCACGCTTCTGGTAACCGATGGCCATAGCGCGCCAGTCGAACAGGTTTTCAATTTCAACATTGCCGCTGTCAACGACGCTCCCGTCGCGACAGATGACAAATTGACGACAAGGCTTTCAGGGCCGATCGTAATTCCAGTTGCAGCCCTCCTCGACAATGACCGCGACACCGATGGCGATACGCTCGCCCTGCTCTCGGTCTCCAATGCCGTTGGCGGAACAGCGGTGATTGACGGCAACGGCAATGTTCTGGTGACGCCCGGCGCGCAGACGGGCAACAGCGTAGTCACATTCGACTATGTCATCACGGACGGCAATGGCGGCAATTCACAAGCCGCATTCGAGCTTTCGGAATATGGAAACGTGGCACCAACGATACTTACCGCGACGCTCGGCGCTGCGCTGGAAGACATGATCGCGACGGGCCGCATCACGGCACAAGACGCGGATGGCGATACGCTCATCTATTCGGTAAAAGCGGATGCTGGACCCCTCAAGGGCGCTGTCACAGTCAGCAGCGACGGCACGATCAATTACACGCCGCAGGCCAATGCCAATGGCGCCGACCAGTTCACGCTTCTGGTAACCGACGGCCAAAGCGCGCCAGTCGAACTGATTTTCAATTTCAACATTGCCGCTGTCAACGACGCGCCGGTCGCTGGCGCGGATACTGGCTTCACGGTCAAGACCGGTAAAGCGCTAAAGATCGCGGCGACGGAACTTACTCGGAACGACAGCGATATCGATGGCGATCTTTTGACAATCGCGTCCGTCTCAAATGCCGTTGGCGGCACAGTGACGCTCGACGCCGCCGGCAACGTGGACTTCAAGGCGGCCAAGGGCTTCTCGGGCACGGCATCGTTCCAATATGTCGAAATGGACGGCAACGGTGGTACGAGCTCGGCCCAGGTCGCCATCAAGGTCACCGATGACAACGATCGAAATAAGATTGTCGGGACGTCGGGACGCGATACGTTGTATGGAACCGCAGGCAACGATGTTTTCACCGGCAAGCGTGGAAGCGATACGTTCGTCTTTACCCCTGCGGGCGGCCGCGATATCATTACAGATTTCCAACTCGGCGACCATCGCCATGGCGCCAAAGAAGTTATCGACCTCAGGGGCAATGGCATTGCCAGCTATGCCCAGCTGTGGAGCATGATTCGCCAAGTTGGCGACGACACGGTGATCACCCTTGATAGCCATACAAGCATCAAGCTCGAGGATGTGAGAGCCGCACATCTGATGCACGACAACTTCAAGATCATTTGAGCTTGGGCGCTGGTATTTTCCGGCAAAAAAGCGTTGAACGACCTTGGCGGCTGCATCGGCCTGTGCTCACATCTGCGCCGTACGAGGCTTGTTAGCCCTGCAGGGCCAAAATGGCCAACGCGCAACCAACGGCAGGCAGGCATGGGCGGTGTTGGCGTCTGGTCATCATCGCCGCGGCTGTCATGTGCGCCAACCCGCAGTCCCAATCACAGGCTGCCGCGCCCAGCTTGGTAGAGACGTGCGAACTCGACCCCGGCCCGTTGCGCACCGTGACGCGCATCCTCGATTCAGAGACGCTGGTACTCGACGACGGCCGTGAAGTGCGCCTGATCGGGGCACTCGGCGCCCGCGCCGGCGAAGCAGCAGCCGCAACTGGCGCCTGGCCGCCCGAGACCTATGCGCTTGAGACGTTAACCCGTCTGACACTCGGGAAAACAGTCAAGCTCGCTTTCGGAGGGCGCCGCACGGATCGCTATGGCCGCCACCTTTCGCACGTCTTTGTGCAATCAAACGGAGTATCGGGATGGGTCCAAGGCGCCATGCTGGTTGCAGGAGCCGCGCGCGCTTACGCACTCACCGGCAGCGTTCACTGCATGGCCGAGATGATGGCGCACGAGCGTATCGCGCGAGAAGCCAAGCGCGGACTTTGGTCCAACGGCACGTACCGGCTGAAGCCAGCTGGCCGCCCAGGCTATTTGATGAGTCTCCGAAACCGTTTCGAACGCATCACCGGTACCGTTCAATCGGTCAGCCGGACAAAATCGGCGTTGTATCTCAATTTCGGCACGGACTGGAAAACCGATTTTACAGCCCGTGTTGGCTTGAGCACGCTTGCGGCCAAACCGGACTGGGGCAGCGTCCTCGATGCCATGAAGGGCAGGCGCATCATCGTGCGTGGCTGGATCGAACGGCGCAACGGGCCGCTGATCGACGTCATCGACCCAGCGCAAATCGAGATGTTTGATGGCGGCGGAACCGTGCTTGGGCCGGGGCTGAGTTCCAGTTCCGGAGGCCTCGCAGCGCCGGCGGCCGGAGGCGACGCGGACAGAGGCGACGCGGACGGGGGCCAAAACGAAAAGCGCCCGGATCCTCTGATCGAGAACCCGGGCGCCACAGATCTTTAGGCCTTGGGATCGGCCTTACCCTTTCAAGCGGCTTCGACGACAGCCTCGCCTTCGGCTGCACGGCGCGATTTGGCGCTCTTCGACAGCACTTCCGTGATGCGCTGAACGGCACCACGCTCGTCGAGCTTTTCGACCGCTGCGAGTTCGCGTGCCATCCGGTCGAGCGCGTCCTCGTAGAGCTGACGCTCTGAGTAAGACTGCTCGGGCTGGGCTTCCGAACGATAGAGGTCCCGCACAACCTCGGCGATCGAGATCAGATCGCCGGAGTTGATCTTGGCGACATACTCTTGCGCCCGGCGGCTCCACATCGTCCGCTTGACACGGGCGCGGCCCTTCAATGTGTCCATGGCCCGCTTGACGATACCGTCGTCGGCGAGCTTGCGCATGCCGACGCTCGCCAGCTTGCCTGTCGGCACGCGCAGCGTCAGTTTTTCCTTATCGAACGTGATCACGAACAGCTCGAGCGACATGCCCGCGATTTCCTGTTCCTCGATCCCGACGATACGGCCGACACCGTGCGCCGGGTAAACTACAAATTCGTTGGCCTTGAAGCCGTGACGCTGGTTCACCGGCTTCTTCTGGACGGCGAGAATCTGGCGTGCAGCCGCGGCTTTCTCGGCAACGGCCTTGGGCGTTGCTGGCGTGCCGGCAACAGCGGCCGTCATTTTCTGGCCGATGAGTTTGTGTGCGGCAGCCGGTATCGCGCGCTGCGGCTGACCGGCAGCAAGCACCGTCTTGGCGTTGGCAGCCGAAGCAATCACAGCCTTCTTGAGCGGTGCAGCGTCGGCCTTGGCAGCAGGCTTCAAAGGCAGAACAACCTTTTTAACCGGCTTGGCGGCGACGGCGGCAACCGGCTGAACCTTGACTTTCAAAACGGCAGCGAGTTTCGCAGCCGGCACAAAAGGCTTGGCTTTAACGGCAACTTTGGCGAACTTTTGGGGGGCGGCGGCGACCTTCGCGACCGGAGCTTTGCCGGCAGCGGGCTTCGCTGCGGACTTGGCCGGGGCCGGGAGCTTTTTCTTCTGAGCCATTTCGATCATCTCACTCTTACAACGAAGCCCGGGCGGCGATGTTGCCGATTGGGCTAGGGACCGGCCTCCTGCAGCCGGACATTGAAAGGACTAGCCGCATCTGATACGGCAGACCTGACACGCAGACTGGACGGCGCCCTCATCTCTCGAGAGGCCGCCCCCTGCGCGCTCGTTTTTGGCCTAGCTATGCAAACCCTGACCGGCTCTGATCTGGCCCAGCGACGCCCCATGTCGTCTTATTGAGGGACGCCCGCCAGAGCTGGGCACCCCACTTTTGTTCGCGGCCGTTTTGGATTTGTGCTTACTTAACGCCATCACAACTGTATCCTAACACAGTATTGATGGACTTTGAAGGGCGGCGGCCTGACACACTGCTGCTGGCCTTAAGCGTTAGGCTTAAGTTGCTGGCGCAAATTGATCTATAGACGAAACGCTAATTGCCAATATACCGCGCATATTCGAATAAAATTCGCTTCAGTCGCCAATTCCAGGGTTGCTTGAGAAATATTTTTCGAATTTGTCTGTTTCGTCCTTGTGGGTGTCAGCGTCCTCTGGCGACGGCTTCTTGGCCGTGATGTTCGGCCAGCTATCGGCATACTTACGGTTGAGCTCTAGCCATTTTTCAATGTTGGGTTCAGTGTCGGGCTTGATCGCGTCGACGGGACATTCCGGCTCGCAGACACCGCAATCGATGCACTCGTCAGGATGAATGACGAGCATGTTCTCGCCTTCATAAAAGCAATCGACAGGGCAGACCTCAACACAATCGGTGTATTTGCACTTGATGCATTTTTCATTGACGATGTAGGTCATGCTGCTTCCTGAACGCCTGCCTGAAGTCCACCAGCCCTTTTACGGCACCGCGAAGTCTTCGGGCTTTTAGCACAAGATATGCCCCCTAAGTCACCCGTCCCAGTCGCGGCCTTTGAGCCCTTCGGTGCTACGGCGCTCGCGCTTGGTTGGACGGCCTGCGCCCGGAGCACGCAAGCCGTTTGCCGCTGCAGTTGCCGCCAGAGCAGCGTTCGCTTTTCGAGCGGCACCCCCGCCGGACACGGGTGCCGATGATGTCGTCTGATCCAGCGCTGCTGTCAATTCCTTGAACAGAACCGCTGCTTCGCTAGCCGGACCGCGCCGCTTGCCGAAACCGGCCACCTCGACGACCCGCACTTTCGGGCCGAGCGAGATTGTCAGCACATCGCCGGGTTTCAGAGCGTAGCCCGGTTTGTCGCAGCGAAGGCGATTGACCCTGACCTTGCCGCGCTGGACTAGCGCTTGACCGAGTGACCGGGTTTTGGCGATCCGCGCATAACATAGCCAAACGTCGAGCCGCTGATGCGGCGTGTCACTGGCGGCAGGGCTCATCGCGAACCCTGCCCATCGCCTCGCTTATCCAAACTGGCCTTCAAAGCGGCAAGGGCCGCGAACGGCGAATCTGGATCAGCACCGGCGCGCTTCGGCGGCGCGGCGGTGATGACTTCCGGCGAACGGCGTCCGTCGTCGCGGCGCGGCTTATCGCGGCCGCCGCGATCACCCTTGAAGCGGTCGCGATCGGGCGGTCCCTTGCGATCGTCGCCACGGAAATCCTTGCGCTCTGACTTATTGTCCGGACCGCCACTGCGCCGGTGATCGCGATCACGCCCCTCGTAGGGCTTGCGTACAAATGCGGGCGGAGCGGTCGTCTCAAGAGGTACTGCGCCGTCGCCTGAGGCAACGGGGGCCGCAGCATCTGCTCCGGCCGCAGGTGCGCCGGGCTGATCTTTTTTGCGGAAATCTCGCCGGTTGGGGCGGCGCTCGCGTTGGCCGTCAGACGCAGATTTATCCTGGCGGTCGCGCGCAGGCTTTTCGGACCGCTCCGACTTATCAGACCGCTCAGGGCGTTGATGGCGGCGCGGACGCCAGATGTCTTCGAATTTTGTGGCGTCGGACTCTGTGCCGTCAGCGGCAATTGCGGCGGGCGCGGCAATGGGAGCGGCCGGCTCTGGCGTTGCTTCTGCCGTTACTTCTGGTGGTACTTCTGGTGCTGCTATTTCCGGCGCTACGGCCTCGGCCTCTCCGTCGCTTTGAGCCGGGGCATCAACGGCGATCGCCGGTGTCTCCGCCACAGCAGCTGCGGCTGGCGCATGGGCCGCAACCGGCCGGCGCTCGAGCCTAAAGCCAAGCGCTTTTAGAACGTCGCCAAGCTCGCCGGCCGAGCAGCCGAGGATCGACATCATCTCTTCCGTGGCCTTAAAGCCGCCGTCGCCGGTCGAACCCTTCGGCGGTGTATCGGCCTTGCCAGGCAATGCACGCCACGCCAGCAGGGGCCGGATCAAGTCGGCGAGACGTTCGAGAATATCGAGCCTGATCGCGCGCGGGCCGCTGACATGAAAACCGTAGGCGCGATACAGCGCGTCAGGGACAGAAATGTCTGCCGGCGCCGATGTCAGCCCGGGCCGCGGCAGCGCCGGCTGGGTTGCCGCTTCGCCCGGTTTTGCCGCGCCGTTCTTCAACAGCCACAACGTTGCCGCCAAATCCGCCGCAGCAGGTTTCAACATCAGCGGGAAGTAAATGTTGAAAGCGCCGAAGCGCAGCCCATACTTGCGCAGATCGGCGCGCGCCGCCTGATCGAGGGCGTTGATTTCGCCGGCGACGGTTTCACGCTTCAACGCGCCGAAGTTTTCCTTGAGGCGGAATGCAACGCCGCGCGCCAAGCCTTGCAGATCGGTCGCAGCCGACATGTCCGCCAGCGGTTTCAATTTGTCCGCAACGATATCCTTGAGCCAGGTTTGCACCCGCATCAGAACCTTCTCGCGATCGGTTTCGTTGAGGTGCTCATCGACAAGCAGCGTGATTGCCGGTTGCAGCGGATCTTCACCGGCTTCGAGTTTCGCGATTTCATCATCGCGCCACAAGACGCGGGCGTCGCGCGTCAATTTGAACGCGTCGTTCTGGGCCGCTGCGACACGCCGTGCCCGCATACCAAGCTCGCGTGTAACGACCTGCGTCGCCGCCGCACGTGTCGCCTTGCCGTGGATGCCGTCGTCCGCCGCATCGAGTGTGAAGCGAAAACCTTTGAGGCGGCCGACGAAATGACTTTCGACGGTGATTGCGCCATCCTCGGCGATGTCGGCGTTCAATTCGTCCTTGTCCCGCATACCCTTCATCAGTGCGCTGGTCCGGCGATCGACGAAGCGTTGTGTCAAACGCTCGTGAAGCGCGTCGGAGAGACTGTCCTCGATGGCCCTTGTGCGTGCCTGCCAGTGAGCAGGGTCTTTCAACCAGTCGGGCCGGTTGGCAACGAACGTCCACGTCCGGATGTGGGCAATGCGCGTTGCGAGCGTATCTATATCCCCATCCGTGCGGTCTGCCAAAGCGACTTGCTTGGAAAACCAGTCTTCCGCAATGTGACCTGAACCAGATGCCACGTATTTGTACAGTGCCGCCACCAATTCGGCGTGGTTGGTGGCCGAAATCTTGCGGTAATCCGGAAGTTGACAGACGTCCCACAACTTTGCGACGAGGGCCGGCGACGTCGCGAGGCTTGCGACCTCGGAATCGGCGCTGACCGCCTCAAGCGCCGCCAGATCATCTGCCGTACGCGCCCGCGATAGCCGGGCTTCGCGTGGCATTTCGCGCAGACTTTCATGCAGCCGGGCAAGGGTGCCGAAGTCGAGCTTGCGGTTGCGCCATTGCAAAAGCCGGACGCTATCAAACGAATGGCCTTCGAGTCGTTCGACCATGTCGGCGTCGAAGGCTTCGCAGCCGCCCGTGACGCCGAACGTGCCGTCGTTCATGTAGCGGCCGGCACGGCCCGCAATCTGGCCGATTTCGCCGGCGGTCAGGTTGCGGTGGTTTTGGCCGTCGAACTTGCGCATGGCGGAGAACGCGACATGATCGACGTCGAGGTTGAGGCCCATGCCGATGGCGTCGGTCGCGACCAGAAACTCCACGTCGCCCGATTGGTACAGCGCCACTTGAGCGTTGCGCGTGCGCGGCGACAGCGCGCCGAGAACGACAGCCGCGCCGCCGCGTTGACGGCGGATCAATTCGGCAATCGAATAGACATCCTGCGCCGAGAAAGCGACAATGGCGGTGCGCGCGGGAAGACGCGTGATTTTTTTCTCGCCGCTGTAGGTCAGTTTCGACAGCCTCGGCCGGGCAATAAAATTGGCGCCCGGAATGATGTCGCTGATCGCGTCGCGCATGGTTTGCGCGCCGAGCAGTAGCGTTTCGGAGCGGCCGCGCGCGTGCAGCAGCCGGTCGGTGAACACATGACCACGCTCGAGATCGCCGCACAGTTGAATTTCATCGATGGCGAGAAAATCGACATCGATGTCGGGCGGCATGGCCTCGACGGTTGAGACCCAGTAGCGCGCATTTTCCGGTTTGATTTTTTCTTCGCCCGTGATCAGTCCGACTTTATCAGGCCCGACGCGGGTCTTGATCTTGTCGTAGACTTCGCGCGCCAGCAGGCGCAGCGGCAGGCCGATGATGCCGCTTTCGTGGCCCAGCATGCGTTCGATGGCGAGGTGGGTCTTGCCGGTATTGGTCGGCCCAAGCACCGCAGTGACGTTGCGGATGCGGGCTTCGAAGTCACTGGCCACGTTACTCTGCCCTCAGCTACCAGCCTTAGCGCTTGGCATCGCAGACGAGGCTCAAGAGATCAAGTTCTAATCACAATGACCTGAGCCATATGGCGGTTTGCGCGTCATCTCACAGCATCGCCTCAGCGTTCCTGCGTCAACGCGATCTGAGCCTTGTCGGGCGCCGTGATGTTCACGCTTTCCGCCGACATCACGGCTGCGCCGAGCGTCGTCGGGATTGAAATGCGGTAGGGCACATAAACGTGCGCCTTCGGAACCGGGCGCAGTGCAATCTCGATGCCGTTGTAGTCGACCCAGGGATTGGCGAAGTCTTTGGGCTTGTGTCCCGCCAGCGGCACATACTTGACCTTGCACACGGTCAACAGCCCCGGCTGCCCCGATGGCGTCTTGTCGGCGATTTTTTCCTGACCCTTGTAGGACAATACGAGATCGAAGCGAACCTTGCCGTCGAACACCGAGATTTTCTTGTCGCACGGATTGGCACTCGTCGCGTGCGTCATGGCGAGGATCGTGGTCATCGGATCGACGACGCCGTCGTAATGTTCCGGTTTCAACGGCACGGCTTCGGGGTGCGGCGGCTTGGCCGGCACCAGCGCAACCGTTTTAACGCCGGCCTTGTCGAAGCCGAGCGTGACCGACCCAAGCTTTTTCTTAGCCTTGAAACTCATCTGATAGGTTTTTGGTTGCGGCCCATTGGCCGCAAGTGCGCCGTTGCTGGCGATCGCGCCTTTCCATTTGAAAGCGCCGAACATGGCCGAGACTTCGGCGTTGCTCGATGCCGTATAGGTCTTGCCGTTGAACTGCGATTGAAACTGATAATTGCCGACTTCAAAGCCGCCGAAGAACAGCTTGTAGCGGGCCGAGACACTGGCCGGCCAGCCGGTGTCTGCGGCCTGTGCCGGCGCTGCGCACATGCCAAGAATACCGATGCCAATGGCCGCGGACCGCACCGCTTTGCGCGTAACCGGTGTCAAGGTTGTCATGGAACCCCAAAGCTCGTCGCGTCCCTAAATCAGCGGATAGTTGGCTTTTGCGACCATTGTGGGGCTTGGTGGGCCATACGGCGGCACTATCCGGGGCCAAATGTCCGTGCTGCCTGCCTTGACGGGCTTCCGCTGCCTCGACTATACACCCGCAACTGTCCCGGCCGGCTTGACGCTGGCGGGCTTAAATTTTTTGACCGAACCGTTGCAACGGTTCTCCGCCAGCCCTCAGCACATGCGGGCCGCGGTGAAGGAGAGACCTATGACGAGACGTTGTGAATTGATGGGCACGTTGCCGCTTTCCGGCAACCGTAAAAGCCACGCTGAAAACAAGACCAAGCGTACGTTCCGCCCGAACCTGTGCAACGTCACGTTGATGAGCGACGTTCTCGGCAAGAAGGTGCGCTTACGCGTTTCGGCGCGCGCGCTGAAAACGGTCGAGCATCGCGGCGGGCTTGATGCCTATTTGCTGAAGGCGAAAAACGAGCAGTTGTCGCCCGACTGCCTGAAGCTGAAGCGTGAAATCAAGAAGGCTCAGGGCGCGGCGGCCAAGGCTGCTTAAAGCGCCTCGCCCAACGCAATCACGAAATCAAACCCGGTCTAGCGTCAACGCTCGGGCCGGGTTTTTGCTGTTTTGGTGTCCTTCACCGCAAACTGCAACAGCAGCGTGCGCTGCAGGAAGCGGTTGAAATTATCATCCGAGATCATCGTGATGATCGTTTCGCCTGATGGCCCGCGGGAGGCGTCCAAGCCTTCCATGTTGTCGATGTGCTGTTCGAGATTGGCTTCGATCAGGATTTCGCCTTCAGCGGTTTTGCCCGGCTGGAGTTCACCCGGCGATACGCGGCGCAGCCGCATCTTGATGCCCTCTAACCAGCGGAAGCGGCGCTCGAGCACGAACAGCGTGCCGTCGTCTAAGCTCGCGAGATCGGTGACGTCGAAATCGCCGATGTTGGTCAGGTGAAATTCCTGCGGCCCCGAGACCGTCCAGATCCAGCCCGAATGGTTGCGGGCGGAATTATAAAAGCGTTCCGACATCGCGATGGTCGCGCCCTTGAACGGACCGCCTTTGAGGAGCGTCATCGCTTCCAGGCCGTTGTTGCGGCGCATAGCGCGCGCCAATTTCGGCTTGTCGAGAAAGCTGAGTGTTGGCGACAGCCCGGCGCTTGAGATGTTGTAGCGGGCGATGCGGCTGTTCTGCTCGAACGCAACAAGCAGTGTGCCGTTGGTCATCGAGCCGCTGAGCAGTGCCACGGCTTCGGCGTCGCGGTCGCGGTTGCGCTTCAAGGGCTGGCCGTCTTGCGACAGCATCGGCCCCATGCGGGCGTTCTCGATGCCGCTCGGCCGGTTGCCGGTGTAGGTGATGCGGCCGGTCATCCAGGCGCCGGCATCGGAAACGGTGATGAAGTCGCGGCCGTTGGCATCGAGCGCCAGCCCAGACCAGCCGCCGAAGTTCTTGTTGCCCAGCACCGACAGCACCAGCCCACCGCGAAATTCGAGTTTGCCGAACCGCGTGGCTGACCCGTCCGTGCGGCTGAAGGCATCGATTGGTGCTGATTGAACAGCAACCGGCCCCGTTGCCAGCGACCCGGTCTCCGGCTTGGTTTCGGCACGCGCGGACATCGCCGGAGCAATTGCCGCGGCGAGCAGTGCCGCAGCGGCCGCAAAATTTCGCCCAAAATTATGGAAGGGTGACATCGATCCTCAATGCACGCGGCGGGTGCGCGACTTGCCGCGCATTTCGGCGGCAACTTTGCCTTCTTCCTCGAACAGTTCAACGAGCTTTTCGGTCATCGCACCGGCGAGTTCCGACGCATCCGTGATCGTCACCGCACGGCGATAGTAGCGTGTGACGTCGTGGCCGATGCCGATGGCGATCAGCTCGACCGGGGAACGGTTTTCGATTTCATGAATGACTTGGCGCAAGTGCTGCTCCAGGTAATGCCCGGCGTTGACCGACAGCGTCGAATCGTCGACCGGCGCGCCATCGGAGATCATCATCAGAATGCGGCGCTGCTCGGGCCGGGCGACAAGGCGCGCGTGGGCCCAGGCCAAGGCTTCGCCGTCGATGTTTTCTTTGAGCAGACCTTCGCGCATCATCAATGCCAGCGCGTTTTTCGACCGCCGCCATGGCGCGTCGGCTGTCTTGTAGATGATATGGCGCAAATCATTGAGACGGCCGGGGGCTGAGGGCTTGCCGGCCGACAGCCATTCTTCCCGCGCCTGCCCGCCCTTCCACGCTTTTGTCGTGAAGCCGAGGATCTCGACCTTGACGCCGCAGCGCTCAAGCGTGCGCGCCAAAATATCGGCGCAGCACGCCGCCACCATGATCGGGCGGCCGCGCATGGAGCCCGAATTGTCGAGCAGCAACGTCACGACGGTATCGCGGAAATCGGTATCGCGTTCGCGCTTGAAGGTTAGCGCGTGCATGGGATCGGTGATGATGCGGGTCAGGCGGGCCGCATCGAGCACGCCTTCGTCGAGATCGAAATCCCAGCCGCGGTTCTGCTGCGCCAGCAGGCGGCGTTGCAGTTTATTGGCAAGCCGCGCCACGACCTGCGACAGCGCTTTGAGTTCCTTATCCAGAAACGCGCGCAGGCGTTCGAGTTCTTCGGGCGACGACAGATCGTCGGCGCCGACCTCCTCGTCATAGGCGCGCGTGAACACCTTGTAACCGAACGCCTCCGGGCTTTCGAGCACGTTGGTATTCGGGCGCCAAGGCGCCGGCGCGTCGTCTTCGTCGATCTCGCCGTCGTCCAGGTCGGTATCGTTGGTGTCGGCCGCGTCGGTCATTTCCTCGGTCTCGGACATTTCGCCGTCGGACATCTGGTCGTCCGTCGGCTTGTCCTGACCTTCCGCTGCATCGTCCTGGCTATTCTCGCCGTCATCCGCGCCGCCTTCGGCCGCGTTGTCTTCGTTGTCGTCCTCGTTGTCTTCCGCGTGGCGGGCGTCGAGATCGTCGGCCATCTGCAGGACTTTCAGCAGATCGCGCACCTGGCGGCCGAACTGCTCCTGGTTGTCGGAAAGCCCTTCCAAGCGCTTCAAAAGTTTGCCGCCCCGGCTTTCAATCGTCTCGCGCCATGCGTCCACAAGGCCCGATGTTGACTTGGGCGGGGCCAATCCCGTCAAGCGTTCGCGGATCATCAACGCCAACGCGTCTTCGAGCGGCGCTTCGACCTTTGCAATCACTTCCGCGAAACGTCCGTGGCTGTATTGGTCCTCGATCTTGGCGGTCAGGTTTTTGGCCATGCCGGGCATGCGCGTGGCGCCAAGCGCCTCGACGCGGGCGCGCTCCGCCGCCTCGAAGACGGCGCGTGCGGGGCCGGGCGGCGGGCAGATGCGACGATGAATTTTATTGTCATGACAACCGAGGTTCAGCGCCATGCTGTCAGCCCAGCCGCGCACGATGGCGATATCCTTCGGCGACGGCGCGCGCGGCGGCTCGGGCAATTGGATAGACTTGCCGGTTGCTTCGGGCTTTCCGGGACCGAAACCAACTTCGACTTCGGCATCGCCTGCGATTGCGCGCATGGCCGGGCCGAGCACGCGCTTTAAGGGCTCGCTTGGGGCTTCGCGGCGTTTGGTGGGCGGCGTGGTCATTGGATGCTGCCAGTTCTAGCGCCGCGCGCGTAAGCAATGAGTGACGGGCGAACGCTCGGCTTGCCGTCAAGCCATCGGTCGATAACAACTTGCGCCTCGTGGCCGCGCAAGTGCCCGAGACCATGCAGTGCGCTTTCAACGCACGCCTCGTTCGGCAAACGCAACGC
>JANNSR010000116.1:0-9773 GCA_031402935.1 Hyphomicrobium sp. | reverse complement strand
GACGCCAAAACCTACCGCGTGATCCGCGCGTTCCAGCTGCACTTCCGGCCCCGCCGCGCCGACGGCCGGCTGGATCGCTCGACCGAGCGGACGTTGCAGCGGTTGCTGTTGGCCGCAGGGCGCAAAGAGATCGCTTGACCGCGCGAGCTATTGCCGGGCGCGTCTTGCGATCGAGGCGCGCAGCAATTTTCCCCGCCGGACTTGATACAGTGTTTCATCTCAAGCGCGGTAAATGCGGCGTGCAAAAAATAATTCGCGAAAAGTTATCCCCGCGACGGCGGACTCGGGCATCATGACGTTCTGGGAGGCCAGACACGTGATGTGAGGCTGTTACAATGGGTTTCGTTAAGCATGTTGGCCTGATCGCCGCTGCGACCGCGCTGTTTTTTGCTGACATCGCCCGCGCCGAACCGCTGGGGCCTGTGCCAAAGGACGCGGAATTCACGGCGCAGCAGATCACCGGCTTGCTGCATAAGGCGGCGGCGGGCGAGCGCATCGACCTGTCGGGCCGCAAACTGACCTATCTCGATTTGTCGGACCTCGATTTCAAAGGCGCGCTGCTGGCGGGCGCGGATTTTTACGGCGCCGATTTTACGGGCTCGAATTTATCTGGCGCCGACTTGACGAAAACGCGGCTAGACCGGGCGGTTCTGATCCGCGCCAATCTCAGCGGCGCAAACTTGTCAGACGCGACAATTTACCGGCCGACCGTCTATGCCGATCAGACGGCGGCGCTGACGGATGCACCGCGTTTTGCCGGCGCCAACATGAAGCGCGTGCACGTGCAGGCGGATTTGTCGGGCGCGGATTTTCGCGGCGCCGATCTGACGGGCGCCGATTTCCGTCCGCTTGAATACCGGCCCGGTCAGGGCACGCTGGTGACGGCTTACAAGAACATTCTGAAGAGCTGCGATTTTTCGGGCGCCAGATTGCGTGATGCGGACATGACGCGGGCGGTGCTGTGGTTCTCGCGCTTCACCGGCGCCGATGTGACAGGCGTCAGTTTTGTCGAAGCCGATTTGTCGAACGCGGATTTTTCCGGTGCCGACGTGACGGGCGCGGACGTCTCCGGAGCCGATCTCGACGGCGCGAATTTTTCCGGTGCCAGCGGTCTCGATAGCATCAAAGGCTGGGATAAAGCTTTGAACAGCGACAAGGCCAAGCGGTGAGGCGTAACCATGATCACACTCAAACCTTGGCGCGATATTGACGTTCCCGAGCCGCGTGCGGACGAGGACTACGAGGTTGTTCTGTTCGACAAGCGCTATGCATTCCGCGGCCTGAAGGCGCTGCTGGGTGCGGCGGATGCGAGCAAAGCTGGCGATCGCTTGAGCGGGCTTGCGGCCGAGGACGACTTGACGCGCGAGGCGGCACGGACGATTTTATCCGGACTGACGTTGCAGCATCTCTACGACCGGCCGCTCGCCGATGATCAAGGCCGCGCTGATACGGTCATGCGGATCAACTACGACATTGACCGTGCGGCATTTGCGTCGATCGCCGGCAAGACGCTCGGCGCGGTGAAAGACATGCTGCTTGCAGCCAAACCGGACAAGGCGGCGCGCATGGGCTGCGCGCTGACCGGCGTCATGGTGGCGGCGATAACCAAACTGATGGATGTGCACGAGCTGATCTTTGCAGCGCGCAAGCTCAAGCGGGCGGCAAGAGCGCGCACGATCGTCGGCGGCAAAGGCACGCTGTCGTCGCGGTTGCAGCCCAACCATCCGACCGACGATCTCGATGCCATGACTCTACTGATTTATACCGGCCTATCGATGGGGTCGGGCGACGCGCTGATCGGGCTCAATCCGGCAATCGACACGGTCGAGAACATCTCAAACGCGCTGCATCACCTGGACAAATTGCGCCGCGAAACCGGCGCGCCGACGCAGATTTGCGCGCTGGCGCACGTCAAGACGCAAATGGCGTGCCTCGAGCGCGGCGCCCCGGTCGAGATCATGTTTCAGTCGCTCGCAGGCACCGACCGGACGCTAATCGAGGAGTTCGACT
Source organism: Hyphomicrobium sp. (assembly GCA_031402935.1). GTDB lineage: Bacteria > Pseudomonadota > Alphaproteobacteria > Rhizobiales > Hyphomicrobiaceae > Hyphomicrobium_B. The sequence goes on along the minus strand of JANNSR010000116.1, from coordinate 7,763 downwards.
GCACGGCGGATTTGCTCGACGAGGCGTACGCTGTAATGGCGAAACGCGGTCCGCTGGCGCCGCAAGCCCCGCAATTTATGTATTTCGAGACCGGCCAGGGCAGCGAGTTGACCTACGGCAAGCACAACGGCATCGACATGACCACGACGGAGGCGCTGTGTTACGGCCTAGCGCGCCGCTACGACCCATTCATGGTCAACAATGTCACGGGTTTTATTGGACCGGAAACGCATCGCAGCAACTTCGAGATGATCATTTCGAATCTGCAGGACCATTTCATGGGCAAGCTGATGGGCCTGCCGATGGGCATGGCGCCGTGCTACACACTGCATTCGGAAATCACCATGGAAGGCCAGCAAATCGCGACCGAGCTGCTAACGGCGGCGGGCGCGAATTACTTCATGGACGTATATTTGAGCGTCGATCGGATGCTGGCGTATTTCGATACCTGCGGCCATGACGACCAGACGCTACGCGAGGTGCATGGCTTGAGGCCTGCGCCAGAATATCTGGCGTGGGCGAAGACGCGCGGGATATTCGTTGAGGATGAGGACGGCGAGATCGTGCGCGGTCCAAACTGGGGCAACCCAAGAATTTTTTGCGGCTCGGACGCCGAATTCGACCGGCTGAAAGCGCATTTGCCGGCGGCATACGGCTACGACAACGCTGGACCGCGGCCATCCAATCGCGTGTCGCGCGAGGTCAAGGCCAATCTCGCCGCCGCGCGTCAGGCGATTTATGCCGAGGTGACACCCGAACGGCTAGGGGCGACGGAATTCCGCCGCATCGCAACCGCAGCTGACAGCAAGGAAACCCACCTTGACCACCCTGATCGCGGCGCACAGGTGGCGGCGGCGGAACTTGCGGCGCTGGTGCCAGAGGCGGCCGATGTGCAGATCATCGTGTCGGACGGCTTGAGCGCGGAGGCCGTGCATCACAACATTCCGGATTTGCTGCCGCGGCTTCTCGATGGCTTAAGCCGCAACAAGATCAGCGCCGGCAAGCCCATCTTAGCGCCCTATGGCCGCGTCAAGCTCGCGGAGGCTGTGGGTGACGCGCTGCAGCCGAAGCTGATCATCAACCTGATCGGCGAGCGCCCAGGTGGAGATGCGTTGGCGTCGCGCAGCATGTCGGCCTACATCGCCTACCGGTTGGACGATGCCGAGACACGCAAAGCTGCAGTCGCGTTCAGTGGCAACGCCGGCGTGCGTTACGAATACACGGTGATCTCGAACATCTACGAGGGCGGCTTGCCGCCGCTTGAGGCGGCGACACTGATCGCGGACCGGGTGAAAGAGATTTTGACATGCAAGGCCGCTGGCAACCGGCTTGAGCGCGTGATTCATGATCGCTCGCACAATCTGCGCGGGGCGCTGGCAGGGTGACAATGTGCGTTGTGCGCTGCGGTGTTGAAACGGAGCTGGCGCCAAACGCTTGGTAACTTTCAAGCAAGACTTTGTTGGTACTCTTTTAACCATCCGCTTGATGGAGGGTGCCATGCCGTCGAAGACACTGTGGTCATCACATGCGCGTTGCAAGGCCGTGAAACTTGCACTGTTCGCTGTGCCGCTGTTTGCGGCGGCGGGCGACGCTGGTGCCGTCAGCTCCCGCGTCAAGTTTGCCTGCGCCAAAGACTACTACGCCCATTGCAGTAAGTTCTCACCCAACAGCCCAGAAGTCCGGGCCTGCATGGATTCGGTCGGCGAAAGGCTGTCGAAACGCTGCGTCAACGCGTTGGTCGCTGACGGAGAAGTCTCGGGGAAAGAAGTCTCCGAGCGCGCGGCGAACTTGAGAGACTAAGGTGGCGTAGGCAATTTGCTGCTGTTATCTGCCGGCAGCGCTCCGGATAAGGTCTGGTCGATGAATGTCGCGTGGTCGCGGACGAAGGTCGCGCGCAGGTGTGAGGCGTCTTTGTAGATCAAATTGCCTTCGGCCGTTCGACCAGGACATGCGATTGAGTTGCAAAGGTGGTCCATGGGGTCGATCACGCCGGCGCCATTGTTGCGGGCTATCTGGACAAGCTTGCCGCGAATTGGTCTCCAAGACGTCTCAAAGCTTGCGCGTTCCAGCTTCGTTTGAAGCGAAACCACCGAGCCGTCTACCGATCTATGTAAATTGCGCAACGGCGAGACTTCATCACCCGACGGAATAGCCAGAATGAGCCAGACAATTTTACCCTGTGCACGGAACTCACGGATCATGTCTTCAAGCGCCGCATAGGCAAGTTCGCCAGGCGGCGACGCGCCGGCGACGGCCGTTCCGCCGGCCGTCGCCATGTAGTATTCCGTGGACAAGATGTAGCCGACCCACGACGCGCCGAGAACGACGGTTTGAACGTCCGAGCTTTGTGCGTAAGCCGCGACGCTTCGAGCAAATCCATTGCAATTGGGATGCGTGTGCCCGTGCAAGTCCGGGATTGGAGCGCAGCCGCCCGTCGTTGCAAACACAACAGAGGAAGAGGCTTCTCTAGCCATGACATTCTGAACCCTGGGCCAGTACTGTTCGATATTGCTGTCGCCGAAGTAGAGCACTTTTTTATTCGAGTCGCCGCTTTGCCGCAGTAACAGTCCTGAAGGCGTGACAACGTTCGATAAGCCGCCGGGATACTTCCAATCGTTGATCGCGCTAGAGATATCTTGATGCCAGGGCGCGTTGAGCCGTGGGCCAATTAGGCTTTGGCGCGCCAGTATTCCGAGCAAGCCAAAAATCAGCGTCGTGCCCAACAGTTTCATAGTCACGGTAGATAGTGCCGCTTGGCGCAGCGGCCGCTCAATGAACTGGTAAGTTGCAATGGCCAATACAATCGCTATGGCGACCAGTGCGATGCGGACCTTAAAGCCGGCGTCATAGCCCAGGATGGCGCTGAACGACAGCAGCGGCCAATGCCAAAGGTAGAGCGGATAGCTAATCAGGCCGATGAAGACGAAGGCTTTGCGCGCGAGCATAAGGCGATTGAGAATAGCATCGGGCCCGGCAGCGATTGTAAGGATCGTGCCACTGACAGGGATCAGCGCCCAGGCTCCCGGAAAGGCGACATCGCGGCCAAGGCCGAATAGGGCGGCACTTATCAATGCCATTCCGGCAAGTGATGCGGCGTCGGCAACCGTCGCGCCCCATGCCGCTGGTGCCAAGCGACGCTCTCTGAGCCGCGTCAGGCTGCCGGCGTGTGTCAGACTTGCGTACGCCAGCAAACCGCCACTGCTGAGTTCCCAAATGCGGTATTGCGGCAGGTAGAATGCCGCCGCCGGATTCTTATGGACCGCAATCACGCTTGCCGTGAGCGAGGCCGCGGTGACGAGGCACACAGCCGGCAATACGAACGTCCGTTTTGTCAGCGCCATCAACAGAAGCGGCCACAGCAGGTAGAACTGTTCCTCGACCGCCAGCGACCACAGGTGCAGCAACGGTTTCAGCTCGGCGGCGACGTCGAAATAGCCGGACTCGCGTTTCAGTGTGAAATTTATGAAATAAGCCGAGCCTGCCGTGATGTGCTTGCCGAGAGATTCAAATTCGTGCGGCAGCAGATAGAACCAGCCGGACACAAGCGTCGCGGCCAATACGGCAATAAGCGCAGGGAAAAGACGGCGGATGCGACGGGCGTAGAACCCGAGAAGTGAAAAACGATCCTCGTCGCGTTCACGCAGGATAATGCCCGTAATCAGAAAGCCCGAAATCACGAAAAAGATGTCGACGCCGGTATAACCACTTCGCACCCACAGCGGGGCGGCATGATAGGCAACGACACCGGCAACCGCGACGGCGCGCAAACCGTCGATGTCGGGTCGGTAGTCCGGTTTCAAGGAGCGCTGCATCGGTCCGGCCGTCAATTCCGTCTGGATATTGCAAAGGGCGGACGTATGCATGGCGATGATGCCCATGCAAGGTGGAGCGGTTGCCCAAAGTGGGACTATCCCTCTTGACGCCGCGCGCCCACGGCCCCTTATGAGGGATACCAGCCGGCCGGACGGCCGCTGCCGGATTTTGTTGTGGCGAATGCGGCCCTAAAGGCCGCCGAGCAAAAGCAATCCGGTGGAGGAAAGTCCGGGCTCCATGAGGATGCGGTGGCGGCTAACGGCCGCCGGGGGCGACCCCAGGGAAAGTGCCACAGAAAACAAACCTCCCGCCTACGCTGCTCTGCAGCTTCGGCGCGGCAAGTCCGCAAGGGCAAGCTGTGAAAACGGGGAAGGGTGAAACGGTGCGGTAAGAGCGCACCGCGCTTCTGGCAACAGCGGCGGCAGGGCAAACCCCACCGGGAGCAAGATCAAATAGGGGTGGCCGGACGCGCGGGGAGACCCGTGGCGTCGAGCCCATCTTCAGGCCCGCCACCCGGGTTGATTGCACGAGGCGCCTGGCGACAGGCGTCCCAGATGAATGGCCGTCGCGGAGGGGTAACTCTCCAGACAGAACCCGGCTTACAGGCCGGCTGGTATTTTCTTTTTGATCAGAATGGCGGGGTACCTACCCCGCCAATTCGATTTTCACCTAAGCCGCCATATCGAACAGCAGAAGCTCCGTACCGGCGTCGCGGCCTTTGATCGAAACAACACCGGCATCAGTGATGGCGACACCGTCACCAGTTTCCACCATTTCGCCGTTGATGACGGCGGCACCCGTCGCGACTTGAACCCACGCCGTGCGGTTGGGAGCAAGGTTGTGCGCGACTTCATCGCCCACCCCGAGGATCGACGCATAGAGTGCGACGTCCTGGTTGATCGTTACCGAGCCGTCGCGGCCGTCCTTCGAACCGATCAGCCGCAACCGCCCGCGTTTGTCGTCAGCTGTAATCGTCGTCTGCTCGTAACTCGGCGCAATGCCGTGGCGTTCGGGCTTCAGCCAGATCTGCAGCAGGTGCACCGGCTCAGTCTTAGAGGCGTTGGCCTCACTATGGCGGATGCCGGTCCCAGCCGACATGCGCTGAACGTCGCCGGACCGGATCACGGAGCCGTTGCCAAGGCTATCTTGATGCTCCAACGCGCCGGAGAGCACATAGGTGACGATTTCCATGTCGGCGTGCGGGTGCATCGGAAATGCGCCGCCGCCAGCGATGCGGTCGTCGTTGATGACGCGGATCGGGCCGAAGCTCATGTGGTTACGGTCGAAGTAATCGCCGAACGAGAATGTGTGGCGGCTGTCGAGCCAGCCGAGATTGACGTGGCCGCGGTCGGCGGCCTTGCGAAGGGTGACCATGGTGAACCTCCTGTGTCCTGACGCCGGGGATCCCGGCATTGCTGTCGCATAAGTGTGGATCGGGTGGCGATGCCGCAAGCCGGTGCGGCGAGCACGCAATGCCGCGGCAGGGTGCCAATGGAGATGCCCATGCCGCCACGAGCCGGGCAGATCAGCGCCACGGCGTTGACCATCTCGTCATTCAAGACCTCGCGCAAAGGTTGCCCGTTGTGGCAGGGTCGGCGGCGAGGTTGCGGAGTTGCTTGGTATGATCGTGCGTTGGCTTGGTCTGGTGGGTGCGACGGTGGCCGCTGCCGGTGCGATGGCCGGCACAATGGCAAGTATGACGTGGGCGCAAGACCAAGGTGCGCCGCAGCTCAAGGTGGCGCCGGCGCCGGCGGTTCGTCCAGCAGCCGAGGCAGCGCCGGTTCAGCCGGTCAAGAGCAGCAAAGGCAGCGCGCGGCAGTTCACGATCACGCTCGCGGGCGATACCGGGTTCAGCCCGCATCGCGCGCCGGTCAATGCGTCGGTATCTTCGAAGGCCGGGCGGACGCTGACGTTCGAGCAGGCGATCGCGCCGATGGCGAGGGACGTGAACGGGGAATTGAACTTCGTCAACGTCGAGACGATCGTGACCGACAGAAATGACCTTGCGACGGACGGCAAGGGGCAGGGCAACCCTTTCCATTTCCGCAGTCACCCGAACGGCTTTGCACATCTCGTAAAACGCGGCTTCAATCTGTTTTCGCTGGCCAACAACCACTCGATGGATTTCGGCGAGGCGGGGTTGCGCGAAACGCTGCGCCACGTCGCGCCAATGCAGAAGCTCGGTCTCAAGGCCTATGCCGGTATCGGGCTCAATCGTGAGGAGGCGAGCCGGTCTCACGTTGTGGACGCGGGCAGCGCCAAAGTCGCGTTTTCGGCTATGGGCATCGTGACCAACAATCTCGAGCGCCATCGGGCCGGGCCGGAAAAGCCGGGGCAGATCGCCTACCGCTTCGCCGACGACATGGAGCTTTCCGTCGACCGGTTGCTGGAACCGAAGGCGGACTACCGGATGCTGTCGATCCATTACGGCGTCGAAGGCTATGTGCGCGCCGATGGCGAGCAGCTGTCGAATTGGCGGCGCATGGCCGACAGCGGCGTCGATCTCGTCGTTGGGCATCACGCCCATGTCGTCCGCGGCGTCGAGATGACCAAGAATGGCGGCGTGATTTTTTACGGTCTTGGCAATTTCATGCATCACGGCACGGCGAATATCACCGGCAATCACGTGTGCAGGAGTTATGGGCTTTTCGCGCGTGTGCACGTGGCCGAGGACGCAGACGGCGTTTGGAAGGCGCGTGCGGTCGAGGCGATTCCTGTGACCGACATGCATATTTCGCCGAGGCGGTACCCGTCGGCGGCGCAGTCGCACCTGCGGATCTATGCGCTGAACTATCTCGGCGAGACGCTGGACGATGCGGCGAGCGGTGCAACCGGCATGAGGTTTACGCCGCAGGCCGATGGCAGCGGGCTTTATTGCGTGGCAGGCGCCGCCAAGGAAAGCGGCCGCATTGGCGCCTTGTGCAAGGGGTGGACGCCGGCGCCGCCAATCCCAGGCGGCCCGCGCGGCCAGATCGCTTCGAGCTGTGCCAGGTAGAGCGCTTTCCTTGACTGGGCATTGCCAAATTGCTGCGCTGCACAACGGCTCTCGGGCCGACTAATTGATCACGAACCCGGTAATAATCCTTAACAATCCGTTGACATCCATATTAATCCATGCGATCCCATTAATACCCGTCCGCACCGGGTAGGAGCCCGTGGCCGGGCGCCGGACTGGAAAGAGGGCCCAGTCCCGAGCGACCGCCACGGTCCCGTTTTTCTCTGTTTCGGGCGACACGCGTGTCCAGCGCGCCGGCCGCCCGAAACGGACCTGACCGTCACTGGCGGCCGGCTCCCCGGAGGGGAGTCGCCAGTGACAAAGTAAAACGCTCAGCGTGATCGCGAGGCTCGTTAGCTAGGGATGGACCGCTTTGTCTCGACATTCACAAACAAGATCGACGCCAAGGGGCGCGTCTCGGTCCCAGCCCCATTCCGCGCCGTTCTTGAGCGCGATGGATATGCGGGCGGCGTCTACTGCTACCCCTCGCTGGACGCTCCGGCTCTCGATGCAGGCGGCGAAAGACTTGCACAAAAAATCGATGGGCTTCTCTCGGGCCTGCCGGACTATTCGGATGAGCGCGATCAGCTCTCTGTCGCACTCTATGGGGATGTCCAGGTTCTCACGATCGACGGCGACGGCCGCATCGTCCTTCCTGAAGGGCTTCGCGCCCACGCCGGTCTCGATGCCGCTGTCACGTTTGTCGGCCTTGGCGACAAGTTTCAAATGTGGGAGCCAGGGCGCTTCGAAAAGCGGCGCAGTGAAGCCCGCAGCAAAGTTCAAGTTACCCGGAAACTGTTCGGCGCGGGGAGCCGCGGCGCCAGCGATGGCGACGACGGGGGAGCACGGGAATGAAGCGGGCTGGCGCGCCGGGGGGCGCTTCGCGCGGCACTGAACGTGATCCGCGCACCCGCCACATTCCCGTGCTGCTCTCGGAAGTTCTTGAGAGCCTGAG
>JANNSR010000115.1:0-12127 GCA_031402935.1 Hyphomicrobium sp. | reverse complement strand
ACGGCTGGTCTTGGCGCCAAACTGACGGCGTCCGTTGCGGGTGGAGAAACGCGGCAGGATTCGGTGCGGCTCGGTCTCGAAGCGCTTGAGGCCAAACGGCACGATAGTGTTCTCATCCACGACGCTGCGCGGCCCTTCGTCAGCGTCGACGTCATTAGCCGCGTCATCGTTGGATTATCTCGCGGTCCCGCCGTGATCGCCGCCATCCCAGTTGCCGATACGCTGAAGCACGCGGATGTTGACGGGATGGTCTCCGCAACGCTGCCGCGCGATAACGTTTGGCGGGCTCAGACACCGCAGGCGTTTCGCTACCGGCGGATACTCGACGCCCATCGCCGCGCCAAATCAGAAGGCGTGTCGGATTTTACCGATGATGCGTCGCTCGCAGAATGGGCCGGGATGCGCGTCGCCATCGCAGTTGGCTCGCAAGCCAATCGCAAAATCACGACTGCGGAGGATATTGCTATGGCGGAGCGCGACTTCTTGGGCAGCGCGACGAGGTTTGAAACCCGATGCGCGACGGGGTTCGACGTCCACAAGTTTACCGACGGCGATCACGTCTGGCTTGGGGGCGTGAAAATTCCGCACAGCCAGCGCCTCGACGGCCATTCGGACGCCGATGTCGTGCTGCACGCGCTGACGGATGCGCTGCTCGGCACCATTGGCGATGGCGATATCGGCCAGCATTTCCCGCCGGGCGATCCGCAGTGGCGGGGCGCTGCCTCGCACCTGTTCCTGGCCGACGCTGGCCGGCGCATTGCCGCGCGCGGCGGCCGCATTGTCAACGTCGACGTTACGATCCTGGCCGAAGCACCAAAAGTCGGGCCGCACCGCGCCAGCATGCAGGCCGCCATCGGCGCGGTGCTCAATCTGACGCCGGACCGGATCGGCATCAAAGCCACGACGACCGAGGGGCTCGGCTTCACCGGCCGCCGCGAGGGCATCGCTGCCATGGCCACCGCCACCGTTACGCTGCCTTTGGCAGCATCATGACCGCTGCGGCCGATGACGCCGGACTGCGCAAAACCGTGCGCACGGTCGCGGGCCTGAATCTATGCTATTTCGGCGTCGAGTTTGCGGTCGCACTCGCGATCGGTTCGGTGGCGCTGTTCGCCGACAGCATCGACTTTCTCGAAGACGCGTCGGTCAATATCCTGATTCTCATCGGTATCGGCTGGAGCGTGGCCCGGCGCGCGCGCCTCGGCATGGTGCTGGCGGCGCTGCTGCTCGTGCCTTCGCTGGCGACACTCGTCACGGCGTGGCAGAATTTCTCGACTGGGCTTGTCCCTGCCCCCATTCCAATGACGCTGGCCGGCCTCGGGGCGCTGGCCGTCAATTTCACTTGTGCGACGCTGCTGGCGCGCTATCGCGCTCACGGCGGCAGCTTGACCCGCGCCGCGTTTCTATCAGCCCGCAACGATGTGGTGGCGAACATCGCGATCATTATTACGGGGCTCATCACAGCGGCGGCGGCATCGCCCTGGCCCGATCTCGTTACCGGGCTTGGCATCGCCGCCATGAATGCCGATGCGGCGCGGGAAGTCTATGAGGCGGCCCGGGCTGAATCGGCTGAGGCAAAGCCCTAGTTGCCGATACGCGCCGGGTGCATAGAGGCACGATTGTCACGGTCCCAGCGTTGACCGGCCTCAGAGAATCGCGGCATCTCAGGGGGACCGTGGTTGTATTGCCACGACCCACGCGGGAGCCGACATGAACATCATGCCCCAGACCCTTGACCGCAGGCCGTCCGACACTGCCATCAGCGCCATCGCTGAAGCGACATCGGATTCGTGCCTTGCCACCCGCGTTCGTCAGTTGTCGCGTATCGTCACGCGGGTCTACGACGATGCCTTGCGCCCACTCGGCATCACGGCCAGCCAATATACGCTGCTGGCCCAGCTTGCGTCTCGTGACGGCATCACTGCCGTCGAGATCGGCCACGATCTCGATATCGAAAAGTCGACGCTTTCGCGCAACCTCAAGCGCCTGCTCGCGCTTGGCCATATCATTATGGATCCGCCCGCCGGCCGTCGTGGCCGAGGCTTGCACCTTACGCCCAAGGGTCAGGCCGTGCTCAAGGATGCCTATCCGGTCTGGCAGACTGCGCAGAAAAAGACGGTTGGGGCCATGGGTTCCGACAGTCGCTCTGTCCTCGACGGCTTGCTCTCCCATGCCGAGAGGTTGGCGGCGGCTTAATCAGCGCCACCGCCTGGAACTCTTCCTCTCTCTAGAACGCCGTACATGCTAAGTCTGACGGGGAGCGCTTCGCCCAAAGCGCTCCCCGGAACTTTTTGTGCGAGTGGTGTAGGAATGTTTTCAAGCGAGCTGATGGCTGAGGCCGAGGGCCTGCTGGCTGCCATGCGTGCCAAGCGGCTTTCGCTCGTCACGGCGGAGAGCTGCACCGGCGGGCTGGTCACGGGCCTGCTCACAGAAATTCCAGGCTCGTCCGACGTCATCGATCGCGGCTTCGTCACCTACACCAACGCCGCCAAGATCGAACTGCTCGGCGTGCCGGCAGCCGTTATCGAGCGCCACGGCGCCGTCAGCGCCGCTGTCGCAGTCGCCATGGCAGAGGGCGCGCTGCGGCATTCGCATGCCACGGTTTCGGTGGCCGTGACGGGCATTGCGGGGCCTGGCGGCGGCACGCCGCAAAAACCGGTTGGACTGGTTTACATCGCGGCCCAGCGCCAGGGCGGCGCCGCAACAGCCCAGCGCTTCCAGTTTCACGACGAGACGCGCCAGGGTGTGCGGCTAGCAGCGGTTGCCGAAGCGCTGCAGTTCGTGCGACAACTTCTGGTATGAAGCATCGGACATTGTTGGCGGCTGCGGCGCTTGTGGTGATTCAGACCGCGATTGGCAGCCTGCCGGTGCGCGCGACTGACGCCACCGTCTCAGCCATCACCCGCCAGTTGTTCGCGTTGCCGGCCGGTGAAAAGGCCGACCTCAGCGGCAAAGACCTCAAGGGCCTCGATCTCTCCGATCTCGATTTCAAGGCCGCCAATTTGTCCAAGGCAACGCTGTTCGGGGCCGATCTCTCAGGCGCCAATCTCTCGGGCGCCGATCTGTCGGGCGCCAAGCTCGATCGCGTGACCATCGTCGCGACGCGTTTCGACGGCGCCAACTTGGAAGGCGCGAGCTTCCTGCGCCCGTCTGTGTTCTCGACACTAGCCCAGGCGCGCGCTGAAGCACCGAGTTTCAGGGGCGCCAACATGCGTGGTATCCGCCTGTTCGGACGCTTGACGCGCGCCGATCTCTCGGGCGCCGATCTGTCCGGCGCAACGGTTGCGCCGTTCGGCAAAACCGGCTTCATCGAGAACATCTGGCGCACCGAGTTGTCGGGCGCCAATCTCGAAGGCGCGACGCTTGACGGCGCCGACCTGACGCATGTGCTGTTGAGCTTTGCCAATCTCAAGGGCGTCAGCTTGCGCGATGCGATCCTCAAGGATGCCGATTTGTCGGGGGCCGATTTAACGGGCGCCGATCTCGCGGGGGCGGATCTGACCAACACCGATCTCGATGGCGCGATCCTGCGCGACGCCAGGGGCCTCGACAGCGTCATCGGCATGAAAGACGCGCGCAACGCCGATAGAATTATTCGCTGACGCTTTGCCGTTAGGAAATGGCAGTCATGCAGTCGCCGGCCGGGCGCCGTAGACGGCGCGGGCGCGGACCTCGAAGGCGTCCGTGAATTTGCGGAACGCCTGGTCGAAGACGCTGCCGACGAGAACGCCGAGCATCGGCGATTTGAACTCGTAGTCGATGTGGAAATCGACGATCGAGCCGCCGCCCGGCTGATCCTTGAAGCGCCAGCGGTTTTCCAGCCGCTTGAACGGCCCGTCGAGATAACTGGCGTCGATCTCGCGCGCGGCGGATCTCAGCGCAACGCGGGTCATGAAACTTTCCGAGACCGATTTGTAGCCGACGCTCATGCGCGCGGTCAGCTCTTCGCCGTCCGGCGATGGCGCGCGGGAATTGACGACGAGCCCGGTGCACATGGGGAGAAATTCGGGATAGCGCTCGACGTCGGCGACGAGGGCGTACATCTCGGCGGCTGTGTGGGCGACGCGGCGCTGGGTCGAAAAGGCGGGCATGGGGACTGCTGCGCGTGAAGCTTTTTGCCTAGCGGCTGACGAGTCGGGCTATGATGATGACGAAGATGGCGCCGATGGTCGAAACCAGGATCTGCGCGCCGTAGGGGATCAGGTTGGCCCAGGCGAGCACTGAGTCCGGCAGCGTCAGCAGGCCGGCGTTGACCAGGAAGCCGCCGACGAAGGCACCGATGATGCCGACGAACAGATTGCGGATCAGCCCGCCGCCGCCGAGCAGCATTCCCGCCAGCCAGCCGGCGATCAGGCCGGTGAGCGCCATGATGATGTAGGGCATGTAGGGCTGCAGTTCGGCCATAGGTTTAATCCCTTTCAATCGATCATGACGGCAAATTGCTTACACAATGAGCCGGGCCAAAAGCACCACGACCATGGCGCCGATGGTAGCGGTCACAATCTGAGCGACAAGCGGGTTCGTGATCCCAAGACGGACACCGAGCGAGCTCAGCAGAAAGCCGCCGACAAAGGCGCCGACGATCCCCGATATCAGATATTGGATCAAGCCGCCGTCGCCGCCGACCACGATTGACGCCAGAAAGCCGGCGACAATGCCGACAATTGCCATAACGGCGATGGCGCGCGTTTGGTCATCCATGTCCGTCTCCGTTCAGCTGCGGTTACCGAGGGCAGCATAGCAGGAACGGCGGCCGCGACCCACGGAGTTTTCTTAATTTCACAGCGCGTGGCCTAAACGTGGCAGCGCGAGCCGAGATACTGTCCGAGCAAGCGGTTGTAGAGATCGGCGTCGGCCTTTTGCGCCGCCGATAATTTGCCGCCGCTGCTTTGGCGTTCAACGCTCGACTGCACGCCGCGCGCGTCGAGGCGGTTCAAATCACCGCGGATCGATTGGCACGACTGACCAAGGGGCAGCGCTCTGGCGCCCGGGTCGCCGCCGCTGGCGCCGCCGCAGCCTTGCAGTGCGGCTGCTATCAACACAACACCGGCGAAACCGCTCAATCCCCGCATGTAATATTCCATTTTCCCAAATGGCGGAACGGGCAACTCGATGCCCGAACCGGTAGCCGACGCAGACTTATGACCATAGGCCAAAAAGCTTCGCAACCCCTCGTGGCGCTGGTGTGGCGCATCCGCCGCACCGCAAGACGCGATAGGTGCGGCGGCGATCAGCGCGAGGTGCCGGAATGCCTACTGTTTGGTCACGGCCTGAGCTGCGGCGGCAGCGGCCGGTGCCGCGGCTGCAGCGGCGGGCGCAGCGGCTGCAGCGGCCTGTTTTGCTGCGGCTGGCGCCGTTGTAGCAGTGACAGGGGCCACTGCAGCAGGAGCCGCTTGCGCTGTCATCGGACGCAGGGCGGCTGGCCCGCAGCTTGTCTGATAATCGGCGAAGGCCTTGTTCAATTCGGCCTGTTTGACGAGCGACGCGCGCTTGACCTGCACGGTGGCAGACTTGCCGGTTGAGGCCCTCTCAAGGCGTTCGACCGCGCCTTCCTTGCGCAGCGTATCGATCTGGTTGGTCAGCGAGACGCAGACCGGATCGAGCTTCGGCTGATTCTGGGCAATCGCCTTGTCGGGCGCGACAGACGCCGTTTGCAAGGTGCTGCTGTTCTGCGAGCACCCAGCGGCCAGAACGCCAGCGAGTGCACAAACTGTCATTCCGATGGTGCGCGATGTCATGAGCCGTCCCCCGAGACAAGACTATTTGTCTTACGTTTTCGAATGAACGCACACTTGTGGCCTCGATGCTTAGCGAGCGCTCTCAGACCGCAGCAAGAGCTTAGACCCCGGTCATCCACGCTCATAGCGGCGTAGCAACTTGGAAATTGTGGAAAGGCTTGCACTGGTGCAGCCGAGCAACAGTGTTGTTAACCCTTGTGCAGCCGGGGGCCGGAGCCCTGTTTCTGCCCATTGGGCCCAGTGCGCTGGCCCCAGGGTGCTGGACCTAGTGATTGATCCGGCCGCGGACCTTGCCCGACATGGCCGGCTGGGCCCGGGGTAGCGTTTCCTCGAAGCCTTGGCGCACGGCCTGGAGCGCCTCGGGCTGGGTCATGTGGCCCTGCAGGTGGGCCGACTTGGCGATGTGATGGCCGATCTCGGCCAGCAGGCGGCCCCAATCGATCGTGCGCTCGCCGAAGGCGTCGGCGCTGAGCGACAGCATCATCGACCCGTCGCAAATCCAGGCGCGTAGGATCTCGACCGATTGATCGGCCTCCGCAACGCCGTCGGGGATGTCGAGTTCGACCGGGTCTTCTTTAGGTGTCTTCGGCTTGGCCATGGCTTTGCTCGCATTTAAGACGCCGCTGAATTGGGTGCGCATCGGGCGAAACGCAATTGAGCGGCGGCTAATAAGTTGCAGCACCAGCTTAGCGCGCGGAGCGGCATTCGTCACATAATTATCAGCAATGATGAGGCAGGGCGATGACGCATCAGCGCTGAGAAATCAGGCGCTCGCTTGGATGGACGTAGCCGAGCAAGTCGCGGGCGATTTCTTCGACCAGGTCGGGATTGGGGAGTTCGGGTGCCAGCAGCGCCACGTCGCGCTGGAGCTTGGCGCGCACGGCCTCGAGGCTCCTGATCTCGAACGCCAACAGGTTGGCGCGATCGATCAGCTGATTGCGAGCCTCGAAGCCGTGGCGGCCTGAGAGGGCATGATGGCCGAAGTAGGCCGTTGATAGCAGACAGGCAAGCAACACCAGAACCTGCCGCACGCGCGTACGGGGCGGACTTCGACGATCATACGGGATTTGACGCAGCACGTTAGCTTCGATCTCCGGGAGAGAGAAACGGGAGAACGATTTGGTTTTAGCGCGGCCGGTTTAAGGCCAAGTAAAACAGCGTTCGATTTCGCCACTAAAAAGAATGAAGGTGGGTTAAGTTTTGCAATCGTTAGGCGGTCTTAATGGAACGGCGCGATTCAGCCGCCGTCTGTCACGCCAGCATGTCGTTGGATATTCTTGCCGACCAAACGACGCCGGTCGGTAAATACTCAAGCCGGGTTTCGCCGCCAATGCCCTGGGCTGCGATGACGCGCAACACCGAGGAGCCAAAGCCCTTTCTCACCGGTTCAACGACAGGTGGACCGCCGCGTTCGCGCCAGGTCAGAGCGACGTGGTCATCGTCCCGGGTCCAAGTGACTTCGACGGTGCCTGCCGGCACGGATAACGCGCCATACTTGGCAGCATTGGTCGCAAGTTCGTGAAGCGCCAATCCGATCGACTGCGCTGCGTTCGATTTCAGGATCACCTCCGGGCCACCAATCCGTTGCTGATCTGCGTTGCCGAAAGTCTTCAACTGGCTGGTCACGAGAGTCTTCAGGCTTGCACCGTGACCCTCCCGGCCAACCAAGATGTCCTGCGATCTCAGCAATCCGAGAATGCGTTGACTGAGGCCGTCGCGGTACTCGTCGATGGTGGTCGAATGCCGTGCCGTCTGGTTTGATATGCTTTGAATGACCGCGAGCAAATTCTTTGACCGATGCTCCAATTCCTGGGAAATATTCTTGAGCTGCTGTTCGCGCGTCACCCGATCGGTGACATCGCCGACGACGCCGACATAGCCCTCAAGCTGTCCGGCCGTTGAATAGCGCGGCGCGCCGCGGGCTTCGATCCAGCGAATGGCTTTATCGTTGGCGCGGATGATGCGGCATTCGAAAACCCAGCTGCTGCCAGCTTTCTTGGACTCTTCGAAGAGGCTCCGGACCGATTTGCGATCGGCGTCATGAACGTGGTTGAAAAAGTCATCGACTGACCAAGCCGCGCGGGGCTCGGGATAGCCGAAAATCTCGTCATGTCTTGGCGACCTTACGGACGACATGCCGTCAGCTGCGAGCTGCCAGGAGCCAAGTGCGCCGGCGTCGAGCGCCAGGCGCTGGCGGGCTTCCTCCGCCCTCAGATCAGCTGTCCGGTCGGCCACGCGTTGATCGAGTTCGGCGTTGGCGGCCTTTAGCTCGGCGATATGGCTGCGGAAGGCCTGAGACATGGTGCCGGCTGTCGCCAGTGCGCCGAATATCGTGAGGAGTATCATCCACGTTCGGGCATTGCGCACACGATTGCGTTCGGCCGTCCGGACTTGCAGAAGGTTGTCTTCGACGTGGGTCAATTCGGTCAAATGTTGCCGGATTGCGTCCATAGTGTCTTTACCGGCGTTTGTGCGCACAAAAACGTTGGCCTCCTCCTGCTTTCCATCGCGCGCGAGCTTAACGGCGGTTTCTGATTGTTCCATTTTCAATGCGATCAGCGTTATCACCTCTGCAATGCGGGATTTCTGCTCGGCATTGTCCGCTGTCAGTAAGCGCAGCTCATCCGCTGTTTTCTTAACCGACGCAGTGGCGCGGCTGTAGGGTTCTAAATACGCTGGATCATTGGTGAGGAGAAATCCGCGTGCTCCTGTTTCAGCATCGACAAGCGTCAGCAGAATGCGCAGTGCTGCTTGTTGAGCGCGATTGGTATGATCGACCCAGTCCGTTGCTCGAATGCTGTCGAACGAGAGTTTTGCCGCAAAAATCGCCGACAGAATCGTCAATCCGACGGCCAATGCGATCAAATTCTTCCTGGTGAACACCATCGATCCTAACCGCAAACTGACCAGTATCGGGATGCCGCGCGCAGCCTTTTTTACGGTCAAGTTTCCCGGGCTTCAATGTCATTTGACATATTGAATGGTTAATGCCGCACGGTGCGCCGGAGCGCTGATCACCGCAGTGGTCGCTTCGAGCTTTTCAGGACCGGGGCCGCGACCGATTGGGTAATCTCGGCAATCAGCCATTGGCGGAATGCGGCCGATGCTTTGCTTTCTTTCGTTTGCGCGCCGCGCACCAGATAGTAGGCCTGATGGCGGATCATAACGCTGAACGGGCGCACGAGGCGTTTTGCGCGGATTGCGTCACCCGCCTGAACATCGTCAGCGAGCGCGAAGCCTTGACCGGCTTCGGCGGCGGCAATGGCCAGATGACCTTTGAGCGTTGGTCCCGACGGCGTGATGTCAGCCCCAGCGCCTGCCGCCGCGAGCCAGTCGTACCAGTGCTTTTTCGTATCCTCTTGCAGTAGCGTTACGGATGCGAGATCGCGTGGCGATGTGATGGCGCTGCGCTTCAACAGGGCGGGACTGCACACTGGCGAGACATGGGACTCGCAGAGCTTGACCGCAGCAACGTCCCGCCACGTGCCTTGCCCGTAGCGAATACCGAGATCGGCCTCGTTTTTTGAGAAATCGACGAGCCGGTTGGTCGGATCGAGCACGATGTCGATGTCGGGATGTTTCGCCGTGAAGCGGCCGAGGCGCGGTACGAGCCACAAAGCCGCAAACGGCACTTCCGAACTGATGACGAGCTGGCGGCGGTTGCGCGGCGTGGCGAAACGCTCGGTCGCCAGCGCCAGCGCATCGAAGGCCGGAGTCAGATCGCGGCCGAAGGTTTCACCCGCATCGGTCAGCTCAACGCCGCGCCCGGTACGATGAAAGAATTTGATGCCGAACCAGACTTCGAGATCCCTGATGTGACGGCTGACGGCGGCGTGCGAAACATTGAGTTCGGCGGCGGCGAGCGAAAAGCTCACATGCCGCGCCGCCGTTTCGAAGGCTCTCAATGCATTGAGGGATGGGAGACGGCGCGCCAATTTTCACCTCTCGAGCGCACATAACAAAAAGTTACATGAGCTGTAAAGCAACGGCGTTTGTTAAAGCAGCGCAGGAGGCGCAGGATTGGCGGCAGCTGATACGCACCCTTTGCGGAGAAACATCATGCTGTCGTTTATTGACGCCATTATCGCCATGATCGAGCAGATCATGTATCCGAGAAAATCGCGAGATCACAGCCGATGAGACGTTGTGCAGTCCGGCGCGCCCAACCACGCTGCCGGTTTGCTTCATCACGCTTAGCCCTTGGCGCCAGCCTTGACGTAGCTGTCCAGAATGACCTTTTCGCCGCCAGCAAACTTGATCGTGAGCTGATCGCGAACCACCGCCGTCACCGTGCCATCGCCGAACGAGGGATGAGTTATGCGGCTGCCGGTCTTGAAGGCGCTGACGTGGACGACCGGCGCGACAACGGCGGGCGTGTCCGTTTTCTTGGCGCGCGGCGCCTTGGCTGGAGCAGCCGGCGCCGCCTTCTTTTTCACAATTGCCATTTTGACCTATCTTTCAAAGACACAGTATAGCACCGGAGCTGCCCTCTGGCTTTGCGGCGCTTTCGCATAGCACTCGACGCGGTTAATTGAGCCTATGCAATGGCCCAGGCGGTAGTTAAACGGTCAGTCTAGGCCGTGGCGCCCTTCAGGATCGAACGCCCGGCATATGTGGCGATGCCGCCAAGCTCGCCTTCGATGCGGATCAGCTGATTGTATTTGGCCAAGCGGTCGGAGCGCGAAAGTGACCCGGTTTTGATCTGACCGCAGTTGGTTGCGACCGCGAGATCGGCGATGGTGGAATCTTCCGTTTCGCCCGAGCGATGCGACATGACGGCGGTATAACCGGCGCGCTGGGCCATGCTGACGGCCTCAAGCGTCTCGGTCAGCGAGCCGATCTGGTTGACCTTGACCAGGATGGAGTTGGCGGTGGCCGTGGTGATGCCCTGGCTCAAGCGCTTGGTGTTGGTGACGAACAGATCGTCGCCGACGAGCTGGCACTTGGCGCCGATCATGTCGGTCAGCAGTTTCCACCCCGCCCAGTCGTCTTCTCCCATGCCGTCTTCGATCGAAACGATCGGGAAACGGGCGACGAGATCGGCCAGGTATTTGGCATTACCCGCGCTATCGAGCGACTTGCCTTCACCAGTGAGAACGTACTTGCCGTCCTTGTGGTATTCGGTCGCCGCGCAGTCGAGCGCCAGCATGACGTCAACGCCCGGCTTGTATCCAGCCTTCTCGATGGCGCGCATGATGAAGGTCAGCGCGTCGTCAGCGCTCTTGAGGTTGGGCGCGAAGCCGCCTTCATCGCCGACGGCCGTGTTGTGGCCGGCGTCCTTCAGGTTCTTTTTCAGCGTGTGGAAAATTTCAGCACCAATGCGGATGGCGTCGGTCACCGTCTCAGCGGCGACCGGCATGATCATGAATTCCTGAATGTCGATCGGGTTGTCGGCGTGTTCGCCGCCGTTGATGATATTCATCATCGGCACCGGCAGGACCCGGGCATTGGTGCCGCCGACATAGCGGAAGAGCGGCTGCGCGGTGAAATCCGCCGCCGCCTTGGCCATCGCCAGCGATACGCCCAGAATCGCGTTGGCACCAAGTCGGCCCTTGTTCGGGGTGCCGTCGATCACGATCATCAGCCGGTCAAGCGCCACCTGTTCGGTCGCATCCTCGCCCACCAGATTTTCGGCCAGCTCGCCGTTGACGGCGGCCACCGCGTCCAGCACGCCCTTGCCCATGTAGCGCTTCTTGTCACCGTCGCGCTTTTCCACCGCCTCATGCGCGCCGGTCGAGGCCCCCGAAGGAACTGCCGCACGGCCCATCGTGCCGTCTTCAAGGATCACATCAACCTCGACCGTCGGGTTGCCCCGGCTGTCCAGAATCTCGCGGGCGTGGATGTCGACGATGGTGCTCATCTGGGCCTCCAAAGGCTGCGGGGTAAATGTTTCTGCGGGCCTCTTACCCCTAGAGCATGATGCGGAAAAGTGGAATCCGGTTTTATGCTATGATCATGCGCACCAGGAATTCTGGAGGCACGACAGGGAGAGCGCGCGCTGCCGCGCCCGTTCGCTGGCAAAGGAATAAAGCCCGGAAAGAATAATGATGGCAGCCCCGCACAGGGTGACCGCATCCGGCCATTCGGCAAACACCGCAGCCCCGATTACAATGGCGAACACCAGCCGGGCATAGCGAAAAGGGGTGACGACCGAAACTTCACCGGTGCGGGTGGCGGCGATAATCGCCCAGTAGCCCCAGGTGCCGAACAGCACCGCGCAGAACAGCACGGCCGCCTCGAAGGGCGACGGCATGCTGACCGAACCTTGAAGCAGCATCATCCCTAACCCCAAAAGCGCAATCGACCCAAGCCCCCAGGCCGAAACCTGCGATCCGGTGTATTCCGGCGGGATGAACCTGATCGCCAGATCGCGCAGCACCAGACCCTCC
>JANNSR010000114.1:0-4812 GCA_031402935.1 Hyphomicrobium sp. | reverse complement strand
GAGACGCGCAGTGCCTCGACCCACTTCTTATTGTTCTCGGCATTCTCAGGTTCGTCACCGGCAAAGTCGGCGATGATCTTTTTGTAGACGGCATTGAGGGCGGCGTCGGCGGCATCGAAGTCGTTCGCCGCGCAGGCGTTGAGATCGACGGTCGTGACGGCGTTGGCGCAGTCGACGTTGTCTTCGGCTGAGGCCGCGTTTGACGCCAGCACGCAGGCGGCGAAAACAAGCAAGAGGCGTGATGTGCGGCGCATGGTGCGATCCCCCGGAGTAATGATTCTGTCAGGCGTCAGCAGCGCGCGAGCGCCTATCGAGTTTGGTCTCAAGATGATGCGATTCGAAGCGGAAATGCGCCTTCAATGCCTCGTATTGGCGGCGGGCGGCGGCGCGATCCACATCGACTGAGCGGACAGCGGCCAGCAGCAGATTTTTGGCCGTGTGTTCGGTCGAGACGAATTCGATGACTTTGACCTTATAGCCGTGCGCTTCGAGCAGCAGGCAGCGCGCCGCGTCGGTCACGAGATCGGCCTGGCGCTGCTTGAACAGGCCGAACTTGGTCAGGCCGCGCAGCGCCTCGGCGGGGTGCGAGAGTTGCGGCGCGATCTCGTGCTGGCAGCAGGGTGCGACGATGATGATTGAGGCTTCGGCCGCGATGCCGTTGGCAATGGCGTCGTCGGTCGCCGTGTTACAGGCGTGAAGGGCTATCAGCAGGTCTATGGGTGATCGCTCCCGGTCGCCCGCGCGCGCGGCTTCGAACGACAGGCCTGAGAACCCCGCGCGCTGTGCGATTGCTACAGCCGCCGTCACGAGGTCGTGGCGCACGTCGATGCCGGTCATGGCGACCGATTTATTGAGCCGCGCCGTCAGGTGATCGTAAAGCGCGAACGTTAGGTAGCCCTTGCCGGCGCCGATATCGACGACTTTAAGGTCCGGCTTTTCTGCGAGCGGCGAGGCGCGGATCAGATCGTCAGCAATGTCGATGAAGTGGCAGATTTGCTTGAATTTGGCGTACATCGAAGGCTTGACGCGGCCATCGCCGAGCGTCACGCCGAGATCGTGCAGGTAGGGCCGCGCCGGATCGACGGCGTAGGCTTTGGCGCGGTCGTGCGGGAGGGAAGCAGGCGCCTTGAGCGAGGCTTTGTTCTTCGTCACGCGCGGTGCGCCGTCGTTTACAAAGGCGATCGTGAGGTCGCGCAGGCTCGTGAACAGCGTCGCGCTTTTGAAGCCGTGACCGAGATGCGTTTGGACTTCTGTAAGCGCGTCACTGTGCGCGATATTTTTTGTGATGTCCTTCGTTGCATACGAATAGACGAAACTGAGGGCAGGCTTTTCGCGCAACGTTACCGGCGTGATGACGATTTTTTTGATCTCAGACGCGGCGTCCGGCTTGCCGAGTGTCAGCCTGATGAATGTGCCCTCAAGACTTTTGGCGAAGGCTGAGACAAATCCCTGCGTGTCGGACGGCATCGCGGTGACAGGTGCCATCGGGGTCAGCCTTTTTTCGCCGGCGACGTGGCCGGGGTGGAGGTGCGCCAGGCCGTAACCTTGTCCATCAGCCAGCCCCAGGCTTCAAGCTCGCGCGCACCTGCGGTTTTCAGAATCGCGATGTCGAGATACTTGAGTTCGGCGTCGATCTTTTCCGGCGGCAGCATGTGCAGC
Organism: Hyphomicrobium sp.; assembly: GCA_031402935.1. Taxonomy (GTDB): domain Bacteria; phylum Pseudomonadota; class Alphaproteobacteria; order Rhizobiales; family Hyphomicrobiaceae; genus Hyphomicrobium_B. The sequence goes on along the minus strand of JANNSR010000114.1, from coordinate 3,153 downwards.
CGCGTCGTCAGCACGGCGAGTTCGAGCACGGCGGCTTCCGCACGGTTGAACCCGCCCCAGGTTTTGTGGCTTTCTTGAAACACGATTTTACATTTGAAGCGCGGGCGAAGCTCGTCTTCGATGACGTCGTCGACTTGCAGTTCCCAATGCGACACGCATTCGGCTAAGCGTCCGCCTTTGATTTTTGCCGCGGGAACGAGCGGCCACGACTTGCGGCCCGTGACGCAGCCGGCGAACACGCGGACATCGTCCGTATGGCTGGCGCATGCTGCCGGATTGGCGCGCAGGTTATCGAGCGTCTTCGACGGCTTGAACGGCGCGATGATCCAGTGATCGCCATCCTGGATCAGACCAAGGGGCGCGATGTGCACCTCGCCGCTCGCGTTCGCGGTCGTGACGATGGTTTCGACGATGCGGGGCATTAGGCCTCCCCCGAACGTGTAGGCCAATTCCAACGCAAACAGGCGTCATCCCCGCGTCGCGCGACTCCTTGGAAGTCCCCTTGCGGGGGAACGCGACAACGCCGGAGGCGTTGCAGGCGGGGATCCATCCAGGCCCCAGTTGAGTCGCGATTGGCTGGCTTGGATGGGTCCCCGCCTTCGCGGGGATGACGGTTTTGGTGACAGTTCATTCCTTGCCCTCGCGGCCGGACGACTTGGCGGTCACTCCACCTTGGTCTTTCGTTTTCGGCGTTGCACCCTGCTTTTTTGCTTTGAGGGTTGCACCCTCGGGTGCATGCCGCGTCAGGTCTTCGCTTTTTTTATCCGCTGCAACGCCGAAATCGAGCGGGTTGTCCTGGGCGTAGCGTTTGCCGAGCGCCAACGCGATTTCGGCCTTGGCGAGTTCATAGCCGAGGTAAAAGGCGTGCGCGCCGTCGGCGTCGACGCCGAGATACGGGTAGAGGTCGAACGGGTTGCGCGAGACGTGGTGGCCGTCGCGCGAATAAATGTGCACGCCCTGTTCGCCAACCTGAATGCGGAAGTTGCCGTCTTTAACTTCTGCGGCACCGGCTGTGATCTCGGCATCGGATTGCGGAAATGGCACGAGGTCGTGCAGGGACAGCATGCCGCCACCATAGCCTTTGGGCAGGCTCTCGTCTTCACGCGCCCGGAACATCAGGCGGCGGGCGGCGTCGTGCTCTTCGATGGTGCGGCGCGTGTGCGGCGACACCTGCACGATCAGCACGTTCTGGATTTTGAGTTCTGAGCAGATGCCGAGCAGCATGGCCGTGACGCCCTGGCTGTCGGCATCCGTCAGCTCGGTCAGGTTTCCGGTGCCCATCAGCATTTCGGTTTTTGGGCGGAGGCGGCGGAGTTCGGCGTAACGTTTTATCGACTCGGTAAAACCGAAGTGGATCGGATCGAGGATCGGGTCGGCGATGTGCTTGATCTTTTTCTCGGTCGCGAGGTCGATGGCGCGGATCAGCGATTTCAGATCGCCATGCGGTCTCGGCACCAGGATGGGCACGCATTTCGTGCCTTTGACGGCGTCGAGGGTCGTTTCGTCCAGGCTCAAAACGTAGTGCGCGCCGGCTCTCGCTCCGCGTTCGAGTTCTGACACGTCGCCGCTATCGACGCTGACCTTGAAGCCGGCTTTGACGAGTGCGCGCACCATGTCTTCGAGGTGCGGAAACTTGGTCTCCGGCTGACAGCCGATATCGATGACGTCGGCGCCCTTGGATTTTTGCTCGGCCGCGCGCGCGAGCATCTGCTCAATAGTCAGCGCAGTCGCGTCAACGGACTCGGCGAAAATGCGAAGATCGTGTTTGGTCAGGTCCGGCGGCTTGCCGCCTTTGCCGAGGTATTGCGGCAGGTCGGCCAGCTCGTCGGGCCCGCGCTCGAACGGCACATTGTAATGGGCTCCGAGAGAAGCCAGATCCATGCGCGAGCGGCCCGGCACGATAACGCGGGTTGCGTCCAGCGGCCCCTTCAAGCGGTTCTTGACGATGGCCTCCGTCATCAAGGCCGCGACCTTGATGCCGATGTTGGCGATGTGCCAATGCCCGCCTCGCAGGCCAACGGCTTCAACCGTGGACTTCAGGCGGTTCTCGGCGAGGCGCCCGGTCAGGAAGAGGAGCTTATCTTTTGGGTTTTGAGCCATTTGAGCCTGGCCGCAACGGCCTTTTGCAAGTCTGCAACGCTTTCGACGACGATGGTGTCGTCGAAGGATTTTAGCTTTTCGGTGTTGTCGAGGTCGATGCGGCGCGGATAGACCTTGACCATGCCTTTGGGCGCTTCGGTGTCCATCTCGGGCGCGGTATCGCAGGCGAAAACGATTGCGGGCACGCGGCATTTACCTGCTTGGGCAAAGACGTTGGTCGCGAGATTGTCCGAGATACCGGCAACGCACTTGGCGACGGTGTTCGACGTCGCGGGCGCGAGGATGAGCGTGTGATAGGCGCCGTAGTAAAAAGCGCCGACGGGGGCGGCACTCGCGGTCGTATCTTTGAAAATGCGGACATCGGGGGCGAGATCGAGGTCTTGCTTGTACATGCGAATGACTTCGCTCGCGGCCTTCGACACGAACACGTCGAGGTGCGGCAGCGTGCGCATGATCTCAAGACTTTCCTTGAAGAAATGCCCCGAGCCTGTCAGCGCCCAACCAAAGCGCGGCCGGGCCACGCCTTTTAAGTCTGCTTCGTAATCCATTGTCGCGCGATAGCATGGGAGGGGGGGCCCGTCGACGGGTATATCCGCTCTCCCCGTTAAGTGCAGAAACGGGGAGAGGGAGAAGATAGCGCCTTAACCAATGCCGCGTCATCGCCGGGGCCGAAGATGCGCCAGTCGAGGCCCGAGCGCGCGATCGCGGCTGGAAAAGCCCGATCGACGACACCGTCGGCCGAGAGTACGGCAGCGCTGGTACCCGGCGCGACGGAGACCGATTTCAGCAAAACCAGAGGACTGCCGAGCAATTCGGCGAGGCGGGCAGCTAAGCTGTCCGACGTCGTGTCCCAGCCGGGTGTTACGGTTGTATCGCGCTCCATCATCGGCAGCGGCACCCACAATGGGATGCCGCCTTGGCCGAGTGTTTGCGAAATCGCGTCGAGGCTGGCTGCTTCTTTCAGGCGCGGCTCAAGCGCCGCGAACACTTCCGCCATCTGGTGCATGCCGAGCATGGCGAGCCGGTGGGCTGCCGCATCATCGAAGCCGACGG